>NZ_LT607802.1:2792927-3092927 GCF_900090205.1 Vogesella sp. LIG4 | reverse complement strand
CGGGGCGGGTAACACACAGCCCAGGCGGCAGGTGGCCGCGCTGGCAAAGGCGCGCCGCCGCGGCAAAGCGCGGCCGGGCGGCAAAAACAAAAGCCTTCATTTTCAGAATATTAGCAAGCCTGCCGGCCTGCTCCCGGCGGGAAGGCCGCGGTCTTTTCCTGCCTTGCCCCGGCATGGCGCCGGGCTTATGGTGAAATGGAACAGGCACGTGCCGCCCCGGCGGCGGCACGGTATTCACCACGGCCTCGCGGCCCGCTGCGGCCAACCCCTGCCGGGGTGACAGGACACACAAATGAGCGGCAAAAACATCAGGGTCTTGCTGGTTGACGATTACAGCATCATCCGCAGCGGTGTGCGGCGCATGCTGGAGACCGTGGACGACATCAACGTGACCGGCGAGGCGGAAACGGCGCAAGCGGCGCTGCAGCTGGTGCAGGAGCATGATTTCGACGTGGCGCTGGTCGATATCAGCCTGCCCGACAAGAACGGCCTGCAACTGCTGAAGCTGCTGCGTGCCGAAAAGCCCGATATCGCCGTACTGATGTTGAGCATGCATTCGATTGATGCCTATGCGGTGCGGGCGATGAAACACGGCGCCGCGGGCTATCTCACCAAGGACATTGCAGCTGCCACCCTGGTGGCGGCAGTGCGCAAGGTTGCCGCCGGCGGCAAGCACATCAGCCCGGAGCTGGCGGAGAAGCTCGCCGATGCGCTCGGCAGCAAGGAAACGCCGCCGCATGAAGCCTTGTCCGACCGGGAGCTGGAAGTGCTGAAGCTGCTGGCAGCGGGCGAAAAACTGGTGCGCATCGCGGAGATATTGCACCTGAGCCCCAGTACCGTTACCACCTACCGCGCCCGCATCCTGGAAAAAACCGGCCTGGACAGCAATGCCAAGCTGGCGCGCTATGCGCTGGAGCACGGCCTGCTGACCTAGGGCCGCACGTCAATCAGCCGGCGCGCAGCAGCCTCCGTGAAGGCAGCGCCCAGTGGCTGCCGCCCCGTTTCGCCACTGTCGGCATCGCGCTGCACCAGTTCGCCGGCATCGAAGTCGTACTCCCAGTGGCCTTCTTCGTTCCATTTGTGCAGAAAGTAGGTATAGAACGGTACGAACAGCCCCTGCCCAGGGTCTGTGCGCTGCAGGCCGAACACGTATTCATGCTGGTCCTTCATTTCGCGTCCGGCGTGACAGTGCTGCACCCAGACGCAATCGTCGAGCACCACCAGCTTCCAGAACGGGTCGTGGTCGTAGAACTTCAGCGACACCTTCTTGCCTGCTTTGCGGCACTCGCCGAGGAAGGCGATGCTGGCAGTCATTTCCTCCTGCAAGGTCGACAGCGTAATATCGTCCGGCAGCGAATCGACCCGTTTACTCGCCGCCGCGCTGTTCGGGTTGAGCAGCATCACCCGTATCTCGTAGGCGCTGGACAGTGCTTCCTTCAGCAGGCTTTCCGGGGCGACCAGGGTGTCGTAGCCGGTAAGCGACAGGATGCAGACGTCCCGCGCCGCCGGCAGCGAGCGCACCAGCAGGCGCTCCTGCAAGCCCGACAGCCAGTTCTTGCGCGGCTGGCGCGCAAACACCAGGGAAGCCATCCTGGCGCTGGCCAGGCGGTGGCGGTTGTCCCACGCGCGTTTCCACAGGTTGAACACCACCGTGAGGATGGAAGCCAGCAGGATTTCCGTCACCAGCAGCATATGCGTGTCCAGCTCCACCCGCGGCCACCAGTCATACAGGATGTAACGTGCGGCATCCGGCGTGGCAAAGGCGATCACCACGGCCAGCACGGTAATGACGCCATGCCCCAGGATGTGGCGCAGCAGCGTCCAGCTATTGTGTTCTTTAGTGATGGTATCCATTGACCGCTCGCCTCCATGTCGAGACCTGTCGGTACAGCGTCGGGGTGTGGTCCAGCTGCTCGGCCAGCGCTTCCTGCATGCAGCGCAGGCAGCGCGTGGCAACCCGCTCCCGCCCCTTGTCGCAGAAGGTATAGGCCCCTGCCTTGGTGCAGAAATCGCGGTGGGTTGGGTCGGTGCAGTTGCTGACCACGATGACTTCCGCCCGCGGGAACTCGGCGGCGTAGCGCCTGTGCGTCTGGTCCGCGCAATTGCTGACCAGCACGATTTTCGTCATCGGGTATTCGGTAGCGACCACGCGCAGCACATCCATGCCTTCGCTTTCATTGAAATGGATGTCCAGCAGCAGCACGTCGGGGGGTACCCGTCTGATCGCGGCAATGGCGGCAGCGGCGCAATTGAACTCGCCAACAAGAAACAGGCCGCTAATGCTGTCGACTACCGAGCGCCACATTGCCCGTACCGCGTCGGAATCCTCGATGACGAACAGGCGTGCCGGGCGCAGTGCGCTGGCCGGTGTCGGAATGCTCAATATTCCCGTGTCAAAAATACGCATGATCTGACTCCTCTATCTTCTGACATGTAGGTAACAAGGCTGGCAGTCAGCATCACCGCCAGCAGGAGAAACCTTGATGGAGTGGGCAGTATGCGCAAGTTGGCCGCACGCCGTTATCGTGGTTAGAGCCGCAACGGCGTAGGGGAATGCAGTCAAAATCCTGTAGGGTTTCGCCGACAGGCCAGGCCGGGAACAGGCTGTGCGGCAAGGTTTGCGGGCAGCGTAGCCCGCTCTGGCTGCAGCAGAATGCAGCCCGGCAACCGGCGTGCTGCCGTGGCCTTCCCGGCGCGAGCAACTATAATTTCCCTTAGTGAACCATCCACATGCTGAGGTAACTCATCATGTACATGCGGCACTTTGGGTTTACGGATCAACCGTTCTCCATCGCACCGGATCCACACTTCCTGTTCATGAGCCAGCAGCACCGGGAGGCCTTGGCGCATCTGATGTATGGCGCCATGGATAACGGTGGCTTCGTCTTGCTCACCGGCGAGATCGGCACCGGCAAAACCACGCTGTGCCGCTGTTTCCTGCAGCAGCTGCCCGCCGAATACGATGTAGCGCTGGTACTGAACCCGAAGCTGAGCGTGCTGGAGCTGCTGGCGACCATCTGCGAAGAGCTGTCCATTCCCGTTCCGGCGGACGCCGGCCAGAAAAGCTACATCGACAGCATCAACAGCCACCTGCTGGCCAGCCATGCCCAGGGGCGCAGCACCCTGCTCATCATCGACGAAGCGCAGAACCTGGACAGCGAGGTGCTGGAACAGGTGCGCCTGCTCACCAACCTGGAAACCGACCAGCGCAAGCTGCTGCACATCTTTCTGCTGGGCCAGCCCGAGTTGCGTGACAAACTGGCGCAGCCCGCGCTGCAGCAACTGTCGCAGCGCATCGTTTCGCGCTACCACCTGGGGCCGCTGTCGCAGGAGGAAGTCACCGCCTATGTCAGCCACCGGCTGCTGGTGGCCAACTGCAGCCGCACGCTGTTCCCACCCCAACTGCTGCCGCTGCTGCACCGCTACAGCGGCGGCATACCGCGCAAGCTCAACCTGCTGTGCGACCGCGCGCTGCTAGGCTGCTATGTCGCCGGCCGCAACGAAGTGAGCAAGACCATGCTGCGCACCGCGGCGCAGGAGGTATTCGACGACCACGCGCCGCGCAGCCTTGTCCGCCGCCTGGCGATACCCGCCGCCATACTCTGCAGCGCCACGGCCATCGCCTCCACTCTGCTCTACCGCCAGTTGGCCGCAAGCGCTCCACCCGTCACTGCCGTACCGGCAAGCGCCCGCCCCGCAGCGGCCCCGCACCCGGTGTCGCAGACCGTGCCCCGGCTGTCGGCCACCCTGCCACCGCTGGCGAACCTGGCCGCGGCCAGGCAGGCGCTGCTGCAACACTGGCAGCTGCCAGCCAATTTCACGGCGGAGGCGGATTTCTGCCCGCAGGCCGCCCTGGCGGGCCTGGCCTGCTTCGGCGGCAAGGCAGACCTGCCGCGGCTGCGGCAATTGAATCTTCCCGTAGTGCTGCAGCTGCAAGCTGCTGGCGGTAACGGCTACCTGCTGCTGGAACAGATAACGGGCAATGCGCTGACCCTGAACGACGGCAAGCAGCGCCATGCCAGCAGCGCACAGGCGCTGTCGCCGGCCTGGCAGGGCGAGTTCCAGCTGCTGTGGCGGCCGCCGCCGGCCTACCACACGCCACTGGCGCGCGGCAGCCGCGGTATGAGCGTGGCCTGGCTGTGGCAGCGGCTGGGCCCGGCCAGCATTGACCACAACAACGACAAGCGGGGCCCGCTGTTCGACAGCCAGCTGGAGCAGCTGGTACGCAACTTCCAGCAGCAGGCCGGTGTACCGGCCGACGGCATCGCCGGGCCGCTGACGCTGATCCTGCTTGCCGGGCGCGGGCAGCAGACCGCCAGCCCGCGGCTGGGCGGCGGCATACCGCCCGCCACTGCGCCGCCGGCATAGGAGGAGGCCGCATGTCCTACATTCTTGATGCCTTGCTGAAGGCCGACCGGGAGCGTCAGCAACAATCCGCACCCTCGCTGTATACCAGCCACGTTGCCACGATGGCGCGGCCGGCACGGCCGCTGCGGCGCTGGGGAGTACTGGCCGGCGTCACCGCGCTGGGGCTACTGGCGGCCGGCGGCCTGCTATACCGGCCAACCCGGCCTGCCCCACCGCCACCCGCCGCCCGGGTGGCTATCGCCCCGGCCATCCCCCCAGTGATACCCAAGGCAGCCACCGCACCAGCCATACCGAAACCGGCAACCACGGTGCCGCCGGAAACCCATGACGCCATCGCGCGCGCGCCGGCAGCCGCACCGCCCGCTGACAGTCGCACAGCGCCGGCCCCGGCAGCCGCGCCGCGTGCCGCCACAGCCGCACCCGTGGTGGCCCTGGCAGGCGACAAGAATCGCCAGCCGCCACCACCCGCCGCGCCGGCGCCATCGACCACGCCGCGCGCCGCCACCCCCGTGGAAGCCGCGGCAAGCGACAAGACCCGCCCGGCACCGGCCGCCGTTGCCACAGCCCAGGCCACTACCGCCAGGCCTGCGGCCAACGTAGCGGCGAACAGCACGCCGATACCGAGCGGCATTGTCGACTTCGGCAGTCTGCCTCCGGCCCTGCGCCGGGAGGTGGAAAGCAGTGTGGTGATCTCCGGGCTGTCGCTGACGCCGGAGGATGGCGAGCAGGTGGCCATCATCAACGACCGCGTGCTGCATGCCGGTGATGAAGTGCTGGCCGGCATGATTCTGGAAAGCGTGCGGCCGGACGGCCTCGTACTGCGCTACAAGGGCTACCGCTTCCGCCGCGGCCTGAACTGAAGGAGCCATGCCATGCCCACCACCATTGCCCGCGCCCCGCCACCCGCAGCATGGCTGCTGCTGGCCATGCTGGCTCCGGCCGCACCAACGTTGGCCGCAAGCGAGGATATCTATGCCTTCACCGACAACGATGGCGTGATGCACCTGAGCAATGTGCCGCAGGATCAACACTACCAGTTGCTGTTGCACACCCCGGAGGACAAGCCGGCAGCGCCGGCAACAGCTGCGGCTGCCGCCCCGCGTGCGGCGCGGGTCAATGAGCTGGCGCGCCAGCGCTGGAGCCGCCTGATCAACCAGACCGCGCTGAGCATGCGCATGGACGCTGCCCTGCTGCATGCGGTGGTGGCGGTGGAATCCGGCTACAACCCGCGCGCGGTATCACCACGCGGCGCCATGGGCCTGATGCAGCTGATGCCGGCCACCGCACGCCGCTACGGCGTGCACGACCCGTTCGACCCGGTACAGAATGTGCAGGCCGGCGCCCGCTACCTGCGCTACCTGCTGGACCGCTTCCCCAACGACCTGTCGCTCGCCCTGGCCGCCTACAATGCCGGCGAGCAGGCAGTGGCCCTCTATAACCGCGTGCCCCCGTACCGGGAAACCCAGGGCTACATTCCCCGCGTGCTGGAGTACTACCAGCACAACCGGCTGTCGCACCCCGATTGATGCCCCCGGCACGCAAACAGGCCGACCATCTTCAACATGGCCGGCCTGATAGTTTCCGCAACCCGCGCGTAGCGTGCGCCAACTGCGTCTGCTGCTGCCATCGATAATCCTGACGGCACATTGCACGCACATCACCAATTACCGATATCCGCGTTTTCGTCCTCACCCCCTGGCTGGCCATCCTTGCCGTAACTGAACAGATCGAACTCGCCATGCTCGCCCGGCTGGCGATAGATATAACTTCTCCCCCACGGGTCCAGCGGCACGGCCTTTTTCAGATACGGCCCCTGCCACTTGCTTTCATTGCCGGTATTTTCGAACAAGGCCGCCAGGCCCTGCTCATTGCTGGGGTAGTGGCCGACATCCAGCCGGTACTGGTCCAGCGCCTTATCCAGCGCATCGATCTGCGCATGCGCGGTCTTCACCTCGGCCTTGCCCACCTGGGCGAAATAGCGCGGCGCCACATAGCCGGCCAGCAAGCCGATGATCACCAGTACAACCAGCAGCTCCAGCAAGGTAAAGCCCTTGCTGATGCTGCGGGCGAGAACAAAACGAGGCAACACGATCCCTCCCCATTCAAGTCTGGCAGGGAATATCAGCAAACAACCGCCGCACATGAAAAATGCGCAGCACTTTCCGCACATTTGCGCTTAGCACTATTTATAGGTGCCGCCATTATTTTTCGCCACAGCTTTACCCAAAAACCATCACCCACCCTTATTGCATCGCCACAACATGCCGAATGAATCACAACAGCACCACGAAAATCACAAATGCAAAACGGCAAATCTGCGCGCCAGAGTTTCGACCCGCAAGCATTTGCACGCTCAAATAATTAATCAAAAATAAATATGCAACAGCATTGCCGCGCGGTTATCTAGCCCAAAACCACATGTTCAATCCGCGATCTTGCCATACACCCATATAGCCTGCTGTATACTGAAAGGGAGTCAACTCCAATATGATATTGCCACATACCCAGGCAATTACTCCCCGAAGAAAAACCGGCTTCTGGAGTATTGATAACAATGCCTACTAGCAAGCAACTGGTGCGAATAATCCGCACTCAAACCGAAATTGCCAAACTGGGGTTGGATCTGGGTGGGATCATGCGCCATGTGGTCGAGCAAATATTGCCCTTGATCGCCGCCGATGGCGCAGCAATAGAACTGGTTGAAGCGGGAGAACTGGTATTTAGCGCCGCAGCGGGTATTGCAAAAGACAAACTCGAATCGGGATTGAATATCAACTCCAGGTCATCCGAATTATGCCTCACCCACGGTGAAATATATTCCTGCCCCGACCCGGGTGCCTGCCCGGATTGCGCCATCTGCCAGGCAATTGGCCTGCGCTCAATGATTGTATTACCGCTCAAGCACAAGGGTGTGACCGTTGGCATATTGAAAGCCATGTCGGTGGAAGCCGATAAATTCAAGCAAAGCGATATCAAGCTGCTTGGCCTGCTCTCGGAAGTGGTGGCCGCCTCAATATATTTCTCCGTTACCTATGACAGCGACAGCCTCTATTTCAAGGCCACGCATGACGGCATGACCGGCCTGGCAAACAGGGCGCTGTTCATAGACCGGCTACGGGAAGTGGTGGCGCGTACGCATCGGGCGCACTCTTCGGCTGGCGTGCTGATGATAGACATCGATGGGCTCAAAGCCATCAACGACCAGCACGGGCACCGCACGGGCGATGCCTTGATCATGGAGTTTTCCCGCCGGCTCAAGCTTGCCACCCGGGAGTCCGACACGGCGGCCCGCCTGGGCGGCGATGAATTCGGCGTGGTGCTTGATTCGCTGGAGCGGGCCGAAGGGGCGGCTTCAGCCATGCACAGGATCGAAACCGAAATTGCGGCGCCATTTGTTTTTGAAAACCTGCAATATCAATTGCAGGCCAGCATTGGCGCCGCCCTGGTGCCTACCGACGGCGTTGAGCCTGAAAAAATCATGGAAGTGGCTGATCAGCGCATGTACACGGTCAAGCGCCTGCATAAAGCGCAGCAGCATTGAATGGCCCGGCGTGAATGGCGATCAGGCCATCGTCGCGGTTTCAATATCGGGAGCGTGTGCCGGCTCGGCAAGCTGGGCGTTGTAACCCGCCACGAAGGCGTCGATCGGCATGGGTTTGGCAAAGTAATAGCCCTGGCCGAACTCGATGCCGAGTGCACTGAGCTGGGCAGCCTGCAGCTGGTTTTCTATACCCTCGGCAACCAGTTGCGAGCCGATGGCCCGCGCTATGCCGATGATTTCCGGAATCAGGCTGGATCGCAGCGACAGATCCTCCATCTCGTAGACAAAGGAGCGATCGATCTTGAGCACATCGGGCGCCAGCCGCTTCACCCGAGCCAGGTTCGAGTAGCCGGTACCGAAGTCATCCACCGCAACCTGGTAGCCTGCCTCGCGCAATTGCGCAATTTCCTGGATGGCGCCTTCACCATAGCTTTGCTCGACGATCTCCACGCCTATCGCCAGATCCTTCCGCTGCAGGCCCTGCAGTATCGGCGCCATCAGGGCATTGATGCGGGCAAAGTCCAGGTTTTCCGGAAACAGATTGAACGCCACCTTGAAGCCCGCCGTTGCCGGCATATGGCGGCCCAACTCCTGCATGCCGGTTCGCATCACATGGGCATCCAGCTGCCAGCCAAGGTGCTGCCTGAGGATTTCCGGCAGCACCTCCGCCGGGGGGATGTACTGCCCGCCGTCCTTGAGCCGCATCAGCACCTCGCAGCCCAGCCAGCGGCCGCTGCCAAGGTCGACAATGGGCTGGTAGAAGCACTGCACCTGCCCTTCGCGGATCAGGTCGTGGATGCGCGCGCCTATGGTTCTTTGCCTTTCCAGCGCCGGCGTCAGCAACGATGACACCAGGATCGCGATCACCAGCGAGGCCGCCGCCAGGAAGCCCACCAGCGAAGCCTGTGCGGCCAACACCTCCAGCAGCGTCCGGTACGACTGCAACACCCACGGCGTACCGGCAATGTAATCGGTCCTGACGAAGGCCAGCTTGTACCAGTCGAACCCCTTCAGCGGCGCTTTCAACGCGGTCTGCTCATCCAGGTATGACAGCCACTCCGGCGTCAGCCGCGTGCTTTCAAACACCCGGGTGGGCAGGTTGTCCGCCAGCTGCAGCCCTACCACGTCCACGCCGCTCAGCAGGGACGTCAGGTTGCTCTGATTGACCACCACATTGAAGCGCCCCTGGCGCATCACCATGGCGTGGTACTTGCCCTTGCCAAGCAGGATGGGGACGTTGAACCAGATGGACTGGTCCTTGCCGTTGCGGATCTCCCGCAGCGCAGGTACCGGGTCGACAAACGGATTGCGCAATACACCATCCGTCGTGGTGCAGACCAGGCGGTTCTGCTCATCGTAAATGCCCAGATCGCGAATGAAGCGGCTGGCAAAGATCTGGGTGCGCAGCTGCACCAGATTGCCTTCTGCACAATCCGGCTCGGCGGCCTGATTAAGCGAGGCCAGCAGCTGCTCTTCTTCCGTGGTGATGTTTTCGATCAGCGCCGTCAGGCGCTGGTGGCTGCCGACCAGCTGATCGTTCGCGCCAAAAGCGATCAGCATGATGGACAGGCCGAAGCAGAACAGGAATGCGGCAATGCCGGCAGCGCAGCCATAGACTGCAGCAAACGTACCGACATGCTTTTTCAGGCGGTTCATCAAGGGCGGCAGCCTGGTTGATTGTTGGCGGGGAGCAAGCACCCAGTCTGGCAAGCTCGTTCTACAGTTTTGTGACAGCCCGGCGCATCAGCCCCTGGCCTGTCGCCGGAAAAAGACAAGAGCCTGCACAGCAGGCTCTTGCAAGGTATTCGCGCGGCAGTGCCGTGTCAGAGCTTGACCGCCGGCGTCAGCGCAGGCTGCTTGCTGTTCCGGCGGGGCACGCCACTGCTGGCCGCACGCGGCAGCGGCGCGCTGCGAGTTGTCTGCAGCTGGCTTGCTGCCGGCAGCGCAGTTGGCACCAGCATGTCCGGATGCATGCCGAACAGGCGCTCCATCAGCTTGCTGCGGGTAGCCAGATGCTGGCCCAGGCGCCAGTCATCCAGCAGCTGCAGCGCAAGCTGGAAATAGGGGTAGTCAATCGAGTACAGCAAGGCAAGATCGAACGCCTGCTTATGATGAAGTGCAATTGCCAGCATCTTGAGCACCTCAAGCTGGCTGTTGCTTTCACCGCTATCCAGCATTTTCGTTAGGCGTTTCGCTGCGTTCATGGCTGACTCTTTATTTCGGTACATCTGATGTGGGGAGGCTGGCGACCCTGTTGCATCGCAAGATTTCACTTTTATTACACATCATGAATACAGCCATGACAGTTAACTTTTTATGACAGTTTTATGAACATAGCAAGTTCTCCTCACCGTCAGCCTGCAGCTGCACGTTGGCCGCAAGCTTGAATTCGATATATGCACCAGCACCTCTGCGCATTGTTTATCAGCAAAAACAAGCACTTGCCGCCAGGCAACAACCGTAAAACCGCTCAGGACAGCGGCTCCCCACCCTACCCGGCAACCCGGCCAGAAATGCCGCGCCCAGTCAGACCGACTCGGAGGCCACCTCACCGGCTGCGCCGCGCAGCAATAGCGAGGCCAGCGGGAACACCAGGCACAACAGCATCAGGCACAGGAAGTAGGCTGCGGCACCGGCCCAGGTCATCACCGCGGAGACCAGAACGGGCCCGACCACACCGCCGGCGGCGAAGGTCAGCAGCAGCACCGAGCTGGTTTCCACCCGCAATGCCGGCGCCACCGTGTCGTTGACGATTACATTGGCGATGCCGTACATGCCGAATACCACGCTGACGTAGCAGAACACCAGCCAGATCATCTGCCACTGGCCCAGCAGCAAGTAAATACTGCCCGCCAGCGCGGCGGCGGCCAGGCATAGCCGCTGCAACACCAGCACCCGCCCGTAGCGATCCGCCAGCGCCCCCAGCGGCCACTGCAGCAGTAATGCGGCCAACATCGACCACGCCATGTCACGCACTACCGCGGTTTCACCGTAACCGCTATGGCTCAGGAAAACCGGCATCAGCGTGTAGTAAGCGCTGTTGAGCATGCCGGCCACCACGATGGCAATCATTGCTGCCGGTGTCTGGCGCGCAATCAGTCGGAAGCTTCGCCACAACTGGCCTACCGAGGCGCGCAGCGTGCGGCGATGCGCCACATGCCCGCTGCGCCGGGCGGAACCCAGCCACACCGGCAAGGCCGCACAGGCAAAGATGGCCATCACCACCGGGAACGCCGCCGGCGACGAAGCCGGTACCAGCAGCAGTACAGCCTGCCCTGCCCCGGCACCCAGGTAGCTAGTGATCATGTACAGCGCTATTACCCGGCCACGCTGCGCACTGGGCGCCGCATCGTTCAGCCAGCTTTCCACGATCATGAACACCCCCAGCAGTGACATGCCGGTGAACATGCGGCAGGCAATCCACAGCAGCGGATGGAACGCCAGCGACTGCAGCAGCACCACCGCCACGATCAGCGCCACGATGCCGACAAAGGCGCGGTGGTGGCCGATGCGCATGATCAGGTCACGTGCGAACAGCGCACCACAGACAAAGCCCAGGTAGTAAGCCGACTGCACCAGGCCGCTGAGCGCATCACGGGCGCCGTGGGCCACCAGTTGCAGCGAGGTCAGAGAGGTCAGCATATTGTTGGCCGCCATCAGGACCAGATAACCCGTCATCAGCGCGGCAATCGACCTTGCGATCGAGCGCCAGCCGGACACCGACTGTGTTGTCATGAGCACTCCGCAAAAAAACACCCGCCGCGGCGGGTGTATCAACCAGGCTGGGAGATTCAACCAAGCGCCGCCGGCTGGCAGGCGCGTTTTTCGACAAAGCGTTGCACATAGCTGTCGGCCGGGCGTTGCAGGATGTCCTCCGGCGTGCCCACCTGCACCAGCTGGCCGTCACGCAGGATGGCGATGCGGTTGCCGATGCGCAGCGCCTCGTCCAGATCGTGGGTGATGAACACGATGGTCTTGTGCAGCGTGGCCTGCAGCGACAGCAACTGGTCCTGCATTTCAGTGCGGATCAGCGGATCCAGCGCGCTGAACGCCTCGTCCATCAGGATGATGTCGGTGTCGGCAGCCAGTGCCCGCGCCAGCCCCACGCGCTGGCGCATGCCGCCGGACAGCTCGTCCGGGTATTTGGACTCGTAACCGGCCAACCCTACCTTGGCCAGCCAGCCACGCGCGGTCTCCAGCGCTTCTTCACGCTTGATGCCCTTCACCAGCAGCGCGTAGGCGGCGTTTTCCAGCACGGTGACGTGCGGCAACAGGCCAAAGCTCTGGAACACCATGCTGATCTTGCTGCGACGCAGCTCCATCAGCTGCTTGTTGTCGTAGCGCAGGATGTCCTCGCCATCGATCAGGATCTCACCGGCGGTGGGGTCGATCAGGCGGTTGAAATGGCGCACCAGGGTGGACTTGCCCGAGCCGGACAGCCCCATGATCACGAAGATCTCGCCCTTGGCGATGGACAGGCTCACGTCGATGAGGCCAACATTGACACCGGTTTCCGCCAGCACATCCGCCTTGCTGCGCCCCTGGCGCAGCAGTGGCAGCACGTTGGCCGCATCCGGGCCGAACACCTTGAATACATTGCGTACTTCGATCTTGCTCATGCCTTTGCTCCCGACAACTTCTTGCGACGCAATGCCTTCTTCAGCCGCCCGTCCTGCCCGTAGGCCTGGCTGATGCGGTCGATCACGATGGCAAGGATCACGATGGCAAGACCGGACTGCATGCCCTTGCCCATATCCATATTGTTGATGCCGGCCAGCACGTCTTCACCCAGACCACGCGAGCCGATCATCGAGGCGATCACCACCATGGCCAGCGCCATCATGATGGACTGGTTGACCCCGGCCATGATGCTGGGGCGCGCCAGCGGCAGCTGTACGCCCAGCAGCAACTGCCACGAGGTGGTGCCGAACGATCTGGCTGCTTCCAGTAAATCGCCATCCACCTGGCGGATACCCAGGTCGGTCAGGCGCACCAGCGGCGGCAGCGCGTAGATCACGGTGGCGAAGATGGCCGGCACCTTGCCCAGGCCGAACAGCATCAGCACCGGAATCAGGTACACGAAGGTAGGCAGGGTCTGCATGATGTCCAGCACCGGCACCAGTACCCAGCGCAGCGCCTTGCTGCGCGACATCATGATGCCCAGCGGCACGCCGATGGCGATGGTCAGCAGCGTGGCCACGATCATCAGCGCCATGGTCTGCATCAGCTTGTCCCACAGGCCCAGGCAACCGATCAGGTACAGGCCTGTCACCATCAGCACGGTAATACCCTTGCGCCGGGTGCCGTGGTAGCACAGCGCGCCCACCGCCAGCAGCATCAGCAGCGGCGGGATGGACAGCAGGAACTTCTCCAGCGGCACCAGCAGATTGGACAGCAGTACACCGGTCACCTGGTGGAAGCCGTCGCCATAGGCCTGCACCAGCCAGGTAACGAACTGGTTGATGCTGTCGGCAAAAGAAAAACTGAAGAAAATCGAATCAGGCATGACAACCTCTCACAGGCCAGGTTTGACACCAGGCCGGGCCGCCTGCGCCGCCCGGCCATCCACAAGCCTTACTTGAGGCTGGCTACCACTTTACCGGCCACATCGGCAGGCACCCAGCTCTTCCAGATCGTCGGGCGCTGCTTCAGGAATTCCCGCGCCATCACTTCCGGGCTGGCCTTGCGCTGGCTCATCTGGGCGATGGTCAGGTTGATCACGTCCGGCGTCAGTTTCACCTTGCTGATGAAGCTCACCAGTGTCGGCTCGGCCTTGGCAAACTCGCTGCCGATACCTACCTGCAGGCGGGTCGGTGGCGTGGACGACGGGCACGGCTCCTCGCCCTTGTTGGCCTGCTCGGTCTGCCAGCACTTATCGTTATATGCCGGCTCCTTCAGCTGCACGAACTTGTAACGCCCCATCAGGGTGGCCGGCGCCCAGTAGTAGAACAGAATCGGTTTGCCGCGCTCGTAGGCGGAGGAGATGGCCGCATCCATGGCCGAGCCGGTGCCGGCGCGGAAGTTGGTATAGCTGGCGGACAGCTTGTAGGCCTTCATCTTCTGGGTGTTGATGCGCTCGCAGTCCCAGCCGGTGGGGCAGTTCAGGAAGCGGCCCTTGTCCGGGTCTTCCTCGTCCTTGAACAGATCCTTGTACTTGGGCAGGTCGGCAGTGGACAGCAGGCCCGGCGCCATCGGCTTGATGCCGCGCTTGGCATCGCCGCGAATCACAAAGTCAGGCACGAAGAAGCCCTCGTAGGCACCACCCTCCAGCAGGTCGCCGATCAGCTTGATCTTGCCGGACTCCACGCCCTTCTTGATCACGTCGGTGCGGTTCCACTGCTCCACCCACAGCTGCAGATCGCCGGTCACCAGCGCGGTTTCGGTGGCCGCGGTGCTGCCGGGCACGGTTTCCACCTTGCAGCCGTAGCCGGACTTGATGATTTCGCTGATCACCGCCGAATAGAACTGACCGGATTCCCAGGTGATGCCCGCCAGCTTCACCGGCTTGCCGGCACTGCACCAGGCACCAGCAAAGCTGCTGCTGGCCGCGCCGGCCAGTACCAGTGCCGCGGCGCCTTTGAGGAAGTCTGCTCGTTTCATGTCTCTCTCCTTTGTTTTCTGTGTACGCACTGCCTTGCTCACCGGGCCGGCTAGATACCGCCGAAGCACAGGTATTTGGTTTCCAGGTACTCGTCCATGCCATAGCGCGAACCTTCACGGCCCAGGCCGGATTGCTTGATGCCGCCGAAGGGGCCGACCTCGTTGGAGATCAGGCCGGTGTTGATGCCCACCATGCCGCACTCCAGCTGCTCCGCCACCTTCCAGATGCGCTGCATGTCGCGGCTGTAGAAGTAGCCGGCCAGGCCGAACTCGGTATCGTTTGCCGCAGCGATCACCTCGTCGATATCGCTGAAGCGGAACAACGGCGCCAGCGGGCCGAAGGTCTCCTCGCGGGCGAACAGCATGTCGTGACTGGCATCAGCGATCACCGTCGGCTCGAAGAAAGTGCCACCCAGTGCATGGCGCTGGCCACCGGTGAGCAGGCGCCCGCCCTTGGCCAGCGCGTCGGCAATGTGCTCTTCCACCTTGGCCACCGCCTTGTCATCGATCAGCGGCCCCTGGCTGGTACCAGCCTCCAGGCCGTTGCCCACCTGCAGCGCACGCACCGCGGTCACCAGTTTTTCGGCGAAGGCATTGTAGACGGCGCTGTGCACATAGATACGGTTGGCGCAGACGCAGGTCTGCCCGGAGTTGCGGAATTTGGAGACGATGGCGCCTTCCACCGCCGCATCCAGGTCGGCGTCGTCGAACACGATGAACGGCGCATTGCCACCCAGCTCCAGCGACAGCTTCTTGATGGTGTCGGCGGACTGTGCCATCAGCTTGCGGCCAACCTCGGTGGAACCGGTGAAGCTGAGCTTGCGTACCACCGGGCTGGCGGTAAGCTCGCCGCCAATCACACTGGCGGAACCGGTCAACACGCTGAACAGCCCGGCCGGCAGGCCGGCGCGCTCGGCCAGCACCGCCAGTGCCAGTGCGGTGAACGGCGTCTGGCTGGCCGGCTTGAGCACCATGGCGCAGCCCGCGGCCAGTGCCGGCGCCACCTTGCGGGTGATCATCGCCGCCGGGAAGTTCCACGGCGTGATGGCGGCGGTAACGCCCACCGGCTGCTTGAGCACCACGATGCGTTTGTCCTGCTGCGGGCTGGGCGCCACGTCGCCGTAGTAGCGCTTGGCCTCGTCGGCGAACCAGTCAACGAAGCTGGCGGCGTAGGCGATTTCGCCGCGCGCTTCGGTCAGCGACTTGCCCTGCTCGCTGGTGAGAATCACCGCCAGATCTTCCTGATTGGCCATGATCAGCTCGTACCAGCGGCGCAGCAGCTGCGAGCGCGCCTTGCCGGTCTGTTCGCGCCAGGCCTGCTGCGCGCGTTCGGCGGCGGCGATGGCGCGACGGGTCTCGTCGCGGCCCATAGCCGGCACGCTACCGATGATGCTGCCGCTGGCAGGATTGTTCACCGGCAGGGTCTCGCCGTTATCGGCAGCGCACCAGGCGCCGTCCAGGTATGCCTGCTGTCGCAGCAGGCTGCTGTCTTTCAGTTCCATCAACGGCGCTCCTCAGCGTGCCACGCGCGGAATGCGCTTGTCGTTGTTGTAATCGTTGATCACGTCGCACGGGGTGTAGTGGCGATCGATCTCGAACAGCTCCTCGGCGCTGAGCTTGAGCTCCAGCGCGCTCATCGCCAGCTCCAGCTGCGGGATGGCATCCACGCCCACCAGCATCGAGGTCACCCCCGGGCGCTGCAGCACCCAGGCCTGCGCCACCTGCGCCGGCTGCACGCCGCGGCCGGCAGCCACGCGCTCCACCGCCTTGCCGATGTTGTAGGACACCTCGTCGCTGTAGAACTCCTGGGTGAAGTTGTCGGTGCGGTTGCGCAGCGAATCGGCGGCGCCGGACAGCAGGCCGCGCGCCAGCGGGCTGAACGGGGTCACCGCGATGCCCTGGTCTATGCAGTAGGGAATCATCTCCCGCTCTTCCTCGCGGTAGGCGGCATTCAGCTGGCACTGCATGGATACGAAGCGGGTCCAGCCGTGCAGGTCGGCCGCATGCTGCATCTTGGCAAACTGCCAGGCATACATGGTGGAGGCGCCGATGTAGCGTGCCTTGCCGCTTTTCACGATGTCGTGCAGCGCTTCCATGGTTTCCTCGATCGGGGTGTCCGGGTCGAAACCGTGCACGATGTACAGGTCCAGGTAATCGGTGCCGATGCGCTGCAGCGAAGCGTCGATGGCGTCCATCAGGTGCTTGCGCGACAGGCCGGCATCGTTCGGGCCCGGGCCCATGGCGTAGAACGCCTTGCTGGCCAACACCAGTTCATGGCGCGACACCTTGTCCAGCAGCGCGCGGCCAACCACTTCCTCGCCCACGCCGATGGAGTAGAAATCCGCCATGTCGAAGAAGTTGATGCCCAGATCCAGCGCACGGTGCAGGATGGGACGGCTTTCCGGCTCGTCCAGCACCCACTGGCGCCACTTGGAAGTGCCGAACGACATAGTGCCCATGCACAGCTGCGATACTTTCAGGCCACTCTTGCCCAGATTCACGTATTTCATGCCGGCCTCACTGCACGGGGTTGTAGAACGGGTTGCACGGCTGCTTGCTGGCCTCGGCCACCTGAGCCAGCGTTGGCAGGTTGCTCATGGCGCGGGCGATGGCCTCGCGGGTGGCGCGGTAGTTGTTGGCGAACACTTCCTCCGCATCGCCGGCGCTCCAGTTCACCCACACCGCGGCCACCACCGCCCAGTCGTTTTCCGCCTCGGCCGGCAGCACGCCTTCCAGCAGGCACTCCTGCACACCCTTGGCCACGCCGGCCTGTGCCGGGCCCCAGGTCATGTTCTCGTGCGTTTCACCGCGCAGGTCGGCCTTGGCCACGAACAGGGTGGCCGGCTTCACCGGTACGTTGGGTTGCAGGCAGGTCATGAACGGGATGTAGCCCATGCGCGGTGCCGCCAGACTGTTGGCCAGCGCCTGGCCTACCGGGCCGGTGCGCGGGCCGACCAGCACGTTGATGTGGGCGGCGTTGGGGCCGCTGCCTACGAAAGACTCGCCAATGTACATGTACTGTTTCTCCAGACTTGAGGTACGGCAGGGGCCAGGGGCAATGCACAGCCGTGGAAGCGGGCTGCACGCTGGTGGAGAAGCAGCAGGCGGCGACAGTGCCGTAATGGCGCGCTGGCTTGCTCATGCTGACTCTCCCTGATCATTAGCGGCCTTGGTGGCCGCCCCGATGGCGTCGGGTTGAGTTCAGAATAAGCGGCGCAATTGTGCGGTAACAATGCGATCAATTTGAGTAATTGAATGCATACAATCCGCCGGGGGCTCGCGCTAACATGCAGTAACCCGAGACGCATCAGGCAGCACAGACTGCCGTGGAGAGACAATGGATCTGGTAACGCGCATTCGCAGCTGGATGCCTGCCGACTTGCATGGCAGCAGCCAGCCCCGCTATCAGGCAATCGCCGACGCCATCTGCGAGATCATCGACAGCGGCCAGGTGGTGATAGGCGAAAAACTGCCGCCGCACCGCGTACTGGCCGGCGCGCTGAAAGTGACGGTGGGCACCGTGAGTCGCGCCTACGCCCGACTGGAAGAACAGGGCAAGGTGATGTCGCGCGTGGGCGATGGCACCTATGTACTGGCCAAACATGTACCGCTGGATACCCCGGTGTTCGGCGACGAGCCCAGCGAGGGCGTGCTGATCGACCTGGGGCAGAACGTGATCCTGCCGGTGGGCCAGGACCTGGCACTGGCGGAAACCCTGCTGGACATCAGCCAGGACGCCGCCACCCGGCTGCGGGTGCTCGACTACCAGCCGGAATGCGGCCACCCCTGGCACCGCAGCGTGATCAGCAAGTGGCTGCAGCAGTTCGGCCTTCCTCCGGATGCCGACCGGGTAGCCATCACCAACGGTGCGCAGCACGCGCTGGCCTGCCTGTTCCGCATTCTCACCATGCCCGGCGACACCATTCTGTGCGAGGCGCTGAGCTACCCCGGCATCGTGGCGCTGGCGCAGCAGATGCGGCTGCAGCTGATCAGCATCGACGTGGACGAGGAAGGGCTGCTGCCGGAGGCGCTGGAGCAGGCCTGCCGCGCCTTCGACAGTCGGCTGCTGTTCTGCGTACCCACGCTGCACAACCCCACCACCGCCACCATGAGCCAGGCGCGGCGCCAGCGCATTGTCGACATTGCCCGCCGCTACCACCTGCAGATCATCGAGGACGCCACCCCGGCCGCCATCCTGTCGGCGCCGCCGCCGGCGCTGGCCTCGCTGCTGCCGGAGCAGGTGTTCTTTGTCTGCAGCCTGTCCAAGTCGGTATCGCCCGGCCTGCGCCTGGGCATGGTGCGCGCGCCGCATGCCTGGTCCGGCAAGCTGGCGGCGGTGATCCGCGCCAATTGCTGGATGGCCACGCCACTGACCACCGAGATTGCCTGCCGCTGGATGGAGGACGGCACGCTGCAGCGGCTGCTGGGCGCCCAGCGCCACCAGATCGCGCAGCGGCAGCAACTGGCACGGCAGATACTGCCGCCGCTGCCCTATCTCACCCACCCGGACAGCTCGCACCTGTGGCTGCCGCTGCCGGCGCCATGGCATACGCCGGAGCTGGTCACCATGCTGCGGCGCCAGCAGGTGGCCATCAAATCGGGGGATGTGTTCACCGTTGGCCGCAGAGCATCGCCGCACGCCATCCGGCTGTGCCTGAGCGGTGCGGCCAACCTTGAGCAGCTGGAGCAGGGCCTGCGCATCGTGGCGCGCACCATTGCCGACGGCCCGGACGGCTATATCGCCTCGGCCTGATCAACCCAGCCGCGCCGACAACTGCCGCACAGCCTGGATCAGCGGCGCTGAGTAGGCGCGCACGTCTTCCTCCCGCAGCTGGGGCCGCGCGATACACAGGCTGACTGCGGCCACCGGCTCCTGCAGCAGGTTCAACACCGGCGCCGCCAGGCAGCTCAGCTGTCCCGCCTCGCCATGCGTCACCGCATAGCCCAGCCGCATCACCCGCTGCAGTTCCTGCTCCTGCTGCGCCCCCTGCTCCGCCGTCAGCTCGCCCTGCGCGCAGGCGGCCGCCAGATACTGCTGGCGGTAGGCCGTCGGGCGCATGCTGAGCATGGCCTTGCCCGCCGCGGCCCGCCACATCGGCAGCGTCTGCCCGACATGGGCGCCAAAGCCGTCCACACCGGACAATGCCGCCCTGGCCACTACCACCACATTGCTGCCTACCTGGCTGCTCAGCAGGACGGCATGGCGGGTTTCGTTCTTGAGGATTTCGGCGATGGGATGAAAAAACGGCAGTATCGCCTGCCGCCCGTAGATGGTGGACGCCATCTGGAAGATGCGCGCGCCCACGCCGAAGGCGCGCTTGCGCCCCGGGTCGTTGGCGATCAGCCCGGCCGCCAGCAGGCTGTTGAGGATGCGGTAGCAACTGGCGGCCGGAATGCCGGTCTGGGCGCTGACCTCGCGCTGCGTCAGCGGATAGGGCGCGTTCACCAGCAGCTGCAGCACACGAATGGCGCTGTCTACCGCCGGCGTGGTGGGCTTGTCCTGCACCATGCGCCCTCCCTTGCGGCCAACGTTACAGCCAGTCGGCCAGGATCAGCTCGGCGCCCTTCTCCGCCACCATCATGGTGGGGGCATTGGTATTGCCGGAGGTGATGTTGGGGAACACCGAGGCATCCACCACGCGCAGGCCGGCCACGCCATGCACCTTGAGCTGGCTGGACACCACCGCACTGGCCGGGTCCGGCCCCATGGCGCAGCTGCCGCACAGGTGATAGATGGAGCCGGACTGCTCGCGGAAGAAGCGCAGCATGCTGGCCTCGTCGCTTACCGCAGCGGCCGGTGTCACCTCCTCCACGGTGATTTCGCGCATCGCTTCGGTCTGCATCAGCCGGCGGATGAACACACTGCCCTGCACCGCCTCGTCGATATCCTTCTGCGTGGAAAGGTAGTTGGGCATGATGCGCGCCGGCTGCGCCGGGTCGGCCGAGGCAATCTCGACACTGCCGCGGCTGCTGGGCCGGCAGGGGTTGAAGCAGATCAGGAAGCCGGAATACGGGTCCGCCTTCAACCCGGCGTTCGGGTCCTTGGGAATGCTGTAGGACAGCGGGTTGAAGTAGAGCTGCAGATTTGGCCGCGCCTCGCGCGCGTTACCGCGGAAAAAGCCACCAGCCTGGTTGACGCTCATCGCCAGCGGGCCGCGCCGGCGCAGCGCATAGCGCAGCCCGGCCCTGGCCTGGCCCCACAGCGTGCCCAGCTCATCGTTGAGCGTCTTGCGGTTGGCGCGGTAGTAGAAGGACACGCACAAATGATCCTGCAGATTGCGCCCCACCGCTGGCAGGTGCTGCACCAGTGGCAGGCCATGCCGCTGCAGCAGCGCGCTGTCGCCAATGCCGGACAACTGCAGCAGCTTGGGCGAATCCACCGCACCGGCCGCCAGGATCACCTCGCAGCGGGCGCGGAATTCGCGCAGTTTGCCGTGCTGACGCACCTGCACGCCCACCGCGCGCTTGTGCTCGTCGAACAGCAGCCGCTCGGTATGGGCATGCAGTTCCAGCGTGAGGTTGCCGCGCCGCAGCGCCGGGTGCAGGTAGCGGAAGCTGCTGGATTCGCGCACGCCATTGCGGATATTGGTTTCGTAGATGCCTGCGCCCTCGAACTGCGCGCCGTTGAAATCCTCGCTCTGCGGCAGCCCCAGCTCGCGGCAGGCACGCAGGTAGTTGTTGCAGATCGGGTGGGCATCGTCCTTCATCGAGGTGATGCCGATCGGGCCGTCGCCACCGCGCCAGGCGTTCTCCCCGCCGTGGTGAGATTCCAGCTTCTTGAAATAGGGCAGCACGTCACGGTAACCCCAGCCCGGGTTGCCGGCAGCTTCCCAGTCGTCAAAATCCTGCGCCTGGCCACGCACGTAGATCATGGCGTTGATGGTGCCGGAACCGCCCAGCACCTTGCCACGCGGCGCGTAGATCTGGCGCCCGGCCAGGTTCTGCTGCGGCTCGGAGTAGTACATCCAGTTGGTGGCCGGGTTGTAGTAGCTCTTGACGTAGCCCACCGGCAGGCGGAACCAGAACGAATCGTCCTTGCCGCCGGCCTCCAGCAGCAGCACGCGGAACTTGCCGGACTCGCTGAGGCGGCTGGCCAGGATGCAGCCGGCGGAACCGGCGCCGACGATGATGAAGTCGTACTCGCTCATAGCACCTCGCCATTGTTCCAGCGGTTCTTCCAGGCATCGGAAGACTGCGCCCGCACATCGAAGGGCTGCGGGTCCATGAACAGGTGCAGGCGGTCGCCGCTGTATGGCGAATGCGCCTTCACCACCGCCATGTCCAACTCCACGCCGAGGCCGGGCTCGGTAGGCGGAATGATGAAACCCTCCTCCCAGCGGATCGGCTTTTTCAGCACCTGCGAATGGAAGCCGTCCCAGGTCATGATGCTTTCCTGGATCAGGAAGTTCGGCGTGGCCGTGGCCAGCTGGATGCTGGCCGCAGCACCCACCGGGCCGTTGTACAGGTGCGGCGCAATCTGCGCGTAGTGCGCCTCGGCGAGGCCGGCAATCTTCTTGGCTTCCAAGATGCCGCCGACACGCCCCAGGTTCATCTGCAGGATGGAGGCGGCGCCCTTTTGCAGCAGCTCCTGGAACTCGTACTTGGTGGTCAGCCGCTCGCCGGCGGAAATCGGGATGCTGGTCTTGCGCGCCACCTCGGCCATGGCATCGGCCTGACCCGGCGGTACCGGTTCCTCGAACCACAGCGGGTCGTATTTTTCCAGCCGCCGCGCCAGGCGCACCGCCGAGGCCGGTGTCATCTGGCCGTGGGTGCCGAACAGCAGGTCGCACTGGCTGCCCACCGCCTCGCGGATCTTGCGGCAGAAGGTTTCGCACTGATCCATCAGTTCCAGCGACAGATGGTGACCGGAATACACGGTGTAGGGGCCGGCCGGGTCGAACTTCAGCGCGGTGAAGCCCTGGCGCATGAAGTCGGCGGCGCATTCGGCGGCCAGGTCCGGGTCGTCGTAATCGAACTGCCCCTGGCTGTTCTTCGGGTAAAGATAGGTATAGGAGCGCAGCCGCTCGTGCACCCGGCCGCCGATCAGCTCGTACACCGGCTTGCCGGCGGCCTTGCCGATGATGTCCCAGCAGGCCATTTCCAGGCCGCTGACAATGCCCATCATGGTCAGGTCCGGGCGTTGGGTGAAGCCGCTGGAGTAGGCGGCGCGGAAGAAGCGCTCGATATGGTGCGGGTCGTGGTTCAGCAGGTAGCGCTCGAACACATCGTTGATCGCCGGCACCATCACTTTGGGGTGGAAGGTGGAGGCATAGACTTCGCCCACGCCCTCGATGCCGCAATCCGTCTTCAGGGTGACAAAGATCCAGTACATCCCGCCGACATGCGGCGGCGGCACGGCCACGATATGGGATTCCATCGACACGATTTTCATTGTTCCACCCCCGTCCTGCTTGCTGACTGCCTGAATGTGAAGATACGCCGCGCCTGTGGCGGCCTGTTGTGCTTAGCCATGTTCGCCCCGCGCCGCGCTCAGTACTTCAGCACCACCAGCCGGGTCTGGGTAAATTCCAGCATGCCGTGCTTGCCGTCATCCCCGCCGAGGCCGGAGCGCTTCCAGCCAGCGTGATAGCCCTGGTAGGGGTCGGCCGGCGTGCGGTTCACGTACAGTTCGCCGGCCTCGATGTTGTTGGCCACCAGCATGGCAGTGCGGTAGCTCTCGGTGTACAGCACCGAGGACAGGCCGAACTGGTGATCGTTGGCCAGCCGCAGCGCCTCGTCTATGTCCTGATAGCGCAGCACGCACAACACAGGCCCGAAGATTTCCTCCTGCACGATCTCCATGTCCTGGCGGCAGCCGGTAAGCAGCGTCGGCGGGTAGAAGAAACCAGGGCCTTCCGGGATGAAGCCGCCGGCCTCCAGCGTGGCGCCGTCGTCCACCGCACGCTGCACCATCTGGTGGATGCCCAGCCGCGAGGAAGCGTTGATCAGCGGGCCCATGAACTTCGGGTTGTGCGCGCGGTTGCCGAACTGGCGGCTGAGGAAGCGCACCTTGAGCAGGCGTACGAACTCCTCGTACACATCGGCATGCACATAGACCCGCTCCACCGCGGTGCATAGTTGGCCGCAATTGGTCACCTTGGAGGCCACCACCTCGTTGGCTGCTCGCACCAGGTCGGCATCCGGCTCGATGATGGCCGGCGTCTTGCCGCCCAGCTCCAGCGAGGATTTGGCGATATTCACCTGCGAATACTCCAGCACCTTGCGCCCGGCGCCCACGCTGCCGGTAAGGGTGATCATGCCCACCGCCGGGTGGGTGCACACTGCCTCGGCGGTGGCATGACTCATCGCCAGGATGTTGATCACACCGGGCGGGAAGCCGGCATCCAGCACCGCCTTGGCGATTTCGAATGCCGAGCACGGCGTGTTGTTGCTGGGGCGCACCACCACGGTGTTGCCGGTGATCAGCGCCGGCGCCACCTTGCGCAGCAGGGTGTACACCGGGTAGTTGAACGGAATCAGGCAGGCCACCACGCCGATGGGCTCGCGGTGCAGCAGCAGGTTTTCCGACGGGCTGTCGCTGGGAATGATCTCGCCTTCGATGCGGCGTGCCCATTCGGCGTGGTAGCGCACGATCTCGGCGGCGTACAGCGCCTCGCTGCTGGCATCGGCCAGGCTCTTGCCGGATTCGGCGGCCAGCGCTGCGCCAATCTGCGGCGCGCGCTCGCACAGGGCATCGGCCAGGCGGCGCATGTACTGCGCCCGCTCGGTAGCCGGCAGCCGGCGCCAAGCCTGCTGCGCGCTTGCGGCCAACGTTACCGCCGCATAGGCCTCGTCCATGCTGGCCGCGGCAACGTGGCCGACCAGTTCCTCGGTAGCCGGGTCGTGGACGGCGATCATCTCGTCGCCGGCGGCCACGAACTCGTTGCCGATAAAGTTCTTGTAGTTACGCATCTCGCTCCCTCCGTACCGAACGGCGGCATCAAAGCAGCCGCCGCACGCGGCGGTCAAAGCAATTTCATGGATGGCCGAAAAATTTCACCAGTGAAAGCGGCAACAAAAAAATGACCCGGCGTCGCCGTGTCACTGTTGCTGTCGCACTGCTGTACTTATAAGGCCAGCCGCACTTCTGCGGGGGCGAGACAATTCAAGTAATTGTCCGGCTGCTTGCCGGACAAGACCGCTGCTACGGCCTGGGACTCCTTCGCAAACCTTGCGGGCGGCAAGCCGACATCACGGCTGCACGCGGCACGGAAGGTAGTAGCCCCCGCATGCAAGAGCACGCCACCAAGCCCTCAACGCGGGTGGTGCGGCTGAGCAGAGGGACGCCCAGCCCCTGCTCCAGCCCCTGGATGGCACGGGTGGCAATCGGCCGGTGCAGCTGCTCGGCCGCCGCGGTAAAGCTGCCCTTCTCCACCACCTGTACGAAGATCTGCATCGCCGCGATACGGCCCATGCTGCGCCCTTTCCCTGCTACTCGATGTTACCGGGTTTACTGGTTCATCACACTCAGCCGGCACAACAAGGTTGGCCGCAAGCCATGTGCCGGCTTGCGGCCAACCTTCTCGCGCCCGGACCCCGCTACACCGGTAGGCGGCTGCCGGCTTTCACCTCGCGCAACGCCAGGCTGGAGTGGATGGACGCCACCCCCGGCATCTGCCGCAGCACGTTCTCGACAAACTCGCTGTAGGCATCCAGCGAGGTGGCCACCACCTGCAGCAGGTAGTCGGCATCGCCGGTGATCTTGTGGCAGGACAGCACCTGCGGCTGCGCACACATGGCCGCCTCGAACTCGTTCGGCTCGTTACTGCCGTGCACGCCGAAGCGGATCTGCACGAAGGCCAGCACGTCCAGCCCCAGCTTGCGGCGGTCGAGGTTGGCCTGGTAGTCCTTGATATAGCCCTCTTCCTCCAGCCGTTTCAGCCGCCGCCAGCAGGGCGTCACGCTCAGCGACAGCTGCTCCGCCAGCCGCGGGTTGGACAGTGTGCCGTCCTGCTGCAGCAAGCGCAGAATAGTGCGATCCGCGGCATCAAGTTCGTTCTTTAGTTTGTTATCGCTCATTAATGCCACCAAAAGAGTCTATTCATATCGCAGGATAGCCAGACGAGGGGGATTAAAGCAAAGTAAATCCAGCTGTGCCGCCACATACTGATTGCCGTCACCTTCCTATGTACGGCACAACGTCATGCTTACCATCTACAGCAATGCCCACCGCCTTCACCACGCCACGGAGCTGAAAGACGGCACCCTGAAGCCCTGTTTCGAGATGCCGAGCCGGGCCGACACCATCCTGGCGCGGGTGCAGGCCGTGAACCTCGGCGAAGTCATTGCCCCGCGCGAGTTCGGCAGCGCCAGCTATGCCCGCGTGCACAGCGAACGTTATGTGCGCTTCCTGGAACAGGCCTGGAGCGAATGGCAGGCGCTGGGCCGCCAGCATGACGCCCTGCCGCTGATCTGGCCGGTGCGCGACCTGCGCAGCGATATCGAGCCGCAGCATATCGACGGCAAGCTGGGCTTCTATGCCATGGATGCCGGCGTGGCCATCACCGCCGGCACCTGGCAGGCGGTAAAGAGCAGTGCCGATTTGGCGCTGACCGGCATGGCCGCGCTGACACAGGGCGAGTACAGCGCCTTCGCGCTGTGCCGCCCGCCCGGCCACCATGCCGCCGCCGAGTACATGGGTGGCTACTGCTACCTGAACAATGCCGCCATTGCCGCCCAGCACGCGCTGGACAACGGCGCCAAACGGGTGGCGGTGCTGGACGTGGACTACCACCACGGCAACGGCACGCAGAGCATTTTCTATGACCGCGCCGACGTGATGTTCACCTCGCTGCATGGCGACCCCAAGCACTCCTACCCGTACTTCCTCGGCCACCAGGACGAAACCGGGCGCGGCGCCGGCCTGGGCTTCAACCACAACTACCCGCTGCCGCACGGCACCGGCTGGGATGGCTACGGCGCGGCGCTGCGCCACGCCTGCCAGGCCATAGCCGACTACGCGCCGGATGCGGTGGTGATCTCGCTGGGGGTGGACACCTTCAAGGACGACCCGATCAGCCACTTCCAGCTGGAAAGCGAAGACTTCCTCAAGATCGGCCAGACCATTGCCGGCATCGGCCGGCCGACCCTGTTCGTGATGGAAGGCGGCTACATGGTCGACGACATCGGCATCAATGCCGTCAACGTGCTGCGCGGTTTCGAAGGCCAGCGCTGAGGCGGTCACACCCCTTATGTAACGCGTTTCACCAGGCGCCGAGCCGCGGGGCCACCCACTGCGCAGCAGACGCAGCCTGCGGCCGGCATTACGGCAACACCGATCTACATTCAGGAAAACACATGAGAAACTTTGCGAAACTGAGCCTGTTTGCCGCTGCGGCACTCACCCTCGCCGCCTGTGGCAAGCAGGAGGCTGCCAGCACCGCACCTGCCGGCGCATCGGCCAGCACCGCAGCCAGCCCGGCGGCGGGCGCGGTCGAGACCATCAAGATCGGCCAGGTATCGCCGCTGACCGGCCCGATCTCGCACCTGGGCAAGGATGTCGAGTTCGGCGCCAAGCTGGCAATCGAAGACCTCAACGCCGAAGGCGTGGAGATCGGCGGCAAGAAGGTCAAGTTCGAGCTGGTCTCCGAGGACGATCAGGGCGACCCCAAGATCGGCACCCAGGTAGCGCAGCGCCTGATCGATGCTGGCGTGGCGGGCGTGGTCGGGCACCTGAACTCCGGCACCACCATCCCGGCTTCCCGCATCTATGCCGAGGCCGGCATTCCGCAGATTTCACCGTCCGCCACCAACCCGGACTACACCAGGCAGGGCTACAAGACCACCTTCCGCATGATCGCCAACGATGTGCAGCAAGGCACGGCGCTGGGGCAGTTTGCCGTGGACACGCTGAAGGCGAAAACCGTGGCGGTGGTGGACGACCGCACCGCCTATGGCCAGGGCCTGGCCGATGAATTCGCCAAGGCCATCACCGCCAAGGGCGGCAAGGTGGTGAAGCGGGAGTTCACCACCAATACCGCCACCGACTTCAACGCCATTCTGACCGCCATCAAGGGCGCCCAGCCCGATGTGGTGTTCTACGGCGGCATGGACGCCCAGGCCGGCCCGATGGCCAAGCAGATGAAGCGGCTGGGGATCAAGGCCAGGCTGATGGGCGGCGACAGCATGCAGACCCCGGAATTCATCAAGCTGGCGGGCGACGCCGCCGAAAGCCTGTATGCCTCCGCCTGCGGCCTGCCGCGCGACAAGATGCCGGGCTTTGCCGCCTTCAGCAGCAAGTTCCAGAGCAAGTTCAACACCGAGATCCAGGTGTTCTCGCCGTATGAATACGATGCCGTGCACGTGCTGGTGGAAGCGATGAAGCGCGCCGGCTCCAGCGACCCGAAGAAGTATCTGCCCGAGGTGGGCAAGACAAACTACACCGGCGTCACCGGCAAGGTGTCGTTTGATGCCAATGGCGACATCAATAACGGCGCGGTAACCGTCTACCAGGTCAAGAACGGCAAGTGGCAGGTGGTCTCCACCGTGGGCGGTGCCTGAGCGCGACATCGCGCCATCATGTTTCCTCTGAAGAAGTCCCTTGGCCAGCCTCGTGCTGGCCGTTTTTTTACTTCTGCCACCAGGCCTGCCCTGGATCAGTAGCCGTGGAACTCCTCGCTGCGCACTTCATCCTCGTCGACACCCGCGTCCGTCAGTGCCTGACACATCGCGGCCACCAGCGCGGGAGGGCCGGAGACATAGAAAACCGGCTCCGCCAGCCCCGCGATGGCCTGTTTGATCCATGCACCGTCGAACTTGCCGCTGGCGCCGCCCCAGGCTTGTGTCGAGTGCGCCATGTCCGTCATGGTGGCCAGCAGGCGGAACCTCGGGTTCTCTTTTTCCAGCTGCTGCAATTCGCCGAGGAACGCTGCATCCTCCGGGCGCCGGTTGGAGTACAGCAGCAACAGGTCTTGCTGCAGTTGCTGCCTTGCCGCGTGCCGCAGCATGCTCATGAACGGTGTGACCCCGATGCCGCCGGCGATGAGCACGGCGGCGCGCGCCGTGTTCTTGTGCAAGGTGAGCGAGCCGAAGGGGCCGTCGATGGTGACCGTCGTGCCGTTGGCCAGTTTGCCCAGCGTGCGCTTGAAGATACTGTCACGCATGCGGGTCGCCACCGTCAGCTCGCCCTGATGCGGAGCGCTGACAATGGAAAAGGCATGACGGGCATCCGACGAATTGGGGTCCGCGTGCGGACCGGGCAAGATCAGATCCATGGCCTGCCCCGGCTTGTAGGCAAAACCAGCCGGTTTTTCGAAGCTGAAGGCCATGGTGCCTTCGGCTACCGCCTGGCGGGCAGTCAATCGGACAGAATATTCAGACATGGCGAACCTCCTGCTGCTTGTGACACTCAGCGGCGATTTCCGGGCAGGCACAGAACCACGCGCCGCGGTGGCACATCCCTGGATAGTTCTTCATAGACCCGGCACCCCCAGCCTGCCTGTTGCTGCGGCCAACCTTGGCGGGATGCCGGCTTGCCGCTACGCCACACACGGCGAACACTGCGCGCGGCCCCGGCCAGGGCAAGCCGTTAGCAGGAAACACCATGCGCCGGCAGCAAGCATCGCCCCTGCCCATTAGATGGAGCGTCTTTCCACCGCGTTCCCGGCAGCAAATGTCTGCAGCAACACCGGCTTGCGGAGGCTGCCTGCTTTACACTGGCGTGCGGGCAAACCGGGCGCCAGCAGCATGCCAAGGGTTGCATCGCCCGCTTTTCGGATACTGGAGGCAATAATGGATGGGCTCGTGCTCAGCGCCGGCGGCAAGCTGACGTATTACCACCTTGCGGCCAACCTTACACATGGCCAGGCACCGGCCTGCTCGGAGGCAAGTCACCATGCCGCGGCCTATCTTGCGGAGGCGGTGCGATTCGACGGCGAAATTCACCTCCGGGATATTTTCTTGCTGCTTGCGGCCAACCCGGTTTTACTCGAAGAATTCGCCCGGCTGCATGCGGCAGCGTTCCTTGCCGAAGCCCGACAAGGCATTGCCACCCCCTATTCCGGCGAATACGACCCGGATGGCATCGAATACCTTGAGCTTTTCTACCACCGGGAACCGGGCGCCGACACGGCGGAGGCTGCCGACAGCACGCACTTATGGCTGCGGGCCATCGGCTATGAGCTGCGCGAAGATAGCCAGCAAAATGGCAGCATCGAATACCGCAAGGGCAGCCGGATTACCTGGTCCATCATGTTCCTGCCGCTAACCGACATCCTGAACCTACCGTTGCGCTTCAACCCCGAAGTCTCGATGGATGAGGATGCACGCGACTCCGGCTTGCCGCACCGCCTTCTGGCCGGGCCGCCATCGCTGGGGCAAGTCATCGGCAGTGTGCTGCAGGAGCTGGCTTTTAACGGCGGGCCGGAGGAAAGGGCCGAACGCGCCAGGCAGCTATTCGATACGCCGGGCAAGTAGCTAGCCGCGCCTGCTCAACCGAGCAGTTTGGTGACCACCTCGACACACTCGGCAATGGATTGTGCGCCGGTATCGAGCTGCAGTTCGGGGTTGAGCGGCACCTCGTAGGGGTCATCTACCCCGGTCATATTGGCAATGCCCCCTGCCCTTGCTTTGCGGTACAAGCCTTTCGGGTCGCGCGCTTCGCATACAGATAGCGGTGTTGCCAGGAATATCTCGAAGAATGCCGACTCGCCCACAATCTGGCGCGCGCGGGCCCGGTCTTCGCGATAAGGCGAGATCAAGGCGGCGATCGCCCATGTCCCGGCTTCGTTGATCTGCCGGCAGCGCTGCGCCACGCGGCGTACGTTCTCGCTGCGATCCTCCCTGGAGAAGCCGAGATCGCGGCAGAGTTCCTGGCGCACGATATCGCCATCCAGCACCTGGCAGGCCATACCGCTGGCAGCGAGCGTATCTGCCAGCGCGTGCGCGAGAGTGGTCTTGCCAGCCGCGCTCAGACCGGTCAGCCAGATGGTGGCGGGTGTTCTCTTCATTGTCATTGCCCTGTACATGCCGGAGCCTGCGCCAGCAACGCCGGCCATACTCTGCTCCAGTCTCCGCTATGCGTCATAGCCGGCACCGTGCGCGCCTGTGCGCAGCGGCCACCGGTAAGCTGAATAAAGTAGTCTGCCACCTCGGGGGAAACCACCGTGTCGTCGGCTCCGCTGAAGTGCAGCTGTGGAATCTTCGCTATCTGCGCGGCGAAAGCGGCCGGGTTTTCTGATTCGGGCATGGGCGAAACATGGTGTAGCCGATTGACGAGTTCGCTATCCAGATTGCCCGCCACCGTCCGGATCGAAGCAATATCGCTGCGGCGCGCGGCCATGAGTACGGCCACCGCGCCGCCGCCCGAGTAGCCAACCAGGTGGATGCGCTGCCCCGGCACTTGCGCCGCAAAATGGCTCACGGCCGCGCTCATCGACGCGATGACTTCGGGCGCGAAGCGCTTGCCCGTCCAGTACGGCTCGCTGCAACCGGGGTTCAGTTCCATGGGGGTAAACTGGCATGGGCGGGCCAGGTACACCACGTTCGCAGCCGGATCCACCGCGGCCAGCGCCAGGCCGGTTGCCGCAAGCGGTGTCGGGTCTGTCGATGCCTGGCTGCGGCTAAGCCACGCCAGGCCGTCTCCCTCGATGTAGACCGTCAGCGCCTGGTCAGCCCGCGTGATGCGTGCAAAAGCCGTAAGCACAAACTGGCCAGTGGCGACTTGTTCGCGCTTAAGGCCAGCCGGCGCGGCCAGCGCTGCAGCATGCGCGTTACGGTCGAGTTCCGCACACCCACCCAGCAGAACCGCCAATGCCGCCGCAAGCATCAGGGCGGCCCACCGTCGCCCTGCAGATACCGAACCATGCATGGCCGCTACTCCTGCCCAGCAGCCATGCGCGCCAGCTGTGGCGCCATCGCGGCCATGACCCCATCCCAGTCGCCACGCGACTGCTGGCGGAACAGGCGGACACTGGGGTACCACGGCGTATCATCGCGGCCGAGCAACCAGCGCCAGTCGGGCACGAAAGGCAGCATCACCCACGCCGGGCGCCCCAGGGCGCCGGCCAGATGCACCGGCGAGGAATCAACCGAAACCAGCAGGTCTGCAATGCCGAGAATGGCGGCGGTATCTTCGAAATCCCGGATCTCGTCGCTTAGCGATAGCAGCGACATCCCGGCAGGCGGATTCTGCGCCTGAGCCGCAGCCGGCCCCTTCTGGATGGAAACAAAAGTCACACCCGGGCTGGCCAGCGACGCCAGCTGTGCCAGGTTCAGCGACCGGTTGGCATCGTTGAAGTGTGTCGGGCGCCCCGCCCAGACCAGCGCCACCAGGGGCCGCGGCAGCGCAGCAAGGCGCTGTTGCCACATGGCCAGGCGCTGCGGGTCGGCCGACAGGTAAGGCACCGCCCCAGGCAGGTCCTCCATTTTGAGGCCCATGGCCATCGGCAGGCTCATCATCTCGCAGTGCACATCGAATGCCGGCGGCAGGCTGCCGCGCACGATCAGCTCGTCAAAGCCGGCACAACGCTGCGCCAGCGAAAGACTTTCGGGATTGATTTCGAGAATGACGCGGGCACGGCTGCGCTCTCGTGCCCAGGCCACCATGCGCAGGAACTGGAAGGTATCGCCGTAGCCCTGCTCGTCATGGATCAGCAGTGTTTTGCCGGGAATGGGTCGGCCATCCCAGCGCGGCCGCTGCACCTTGCGCTCGATGCCGGAGGTATGCGGCAAACTATAGCGGTAGTGGTACTCGCGCCAACCGCGGTCAAACTGCCCCTGCAGCAGCAGGGTTTCCGACAGGTCAAAGCGCATGGCATAGTTGCCTGGGGCCGCGGCCACCAGCATCTCCTGGATGGCCTGCGTTTCGCCGACCTTGCCTTGCGGGCGGATCGCATCCACCAGCAGGCGCCACAGCATGATCGGGCCGCTACCGGAAGCCAGATACGGGCGGACCAGCGCCTCGGCCGCCTCCAGACTGCCGGCCGAAATCAGCGCGCGGGCCTGGCGCTCGATTGCCGCCACATCCACCGTCATGGCGCAGCCACCCCGAGTGCATCCAGCAGCGGGCGCAAATGTTCGGCATAGGCTTGCCAGCGCCCCTTGGATGTCTTGTAGATCGGCTGGCGTACCTGGTTCACGCTGGCGGTGCGCACCACCCGGCGATTGGTGTGGAACTGCAGGCAGGCGTCTTCCCACGGCAAGTCAAGGAATGCCAGCAGGCGGCGTGCCTCTCCCTCCAGGTCGTCCACCACGCTTTCGTAATCGACCTCGATATAGCGCCCGGCCGGCAAGACCTGAGCCCAATGCGCCATCAGGCGCTGGTAGTAGCGGTAAAACTCACCCAGCTCGGTCTGATCGTAGGTGAACTGCTGCTCGCCGCCGAACTGCTTGGTATAGCAAGACAGGCAGGTATCCACCGGGTCGCGGCGGCAATGGATGATGCGCGCGCCCGGCAGCAGCAGTGGAATCAGCCCGGCGTACAGGAAATTGCCCGGCATCTTGTCGATCAAGCGCAGGTGACCATGCGCCAGCGGTTCGATGCGGTCCAGATAGGCACGGCCCAGTTGCTGTGCCCGCGCCGGTGTCAGGCCGTGCAATAGCTCCGGGAACGTGCCCTGGCTTTCAATCGCCAGGCGCAGCGCGGACAGCTCGCCCGCGCCAAATACCTGCGAGTGGGATGACAATATCTGCTCCACCAGCGAAGTACCGGAACGCGGCATCCCGATGATAAAGACCGGCAGTTCGGAGGGCGCGCCGGCGCCCTGCAGGCGCGCCGGCCATTCCTGCGTGAAGGTACTGGCGATGCGCTGCATCCAGCTGCCCGTGGCTGCCGAGTCGTAGCTGAACGTCGAACGCTTCTGGTGGTTGGCTGTATCGAGATGAGCAAAGGCGCGCGTTGCGTCGCCCATATCGAGATAGGCCTTGCCCAGTGCAAAATGGGCCGACATGCGATCCGGCAACGGCCGGCGTTCGCCTTCGGCCAGTAGGGCTTCGATGGCCGCTACATCGGGGTCGCCTGTCTTGAAGGTCTTGGCGTCCACGCGGCTGGTCAATACCCGCACCGAACCTGGAAAAGCCGCCAGCGCACGATCGAACGCCGCCATCGCTTCTACCTTCTGCCCGGATTCCAGCAGCAGCGTGGCGCGCCCGATCAGCGCCTCTTCTGCCACCGTGCCGGGCAGCGCGGCCGCTTGTTCAAACTGCTCCAGCGCCTCGTCGGTTTCTCCCAGTGCCTGCAGCACTTGCGCCAGTGCGTGATGCGCTTCGGCGCTGCGCGGCGTCAGTGCCACCGCCTGCTGCGCGAACCCGAGCGCTTCATTGGTATATTCGAGCTGCCTCAGCGCCTTCGCCCGCGCAACAAGCCCGGCAGGATGCTGCGGGGCAAAGGCCTGCAGTGCGTCCAGCGCCTGTAGCGCCGCGCCATGCCGATGGCGGGAGATTTCCACGTCGGCCAGGTTCAGGTAGGCCTCGATCAGCCGCGGGTTGAGTTCGATAGCCAGACGAGCCTCTGCGGCCGCCTGGTCATACTGCCCTTGCGCAGTGAGCAGAAAAGCGAGATTGCTGTGCGCTTCGGCATAGTTCGGGTATAGCGCCAGCGCCTGCCGATAATGCTGCTCGGCCCGATCCAGCCGCCCCAGGCGCCTGTGGGTATTGGCCAGGTTGTTATGTGCTTCCGGCGCATCTGGCGTCAGCACCACCACCCGTTCCAGGCAGGCCAGGCTTTGCTCCAGCTTGCCCGCTTCCTGCAGCAGGATGCCCAGGTTGCTCCAGCCCGGCACCAGCGCAGGGTCCATCGTTACGGCACGCTGGGCGGCTTCCTCACCCTCGGTCAGCAGGCCTTTCTGGCGCAACATCTCGGCCAGGTTGCTGGAGTAGATCGCCGGAGCACGCGGCGCGAGGCAAGCCTGACGCAAATGGGATATTGCCAGATCCAGGTTGCCGTAGGCATGGGCCATCAGACCGAGCAAGTGCAGCGCATCGGCCTGGCCCGGCCACTCGGCCAGCACCCGCTGGCAATACTGTTCGGCCTGATCCGCCTGGCCGGCCTGCCAGTGAGCATGCGCACGGTTAAGCGCTTCCGGAATACTTAGGGTGTTGGCATTGGGCGCACTCGACATGCGGGGTTCCGATCATTCACTCGTTTGCAATATGCAGGGATAGTACGCCATACCGCTGGGCGTGCCCCAGGGAGGCACGCCCAGCAGCTTAGCGCTTCAACCGGCTCAGAACAGCTTGCGCAGGCGCAGGCTGATGGTTTGGCCCATGTAGTGCGGCGCGGCCTGCAGGTCGTAGCGGGCAGACAATGTCAGATTGTCGCTCTTCAACAGGTTGACCCCGAGCGCCAGCTCGCCCATATCCGCCACGGGCGTGGCGCCAAGAGTGGTGAAGCCGGTTTCCCCGGTGCTGTCTGCCGCGTAGCTGGCGGTGGTGGCCATCCGGCTGCGGTTGTACTGGTGCGTCCACAGCAGTTGCGCGTATGGCACCACTTCGCCATAGCTGGACTGCAGGGTTTTCTCCAGCTTGCCGCCCAGGCTGCTGCGTACCGCTTCGTTATGCGTGGACTGCACTGCCAACGCTGCGCCGTTGCCACCGGTTTCGGTGTAGCCATCCTGATGCAGGTAGCTGTAGCTCAGGCTGGCCAGCGGGGTCAGCGTCATGTTTCCTGCCAGGGCAAGCGGGTAACCGAACTCAGCCTTGCCCACGTATTGCTGCCCCTTGTAGTCGGCATGCGCCTGGCCGGCGAAGCCGCTGAAGCTGATATCGCGCGTCGAGCGGTAGTCATGCTGCAGCACGCTGGCCGACAGGTTGAGGTACCACGGCGAGCCGATATAGCTGGCATAGCCGATCAGGCCGTAGGCATCGACACGGGAGGAGCTGCCGGCCAGGTTGTCTGCGCCGTCGACCGAGGTCGAGCTATAGCTGAACGCACCACCGGCACGCCAGCGTTCGGCAAAGCCGCGGTCGGCCCCGAGCACTATCCCGCTATAGTTGGCGCTATAGCCGCTGACTTGGTCGATCATGCCCTGGTGGGCATGGCCGCCGAGCAGCTGGCCCCAGGCGCCCCACTCCAGCGGGCTATCGCCGGTGGCAACACCGCTCTGGCCATTGGTCTGCGCCAGCCGCAGGGTATCGGCATGCGCCCCGACCACGCTCAGGGTATCGAAGGTGGCCACCGACGTGGCATTGCCGGCACTGAAGTTTTGCGAGGGGGCGAGCTGTGCGCCGGCACGGTTGGCCTCAGCCGTCGAGCCAATCGCCAGCGAGGCGTTGAACAGCCCCAGCAGGCCGCTGTCGATACCGCTGTAGTTCTGCAGCCCGTTCAGGGAGGAGACGGCAACCGGAGTCGTCGGCCTGGCTGTGCCCGACGCCGCCGAGCCGGCATTCACGACCGTCACCACCAGGTCGCTGTTAGCGCCGGATGTAACATCCGCGCCGGTCAGCACACTGCCAGTGGCGCCTTTGATCGAATAGTTGAGCGTGCCTTCGTTGTAATTGGTGCCGCTGCTGGACGCGTCGATCACCACAAAGCGCTGCCCGGCGGCAAACGCATAGCTGCCGGTTTTCTGCAGCGCCACCGACGAACCCGACGCAATCGTCGCGCTGCCGGACACCACCAGGCGGCCATAGCCGCTGTCGTCCGCGATCGAGCCGGTAGCCACCGCTCCGTCCGCCACCCCGATCTGCAGCGTGGCACTCGCCCCCTGGCTGTAGTTGCCGGTGATGGAGAGCGGATTGTTGACCTGCAGCGTAGCGCCGATGTTGTTCACCGCGTTGCTGCCAACGTTGATGTTGTCGTTGAGTAGCTGATTGCCGGAACTGAACACCACATTGGATGCGGTGTTGCTGATGGTGCCGATGGTGCCGCCGTAACCGGTCAGCGTGCCGAAGGTACTGCCGGAGCCGCCGCTGACGGTAAGATCATTGGCAGAAGCATTATGGATATTGCCCGCGATAACGCCGGTATTGCTGATCTGGCCAATGCTGCCGTAAGTGTCGTTGTAAATCGCATAACTGCTGCCACTGATCGTGCCGCTATTGTTCAGGGTGCCGATGGCGCCAGAGTTGTATATGCCGCCACTGCTACCGCTGATTGTACCGCTGTTGGTCAGCGTGCCGATGGAGCCGCCATTGCTGATGCCTGTGCCGCTACTGACGCTGATTAGCCCGCTGTTGCTCAGGGTGCCAATGTTGCCATTGTTGTTGATGCCACTGCGGCCGGTGCTGATCGTCCCGCTATTGCTCAGCGTATTGATGGTTCCTCCATTGTCGAGGCCATTGTAACCGCTGAGCGTCCCGCTATTGGTAAGGGTGTCGATGAGGCCCGCATTATTAATGGCAATGTAGCCGCCAATGATCGTCCCGCTATTGCTCAGCGTGCCGATCGTACCCGTGCTTTTGACCCCCGAAGTTGAAGAGCTGATCAAACCGCTGCTTTGATTGTTCAAAGCAGTTATCGAGCCATAGTTGACAATAGCGGTGGTACCACCGGAATCACTAGACGTACTGATGGTGCCGCTGTTGTTCAGCGTGCCAATCACGCCTACGTTTGTGAGTCCTGCGACTGCCCCGCTGATCAAACCGCCACTTTCATTATTCACAACGGCGATCGATCCTATCGAACCACCGTTGGAAAAACCAATACCCCCCCAGCTGTTGCCGCTGATGGTGCCGCTGTTGGTCAGTGTCCCCACCGAGCCAGTAGAAACATACATCGCCGGGGAAAAATTCACCGACGAGGTAATGGAAGTGGTGACAGTGCAATCACCCGCACTCCAGCTAAGCGCAGAGCTTACCGGTGTATCCACCTGCGGGCAGGACGTTCCAGCGTTCGCGTTGATGGAGACGATCCCTGTCAGGGCTGCCGCAATGGCTAGCACGAGTGTTTTTTGCTTTGGGTAGTGGCCGCCGCCGGTTTTCATTGCTTCCCCTTTGTGTAGTAGGAGGTTGGTAATTCGTGTATTTGCCCCTCCCATATCGCGCAAGCGCGGCCTTACGCGCTAATTGACGCTTTCGCTTTGCAGCGGGATATAGAAGGTGTCCCCAAGCGTACAATCGGCGGCGCGCACCCCACTTGACCGTGCGTCTCAATTTGAATCGGCTACCCCGGCTTCTTAACCAAGTCATTGGATGGTTGCCGAACGTCTCCAGCCGATTCGGCCACTGAATGTCCCTTCCTGTTACCCCTTCCCCTGAGGCCTGCCCCCCACCACCCGTGGTTTGGCTGCATGGCCACCAGCTGACTTGGCTCCGGTAGCAGAATTCACGCAAGGCGGTGCGAAACGGAGAGCCACGCTTGCCATGGCCCCCACGCTGCATTACCTTGCGTGCTTTAAACTGATGTCAGGGTTCATTGCTATTCAAGAGCCCGATCAATCACACCCTGGTGCGCCGCGGGCGGGCCGCTCAATAGGCGATTCGGCCACACGGAGCGAATCAAGACAGGATGAAAATCAGCGATGAGTGCTGCTTTGAACGATGACCCACCACACACGGCGATACCGCTAAGCAGCTTGTTGTTGCCGGAGCCGCCAATGCTCGCTCCCGGCATCGTGCACAGCGACTTCAGCGTGCAAGGCGATGCCCGCCAAAGCTTCCTGGCCTGGCAGGAACGCATGAGCCCGGTCTATGACATACAGCCGTCGTCAAGGCAGGCGGAGGATATGTTTGATGCCTCGCTGTCTCGTTACACCATCGACAATCTGAGCATCTTCGACTTTCGCACCGGGCCAACCCTGGCCGTACGATCCTTGGGGCGGGTGTCGACCGAGAGCATTCGCGACATCACGTTCAGCATATTTCTTGAAGGGCCGCCGGCGCAGTTCCTGGGCGGCAGGCAGCAACCTGACGCGTCGCACACAGCTCCCGGGCCAAGCATTCTTGCGCTGGATATGGACCAGCCGTGCACCATCCGGGGTTTTCATGGCCGGATGCTGCTGCTGTTTGTGCCGCGCGCGCTGGTGGAAAAGTCCTTCCCTGATGCGGCCGCACTACATGGCCGCTGGGTTCACGCATGCACTCCGGTGACGCGGCTGCTGATCGAGCATGTGGTGGCGTTAAGGCGCCAAATCGTCGGGCTGAGCAAGGAGGAAGCGCATCAGTCTTTCCTCACTGCGGTAGAGCTCATCGCTGCGGCGTTCCGCCATCAAGCGGGCCTTGCCGGCGACGCCCGTGCGGCGGTGCGTACTGCCGTCTACGGGCAAGTACGGCGACATGTCGAGGCCAATCTGCGTAACCCGAACCTGACGCCGGACAGCGTTCTGGCATCGCTACATCTCTCACGTGCCAGCGTGTACCGGCTATTCGAGCATGAAGGTGGCCTGGCCGCTTATATCCGCAACCGCAGGCTGCGCATGGCAGCCGATCAACTGGTGCGCTTTCCGCATAGGGAAGTGCAGGATATTGCCTGGGGGCTGGGCTTCAATGATGCGTCGAGCTTTACGCGGGCATTCCGTCGCGCCTTCGACATCGCGCCGCGCGAGTTGCACGAGTACGCACCGTTGCTCCAGTGCGAACATACAAGGCGGGAACGCTTCACATAAGGGCGCCTCGAAAAACCCTGGTTTCTAAGCGAGACAAGGCGCGAACGAAAAATTCCGACGCAGCATATAGTTGATATGTAAGGAGGAATTTTTCGTGAGCAACGCAGTATCGCGACGAAAGTGGGAGTTTTTCGAGGTACCCATAAGGCAGCCGCCACAGCCATGGCTGCTTGCAGCCGGCGAGCAACGCGGCTCGCCGCACAGGCATTACCCGCGTCGCCATCTCCGATGCCGAACAAGCAGGCCGCGACCAGTTGGTTCACTGAATGCAGGCGCTGGAGCTGCAGCTGGAGATAGACCAGATCGGCAATATCTTTGGCATCCCGCCTGCGGCCAACGTTTGCGCGGATGCCCACCCGCTGCTGCGGGGCTCGTATATCGACACCGTAAAAACCGCGGCATCCGCAGCTATCAACTTGCAAGCCGCATTATCCTCATGTCCTGTAAATCCATGGCTAACCATGTCGTGTAAATTTGGCAGTTTGCTTGACCGCCCAGTCTGCTCAGTCCTCCTGATTACTGCATCACCAATTATTTATCACCGATGCAATAAAAACACGGAACGCGCAAGAAACTTAATGGCAGATAAATTGTCAACAAAGGACGGCGACATCTTTATCAATGCCGCCGCATTTATGAATGCCTTGATTCAAGCTGCGATATTCATAAGAATATTTTCCGTACCTTCGGCCGAATATTTCTGCCACAGAGACATGGCAGCGGTGACCTTCGGGATTTTGGTGATTTCATTCAGCACATCAGTGTATTTTTGAGGTTGCATTGTTGATCGGCACCCCAGAATCACCCTCCCCATTTACCCATCTTCAAGTTATTTAATAACAACCATCTCTGCGATGGCCGTTCACCCCATTGGAGGATTGAAAATGCGCTATCTCATTCTTGCGTTGTCCTTGCTGTTTTACCCGGCAAGCTCACTTTATGCCCAGGTTACCATCGGCATTGGCGTGGCACTGCCTGGCATCGATATCGGCATCAACTTGCCCATATACCCATCCCTGGTCAGAGTACCTGGCTATCCGGTCTACTACGCCCCCCAGGTGGACGTAAACCTCTTCTTTTATGATGGCCTGTATTGGGCATACGAGGATGACCGCTGGTATGCAGCCAGCTGGTATAACGGACCTTGGGACGAGGTAGAGCCAGAATATGTTCCACTCTTTATATTACGGATTCCGGTACGCTATTACCGTAGGCCACCGGCGTATTTCAGGGACTGGCGTGAGGATCGGCCGCCTCGTTGGGGTGAGCATTGGGGGCCGGGTTGGGAAAGACGCCATAGAGGATGGGAGCGCTGGAATCTCTCATCCGCTCCACCGGCACCGTTGCCCAACTACCAGCGTAACTACTCGGGTAGCCGCTACCCAGGTTCAGTAGAGCAACAAAATACGATTCGATCCCAGAGTTACCGTTATCAGCCGCGTGAGACAGTCATACCGCAGCGTTTTCAACCGAGAAACCAACAGCAGCAGGAGCCGTCACACCCACAATGGCAGCGGCAGCAAGTGCCGCCCTGGCAACAACAGCAACGGGAAGCACCACAACAGCAGCCACAACAACGGCAGCAACCGCAAGAGCAGCAATGGCAACAACGACAACAGCCACAGTGGCAGCAACAGCAACGACAAGCCCCCCAACAGCGGCAGCAACCGCAAGAGCCGCAGTGGCAACAACGACAACAGCCGCAGTGGCAGCAACAGCAACGACAAGCCCCCCAACAGCAGCAGCAACCGCAAGAGCCGCAGTGGCAACAACGGCAACAGCCGCAGCAGGGCGAACGGCAAGGCAGGCCACGTCCCGACCAGTATCAGCAGCAGCCTGATACGCAAGGCGCGCCGACTCAACGTCAGCAGGAAATGCAACCCAGGAGACACCCGCCTAATATGTGGCCCCCCGAAACAGATCAGTAGGTGGCGCATGAATCAGGAGCAAGTCACCAACGCCAGATGGCAGGTGCGCTTCTGGCAAAAAAAAAGCCCTCCCGGATGGGGAGGGCTTTGTTTGTGTGAGACGGACTTAGTATCAGTGCTGATGCCCGTGCTCGCCATGTACATGCTGGTGGGCAATTTCCTCGGCGCTTGCCTCACGTACATCCACAACTTTGAGGGCGAAGCGCAGGGTTTTGCCGCAAAGCGGGTGGTTGCCGTCCAGCAATACGGTCGGGCCTTTGATCTTGGTGACGAAATAGTAGCGCAGTTGGCCATCCGGACCAGGGCGCTGAATCTGGCCGCCTACCTTGATGCCTGGCGGGAAGTCGGCCTTGGGCATGGTGGTGACCAGTGCTTCGTCGCGCTCGCCGAAGGTGTCTTCGGTAGCAAGTTCCAGCGTGGTTTGAAAGCCTGATTCCTGACCTTCGAGTGCAGCTTCCAGTTTGGGGAACAGGTTGTCGTAATCGCCGTGCAGGTAGGAAACGGGGCTCTTGCCATCGTCGTAAACCAGACCCTGGCTATCTGTGACTTTCATGCGCAGAGTGACGGCGGTATTTTGGGTGATTTTCATGGTGGGCAAAGGCGGATCAATTGAAGCGGGAAGGGTCGCAGTTCAGCGAGAGAGTGTCAACTGGCGGGCGAGTCAGCTCACCCACATCCGCCATGCGCCAAATAAGCACTGCGCGTCATGGCAAGCGCACAACTGCTTGAGTCCATGACGTCCGTACCGTAGCGCAAGCATCCATGCATTGCTCAAGCCACGGGCGATTGTTTCGGCCGGGCACTGGCCATTCAAGCAAAAAAGATCACCCCGCCAAGCGGGGTGATCTTATTTCCTGCCACCTGCCAAATAACTCACCAACCGGGGAAAGACTGTGAGCGCATGAGTTCAAGCAGCTGGAGGTGCGGCTAAAAGGCGATACGTTTAGAAGCGATAGCCCACACGCAGCATGGCTTCGGTAAACGAAGGTTTGCCGTTCGAGAGGTTGGCAGATTCACGGCTCAGGCTGACATACTGCACTTCCGCCCCCAATTCGATAGCGCGCGTGAGTGCATAATTCACGCCAACACCATAACCAATACCCTGATGGTGACGGGTGCCATTACCGACATCGGTATCGTGATATTCCCCTTTGGCGCCGTGGTAGGCCAGCTTGCCATATACCAGCAGATCCGGCTGTACCAGATAGCCCGGCGTAACAAACAGCGACCAATGCTCTTTCAGCTTTACATCCACCGTTTGTGGGCCACCGTCGATGTAATTCACGGTACCAAATTTGCGATCGTTCAGATCATAGCTCGCCCCCAGGCCAATAACCCAGTTACTTCCGGCAGCAATACCGTAATTGAACTGCAGATCGGATACCACATCGGTTTTGGAGCTGGACTGGCCATCCAGGAAACCGCCATACTTAATCTTGTTACTGGAACTGCCCAGGCCAAGACTGATGGAGGGGCCGGTAAAATTGCCTTGCGCAGCAAAGGCAGCAGACATGCAGCACATGGCAACAGCAGACAGACACAAATTAGCAAACTTCATGTAACACCTCAAAATAAGACATTTAAAAATCGCCGCCATTTACCGCACCCATGCAGAATGGCGCCTCTCCACATCGTCACCACAACTCCACCGGCAAGCGGGCTACCAATGCAGCGCTGCCCGGCTGCCCTTGGCAACCCCAGTCAGTAGCGCCTGCTGCCCGCCGTGCGTTTCACGTTCTTGCGGACAGATGAATCCCGACCCTCCAAGTCGACCATCAGCGAGCAAAGACAGCCGGCCAGTACTGCCCGCCCTCTTGATGCTCACATGCCCCGCGCTGTGAAATCCTTCATAAAAGGTAAATTTATGCAAAATTTAGCAATTTTTATAAATTTACAAAACAAGTAGAACTACTTAGGACAAAACAATGTTGATCACCATCAAGCGCTGGTGGTAGGTGGCCGCTGGCGTTGCAGAACAGGAAATGCCTAACAGGCCCTATGGGCAAGGATTGCAGGCAATAACAGAAAGCAGAGACGCTGTAGCAAAAATGCGGAGCACAGTGAATGCGCAAGCTTTCCCCGCTGCTCAGCGGCGCAGGGAAAACCATGATTTTATGTCATTGAGTTTAAAACCAGGAACAAGCAGGCCACAGCCCCACTACATGGCCACCACCCCACCATTACACGGTGCACAGCGCATTGGCAGCACACTAGGCCCTGCTTGAGGTGCCACTCCCAAAACGAAGATACCCCTCACGCGAGGGGCATCTTTTTTGCGCCGCAGCCATTCCTCTCCCGCGAATGGCAGCACGGCAGCGGTTGGCAGGCGCTCAATTCACCTCCAGGGTCTGCTTCATATTGGCTTTGTAGTGCCCGGGTTCGTTGCAGAAAATCAGGTAGCGCCCTTTGGCAAGCATGAAGCGGGCAGTCACGCTCTGGTTCGGGTCGAGGTCCTCAACCCCCACCATGCCCACCAGTTTGTCTTCATCCACTTTCTGGGTTTTTTCGTCATACGGCAAGCCGTTGACATCGTCCTGCCACGGGATGATCAGCACTTCGTGCTGCATGTGCATCGATTTATTGGAAACCTCGAACTCCACCGGGCCGGTCTCTACCTTGTTTTTATCGAGGGTCATGACCATGCCGTTAGGGCCGTCGTTCAACTCAACCTTGACTGCTGCCGGATCTGCATGGGCGACCGAAGCCATCGCTGCGAATCCCAGCATGAGAAGTGAGTAAGTCATTGCATTTAAAGACATGAGAACCTCCTGCCAGTTGTCGATACCTCAAAGAGCCACCACCAGGGCCGGGACAGGGTCACGGCGTCGGCGATGCGCGCTTAACTTGGTATTCGAAATTTCGGCCGCTCTTGTCATTGGGTGGCTTACCCAAAGCACGGTAGGGTATCGCCGCCCTTTTTCCGCGTATCCGGGTTGGCCGCAGCGTTCAGCCGCCTGTGCCGCCAGCGAGCGGGCAAAAAAGTGCCCTCGCACCAGAGGGACGGCGAGGGCGTTGCCAATGCTGATACTACAGGCAGGGAAAGCAAGGGGGACCTTGCATCCCCTATCACCTTAGATGAGCCTGAACCGGTCAACTGCGCCCCACCCCGCCCGCCAGCCGCCGCTGCCCCTGCTTGCGGCCAACCTTTGCCGCCTCACACGCAGGCCGGGCAGTGTTCCTCGCCAGCAAAAACACGCCGCCCAAGGCTTTGCAGCGGCATTTTGCCCACCACGCAGCACCGTACCGTGCCGGCCGCTGGCGCGGAAGCGCCCGGTTGAATGCCCGCTGATTTGGCGGGTAGTTCCCCATCCCTTTCGGCGAACATCCCTACTACTTGTTGCTTTCGGCCTGAACCAAAAATGCAGTGAGCAAATTTGCAATCAACACGGCAAGTCTGCACAGCCAGGGGCTGCCCCGTGCGCGGCGCAGGGCCATTCAGTAGCGGGTTATCCAACAAATGGAAACCAGGTCGAGAACAACAGCATCACATAACAGCGACAGCACATAACGCTGCCGCACACGGGCCTGGTCGCCCAGCCAATGGGGTGGACACGGGTGAAATACGTTCTACGCGTCTTCGATACACGCGGTGCAGTGCAAACGATCCGGATCGAAGGCGACTCTTCAAATGCCGCAGTAGCCAGCGCCAACGCGCGTGGCCTGCGCGTGGTGTCGGTTCGCGCCGACACGCGCCAGCAGGCCCTTCGCCTGGGCCTGGCGGCACTGCCGGGCGCCAGGCTCGATGTCAACCTGTTCGCCCGGGAGTTCGCCGCCCTGCTCGATGCCGGGGTCGGCGTCATCGATGCCCTGCGCACGCTGAGCAGCAACGAGCACAACGAGTCCTCGGCACAGGTGTACCGCAACCTGCTGCGGCAACTGGAGCAGGGGCAACCGCTGTTCCGGGCGCTGGAATCCGTCAGCAGCATTTTCCCCAAGGTACTCATTGCCTGCGTCAAGGCCAGCGAGCAGACCGGAGACCTGTCGAGCAGCCTGAAGCGCTACTCGCGCAATAGCGAGACGCTGCAGGAGCTGCGCGGGCGCGTGGTGGCAGCCGCCATCTATCCGGCGGTACTGCTGGCAGTCGGCATCGCCGTGGTGCTGTTCCTGCTGGGATTCGTGGTGCCCCGCTTCGCCGACCTGCTGGAACACAGTGGCCGCACACTGCCACTGCTGTCGCAGTGGCTGATCGCCTGGGGCAGCATGGTGCATGCACACAGCAGCAGCGTGGCGGCCGCTCTTGCCGCCGGCATGTTGGCCGCAGTGGCCGCATGCCGCCAAAACAGGGTACGCAGCTGGATTGCGGACCGCATCCTGGCATTGCCGGGCATCGGTGCCCATTTCCGCCTGTTCCGCCAATCCCAGTTCTTCCACACCACGGCAATGCTGATCGATGGCGGCATTCCCGCCCTGCAGGCCTTCGATCTGGCCCGCGACCTGATCAGCCGTGCCGACCGCTCCGCGCTGAACGGTGCGATGCAGCAGGTACGCAACGGCGGCAAGGTTTCCGATGCCTTCCAGCAGAACGGGCTTGCCGACGAGATCACCTACCGCCTGCTCACCGTGGCGGAGAAGAGCGGCAGCCTGGGCCCGATCCTGGACCAGGTAGCAAGCTTTCAGGAGTCGAAGGTGCGACGCGCCATCGACCTGATTTCCCGGCTGGTGGAGCCCGCCATGATGGTGGTGATCGGGGTGGTGATCGGCGGAATCATCGTGCTGATGTACATGCCGATCTTCGAGATTGCTTCCAGCATCCAGTAGCGCGACGAGAGGAGAACAAGATGGAACCCAATGCTACGCTGACGCCTCCCCACCGCATCCAGTTTCGCGATGCGCTGCGCTCCCTTGCAGAACGCTACGGCTCGGGCACCCGGGCGCTGGAAGAACTCATGGCGCAGGAGGTGCTTGATGCCGGCGAGATGCTGGCCCTGCTGGCCGAACAGTTCCGCATGAAGCCGATCAGCCTGCGCGAGCTGAACCAGCTGGAGCCGGATTTCGACTTCTTCCCGTTCGTGGAGGCCGCAGCCCGGCTGTGCGTGTGCTTCCGCCAGGGTAACGGCCTGCTGTTCGTGATTGCCGACCCGCTGGATACCCGCACCCGCGGCATCGTGGACCAGCGCATGCGCTCGCAGCCAACCATCCCCTACAGCTGGGCGCTGGCCAATATCGGCGACATCAACGCCTACCTGACGGTGCGGGAAAAAGACGTGCGCGCCATGGATACGCTGGCACTCGACAGCCGTACCCAGCATGCGAGCGCCCCGTCTGCGCTGGCGCTGACCCTGCAGGGCATCAGCAGCGACGACAGCCCGGTGGTGCGCCTGCTCAATTCCACCATCTACGACGCGCTGAAAATGATGGCGAGCGACATCCACCTCGAAAGCCGCGCCCACGGCCTGCTGATCAAGTGCCGGGTGGATGGCGTGCTGACGGTGGTGGCCCGCGCCGAGGGGCGCGATTTTGCCGACCAGGTAATCTCGCGCGTCAAGGTGATTTCCGAGCTGGACATCGCCGAGCGCCGCGTACCGCAGGATGGGCGCTTCAAGGCGAACTACGCAGGGCGCGACATTGATTTCCGGGTGTCGATCATGCCCAACCAGTTCGGCGAAGACGCCGTGCTGCGCATTCTCGACCGCTATCAGTTGTCGCAAACCGACGGCGGGCTGACGCTGGAGGCACTGGGCTTCGAAGAAGCGCACACCCGTTTCATGCGCTCACTCGCTGCCATGCCCTACGGCATGCTGCTGGTCACCGGGCCTACCGGCAGCGGCAAGACCACCACGCTGTACGCCATCCTCACCGAGATCAACGACGGCCTCGACAAGATCGTGACCATCGAAGACCCGGTGGAATACCAGCTGGGCGACATCCTGCAGATTCCGGTGAACGAAGCCAAGGGCCTCACCTTTGCACGCGGGCTGCGCTCCATTCTGCGGCACGACCCGGACAAGATCATGGTCGGCGAAATCCGCGATTCGGAAACCGCGCAAATCGCCGTGCAGGCGGCCCTTACCGGCCACCAGGTGTTCACCACCGTGCATGCCAACAATGTGTTCGACGTCATCGGCCGCTTCACCAATATGGGCGTCGATTCCTACAGCTTCGTCTCCGCCCTGAACGGCATCGTGGCGCAGCGCCTGGTGCGGCAGTGCTGCCCGGACTGCGCCATCGAAGAAGCAGTGGATGCCGACACCCTGCTGCGCTCGGGCATCGACCCCGACCAGGCAGGCAGCTTCCATTTTCACCGCGGCACCGGCTGCGCCTCGTGCCGCGGCAGCGGCTACCGTGGCCGGCGCGCCATTGCCGAGGCCCTGCGCATCAACGACGAGTTGCGCCAGCTGCTGTCGGAACGCGCCCCGCTCATGCAGATCAAGAACTCGGCGATGCACTACGGCATGCAGTCGTTACGCACGGCAGCCGTCGGGCTGGTTGCGCGCGGCGTAACAACTCTCGAGGAGATTAATCGTGTCACAGTCATCGAATAAACCACTGGTAATCGGACTCGGCGCCAGCGATCTTGCCCTCGGCGAGTACCCGGGCTGGCTGCCAACCTGGTACCGGCCAGCGCCCATCACCCCCACCTCCCAGGTCTACATGTCCGAAGATGAGCACTTTACCGAGCAGGGCGCTCTCAATGCCTTGCGCGAAGCGCTGTGGGCCGATGCCGAGGAGCGGGAACACGCGCGGCACAAACAAGCCGCCTATGTCGTGCTGGATGACTTCTGGGCGAACCACGCCATCCTGAGCGGCGACTTTCGCACGCTGCCAGCCCGCGAAGTCGAGGAAATCGTGAAGGCCTACTTCAACGATACCTTCGACCTGGAGGGGCAGTCGCTGGAGATCCGCTTCGAGATCCAGCCTGGCGGGCGAACCCTGTTCACCAGCGCGATGTCCAGCTGGCTGCATGAAGGCATTCTGGAGGTGAGCGCGTCGGCCAACGTCGCGGTCAAGAGCCTGCGGCTATGCCTGCCCGAGATGCTCAATCGCACCCGGCACGCGGTAGACGGCACCCCGGCGATGCTGGTGTTCGTCACCGCCCCGCTATTGCAGGCAGTGATGGTCGAGCACGACAACTGGGTTGCGTATGACTCGCTGCGCCTGTTTCCCGGCGACACCGACGATGCCTGGAGGTTGGCCGCACTCACCGAGCAGCTGTTCGAGCGCTCGGCAACAACCCGGCGCGAAGACTGCACCGTGTATCTGTACGGTGCCAGCATCGACCCGGAACCGTTCGAGTCGCGCTTTGCCTGCGTGTTGCCGATGCCGCTGCCGATGCCGGCGCAGGAAAACGGCTCCACCGCGCCGCGCCTGATGGAGTACGCAAGATGATGCCCCATCTTTCCATCGACTTTGGCCGGCGGCAGAAAGTGTTCACCACCACCGGCCTGGGCCTGCTGTGCATCGCCGTCGTCTTGTTGCTGCTGGGAGCCGCCGATATCTGGCATGCCTACCGCGAACAGGAACAGGCCAGTGCAGCGCTGATGGCCGCCCGGCACCACCCCACCATCAAGAGAGCCCCGGTCAAGGCCGTGCCGACCGCGGTGGTGAAACAGGAGGAGAAGCAGAGCCGGGCTGTCCTGCGTGAACTCGCCGTGCCGTGGCAGGGCCTGCTGGCCGCCGTCGAAGATTACCCAAGCCATGACGTGGCGCTGATCGGCATCGACCAGGTACCGAGTCAAAGCCTGGTGCACATTACCGCCGAGACCAAGGACGTCGATACCATGATCGCGTACCTGAAATACCTGCAGGGCAGCAAGCTGCTGTACAGGGTGGCGCTGAGCGAATACCGGATCGAGGACAAGGTACCCGGCACGCCGGTACGGTTCCAGATCGCCGCCGCCTGGAGATCGCCATGAAGATGGCACGCATTCTGGACCTGGCACTGACCGTGCGCTTCGAGCTGCAGCGCCTGCTGGGGCTACCCGGGCTGTTGGGGCTGCTGCTGCTGGTCGTCGCCGCCGTGGCGTGGAACACGATTCCCGGCGTGGAGCGCCACACCCGCCACCTGCGCGACGCCGCGCGCATCGAGCAGGCGCGTAAAGCCCACTACCGCAACCCCGCCATCCCCCCCGCCACAGCTCCCAGCGAAGTACTGGTCAGGCTGCCCGAGCTGTTTCCGCCCTTCTCGCAAAACGGTGCGGACATGGCCCAGATCCTGATGCACGCCCGCGCCAACAAGCTCACGCTCGGCGCCGCCCAGTACCAGCTCACGACCGAGCCGAGTGCGCACTTCACCCGCTATCAAGTGGTGCTGCCCATAAAGGATCAGTACGGGTCGATCCGGCGCTTTCTCGCTGCGGTGCTCAACAATATGCCGAACGCCGCCCTGCAGGAAATCCACGTTGAACGCCCCGGCGTCGAGGGTAGCGAACTCGACGCGCGCGTGCGCTTCGACCTGATCTATCGGGCAACATGATCATGAAACCCCTTCTGAGCAAGCGTGCACTGATCACCCTGGCCGGCATCCTGGTCGCGGCACTGGGCTATATGGCGATACCGTCCGGCATCAGCATGCCGATGGCCCCGGCCGACCAGACCGACAGCACCGCCAAACCAGCAACAGCACCGACACCGCTTGTGCCTGCAGCAGTGCCACAGCCTGCGCCAGCGGCGGCCCAGGGCTCGCCCGACGCGGTACCGGCAGCACACGACAAGCTGGCATCGCTGCGCCCGCGCATGTCACCCGACTCGGCCCATGACCCGTTTACGGTGCTTTCCTGGCTGCCACCGCCGCCACCGCCGCCACCCGCACCGGTCGTGCAGCCACCGCCGCCCACCGCACCACCGTTGCCGTTTGCATTCGTGGGCGCATTCGATACCCAGAGCGGAAAACCGCACGTATTTCTGAGCAATGGCGACCGCTTGCTGGTCGTCGCCTCCGGCGACCTGATCGACGAGCAATACCGCGTCGACTCGATCGCGGCGAGCAATGTGGAGTTGACCTATCTGCCACTCAATCAGAAGCAGGTCCTGTCCACCCAGAGTGAGGGCAAGTAAATGGACATCTTATCTTTCGGTCGCCCACTGAGTGACATGGACCGCCCGCCACCCCCAGCCTGCCCGCGGGGGGGAATCGGCTCGCACGCCGGATGCGCCTTGCGCCGAGGCTTAAGCGGTCACCCGCTGCACACGCTGCTTGTGTTTCTCGTCCTGCAGACATTGGCCGGCTGCGCCAGCCACCAGGATCTGAAATCGCTGCGGGATGCCAGCAAGCAGCAACCCACCAATGCCATGGCACAGCTCGACTACCTGCGCGAGCGCAACCTGCAGGTGAATCTGCTGCTCGACCAGGCCGAACAGCTGCGCCAGGCGCAGAAGCTCGACGAAGCCGAAAGACAGGTCCAGTCCGCCCTCGCCTTCGACCCGTCCAGCGAACGCGCGCGCAGGATTGCCGCCGCGATTCAGCTGGACCGCCGCAGCCTGGTAATGCTGCAGGAGGCAGATCGCATGATGAAGCGCGGCTCGTACGCACGGGCCGCCGAGCGCGTGCATGAAGTACTGACGATCAACCCGACCAGCGAGCTGGCCCTGCAGATGCTGGGGGACATCGAGGAAAAACGGCGCCTGCAACGGGCGGAGAAGGAAGACAAGGTTTCCACCTCTTCCATCATGAGCAAGCCGGTTTCGCTGCAGTTCCGTGATGCCAACCTGCGCATGGTGTTCGAAGCGCTGTCACGCACCTCGGGCCTGAACGTGATCCTCGACCGTGATGTCCGCACCGATCTGAAGACCACCATCTTCGTCACCAATGCCCCGCTGCAGGATGTGGTCGACCTGATCCTGATGCAGAACCAGCTGGGCAAGAAAGTGCTGAACGCCAACAGCCTGTTCGTCTACCCGGACAGCCCGACCAAGCGGCAGGAATACCAGGAACTGAAGGTACGCACCTTCCAGCTGACCAATATCGATGCCAAGCAGATCCAGTCGCTGCTGAAGAGCCTGCTCAAGACCAAGGAAGTGGTCGTGGACGAGCACGCCAACACGGTCACCATCCGGGATACGCCGGACGCGATCCGGGTGGCCGAGCAGATGATTACCGCCCAGGACCTGCCGGACCCTGAAGTCATGCTGGAAGTACAGGTGCTGGAGGTATCGCACGACCGGCTGACCGATCTTGGCATCAGCTGGCCGAGTTCATTCTCCCTGTCCACCCCCAGCTCTGCCAGCACCATGGGTGCCTTGCGCAAGCTCAGGATCGGCGACCTTAACGCAAGCGGCCTGTCACTGGGCGCCAACTTCAAGCTCACCGATACCGATGCCAACCTGCTGGCCAGCCCGCGCATCCGCGCGCGCAACAAGGAAAAGGCGAAGATCCTGATCGGTGACAAGGTGCCGGTCATCTCCAATTCGAGCACCCCCAGCACCAGCGGCCCCTCGTTTGCCCAGACCATCCAGTACCTGGATGTCGGCATCAAGCTGGAGGTCGAGCCACAGATCTACCGGGATAACGATGTGGGGATCAAGCTCAACCTTGAAGTCAGCAACATCACCAAGACCATCTCCAGCAACGACACGCAGACGGGGCTCAGCTCGCTGGCGTACCAGATCGGCACGCGCAGTGCGTCGACCAGCCTGCGCCTCAAGGATGGCGAAACCCAGGTTCTTGGCGGGCTGATCTCGGATGAAGACCGCACCACCGCAGACAAGGTGCCGGGCCTGGGCCAGCTGCCGATTCTTGGCCACCTGTTCTCGGATCACAACGGCGACCACGGCAAGACGGAGATAGTGCTGCAGATCACACCGCACATCGTCCGGCCGCAGCTGTCCGCGGATGCGGACATGCAAGAACTCTGGTCCGGCACCGACAGCAATATCCGCACGGAACAACTGCAGCTGGATACCGACGGCAGCAGCGTCACGGCAAGCCAGCCCGGCAATGTAGGAGGCGGCACCAGCGGCGCCGCACTCAAGCGTGACAACGTACCGGGCAATACTGCCAATGCGGTGCCGCCCACTGGCGCGTTTGGTCAGCCGGCGCCGGCTCCGCGCACGACACCGCCACCGGTACCGTATGGCGGGCGCTTCTCGACCACACCGCTGCCACCGCCCACCCCCGTAGCCCCGGCAGCGCCAGCGGCAGCCGATGCAGCAGCCGCGACCAATGGCCCGCCGGATGCCGCTGTCTCGCCGGCCCAGGCGCCCAACCCGGCTCCCGCACCGGCACCCGAGCCCGCTGCAGCGCCCGCCACCCCGTCCGGCATGCCGCCCGCCGGCATGCCGACGATGCCCAGCGATATTCCGAGCGACAACCCGCTCCACCCGATCGGGGGTTAGCCAGCCATGATCTTTCCGCCCTGCTCCGCTCCCGCCCGCCACCGGCACCGACTCCAGCGCCTTGGCTTCACGCTGATCGAGCTGGTGATGACCCTGGCGCTCGTCGGCATCGTGGCGCTGACGGTGCTGCCGTTTTCCGAGCTGATGGTGCAGCGTCAGAAGGAGCAGCAGCTGAGCCAGGCGCTGCGCGAAATTCGCACGGCACTGGATGCATATAAGGATGCCAGCGACAACGGCTTTATCGAGAAGGAGGTTGGCGAGTCCGGCTACCCGCCCACGCTGACGGTGCTGGCCGACGGGGTGAAGAATGCCAAGGACCCCGACGGCAAGCTGATGATGTTCCTGCGCCGGGTGCCGCGCGACCCGTTCTTTGCCGGCGACCCGGGCACGCCGCCCGAAGACACCTGGAACAAGCGCGCCTACGGCGACCCGGTGGACACTGGCGACACGTCGTCGGAAACACAGGATGCCAAGGATGTCTTCGATGTGTCGTCGAAGTCTGATTTTGTCGGCATCAATGGCATCCCTTACAAGCAATGGTGAGGCGCCCATGAAACCCGCCCGCAAACGCAGACCCGCTGGCTTCACCCTGATCGAACTGATGGTGGTGATGGCGATCATCGGCCTGCTGCTGACCATCGCGCTGCCGCGCTACATGCACAGCATCGACCGCGGCAAGGTACAGGTGCAGCAGCAGAATCTGGCGGTAATGCGCGATGCCATCGACAAATACTACGGCGACAACGGCGCGTACCCGGAAACCCTGGACACGCTGGTGGCCAAACACTACCTGCGCAGCGTGCCGCAGGACCCGGTGACCGGTGAGAGCAAGTGGCTTGCCATTGCCTCGCCGGATGACAGCAAACCAGGCGTTTACGACGTGGCGCCCGCCAGCAGCCCGCAGGCCGCCGCGCCGGAGCCCGCAGCGGGCACACCATGAGCCCCCCGCCCACCGCAGTGCAGCGCCAGTGCGGCATGGTGATGCTGGCACTGCTGATTGCGCTGGCACTGATGTCGGTAGCGCTCATGGGGGCGCTGGATGTCTGGGCCTTCCAGCGGCAGCGGCTGCAGGAAGAAGAGCTGCTGTTCGTGGGCAACCAGTACCGGCAGGCGATCCAGCACTACTACCAGGTTGGCCGCAGCCTCCCGGGCACGGTAGACGACCTGCTGGAGGACAAGCGCTTCCCCCTGCCCATGCACCATCTGCGGCGCGCCTACCCGGACCCGATCACCGGCAAGAATGACTGGCAGTTTCTCCGCCTGGGCGACCGCTTCTACGGCGTGTACAGCAGCTCGACCGCAGCAACGATCAAGCGCGCCAACTTCCCCTGGCGCTATGCCGATTTTGCCAATGTGCAAACTTACGATGGCTGGCACTTTTTCTATCTACCGAGAGAGTTGCAACGCCTGGCCCCCGCCTTGGCGCCCTCCGTGCCGCCCACGGCGCAGCCGGGCTCAGCGGCGACAAACAGCCGTCAAAGCATGCCAAACAGTAACGACCACATTTCACTACCCGTTTTCCGGGTCAATTCCTGAGATTTCGCACCCGCTACGGGTAGCGCCAATAGCCGCCTGACTCTCCGCCCCATAGCCGTAGCTCCCCGCCTTCCGGGCATCACTTCACAAGGTCATAAAGTGGCCCTTTCTGATTATTCAAACGTCGGCAAGCCACGCAGACGGCATGGATTTGCGCCGTAATATGCCATCACTTTTAAAAATGAAGAATGATATGTCTATGATTTTAAAGGATTTTTTCTTGCAATAGGTGGAACTTTTCATTTACAGTCGCCCCGCCTCTTTCATCAGAAAGGTCTTACGAATCGCTATACGGGTGCCACAAATTGCACCCGTCACTAGAGGGATCCAGAAGATGCTCTTCACTTCCAAAATCCGTAACCTACGGATAAGCTCGGCGCTCCTGCTGGGCCTACCCTGGGTTTTTGGTTTGGCCGTCCTGTGCGGCCTCAAGGCCCGAGACGGGTTCATGTTTGAATCGTCCGGCCCCATCAACCTCGCCCTGCGCACCGCCCATGCCGCGGGCTGGGGCATGCTGCCGCTGCTTGCCCTGATGTGGCTGCCCGTCATGCGCAGCCTGCTCAACCTGCTCGAAACCACTCGTATCGGCCGCTGGCTGCCGCTGGAAAGCTTCCGCAGCAGCCACCGCCTGTTTGGCTGGATAGCCATTACCATGTCGCTGGTTCACGGCATTGGCTGGCTGGTGTTCGATGCCACGCTGTCCAAGCCATTCCTCGACGCGCTGCTGGGGCAGCCGGCACACGGCACCCAGGGGCTGGTGGCCCTGCTGAGCCGGCTGTGGAGCTCGACCTCCTGCATCAATATCAGCGGCCTGCTGCTAGGCTCGATCTTCCTGCTGCTCGGCTGGACCTCCCGTGCCGCCCGCCGCAAACGCGCCTATGACAGCTTCCAGCGTCGGCACCTGTTCGGCTACATCGCCGGCCTGCTGCTGCTGCTGCATGTGCAACCACCGTTCTGGGGCTGGCTGCTGCTGCCCGTTCCGGTGCTGCTGATCGAGCTATGGCTGCTGCGCCGCAGCCTGCTGCAACGTGGCCTCTATGCCCGGGTGCACCTGGATGCCCCCGGCATCGTCAGCCTCACCCTGCCTAGCAGCATCGAGACCAAGCCCGGCCACTATGTACAGCTGCGCATCCCGACACTGGATGACTCCTGGCATGCGTTCTCGCTGGCGGACTCCGGCGAGACCGGCGGGCAATGGGTCATCAAGATCAATGCCGTCGGCGACTGGAGCACCGAGCTGGCCAAGCTGGCGGACTTTGGTGTGACCAAGCTGGCCGTCGATGTACGCGGCCCCTTTGCCAGCCCGGCTGCGCAAGGGATTCTGAGCACCAACTGCCTGCTGGCATGTGGCGGCATCGGGGTTACCCCGTTCCTGAGCCTGGTGCGCGGCTTCATCGAAAGCGAGCGCGAGCGCATCGTGCACTTTGTCTGGGTGGTACGGCACCCCCAGCTGCTGCACTGGATCATGCCGCTGGCCAATGCGCTGGCGAGACGGCGCCATGTCTCGCTGCACTGGCACCTCTACCTGGACGGGCAGGATGGGCACGATGCCCCGCTGCCCAGCCTCAAGCGCCACGACGGTGAAACGATCAAGGTGCAGCGTGGCCGCCCGAACTGGGATGAACTGCTGAGCCGCATCGCCCAGCACAGCCCGCATCTCTCGACCTTTACCTGTGGGCCGGGTGCGCTGATGGAAGATGTGAAGCGCAGCGCCCAGGCCCTGGGTTGGCCGGTAAGAACCGAAAAATTCGGTTGATGACCTCTGCACGGCCCCCTCTGTCATGGAGGGGGCCGTTTTCCTTCCGGCGTGGGCGCCCGCCTGCGCCTGCCAGCCTGCGCTACCCGCTGCCCCCCACCGCCCACCCGCCATACCGCCCGGCCCTTGCGGCCAACCTTATCGCCCCCTGCAATCTGACGTCCCTACCGTCATGCATGGGGAGGGCACTACCTCATCAGTAGGAGGTTGCCCCATGCCGCCCCCCCCCCCCCCTCTGCTAATACGAAAGCGAATAAGTAAAACGACGTAATTGCGTGCTTACTCAGCACTGCCTTCGCAGTCTTTTTCCACGTTGAACATGATGGGATCGGCGTTCGCACGCCTTGCAATCGCCATGGTCTTTGGCGCAGTCAGCATTGACGAAAGAGGAACGGCCGCAGCGAGTCCGACTCGCCGCTGGCATGGAACATGTTGTCCCGTACGGGCCACGATGGCCGCGCGCAGGAGGGAAGTAATATGTTTAGTCCTCGAACCCATCGCAGCAGCATGGCGATCTTGCTGCTGCTTTTCTGCGCACTGCCTGTGTTCGCGACCTCGTTCCAGGTGCAGTGCCCCACCACAACCAGCGCACACCCGACGCCGCCCGCAGCCGGCAACCCCAACCCGGCAGGCGGTTCGATCAAGTGCCAGCAAATCTCCGGCGGCGATGGCTACGCCACCATGGGGGATGGCACGCAGACCTATATGTTCTCGTTCGGCCCGCTGTCTGGCCTGGGCGATATCGTCCATGGCGTGCCCGGCACCCAGCCGGCGGCGGTGTTCAACCAGGATTCCAGCCTTGTGACGCTCAGCGTGGGTGACCCGGTACCGACCACCACCTACAACGGCGCGGTGGGCCTGACCCCCGACCCGGAATCGGTACCGCCCAACCAGCTGACCACCCACGTCGACGCGCGCCAGATCATGGATGTAGGCGTGATGAACGGCAGTATCCCGGCGCCAACCATGGCCATCGACGAAGACGATGAGTTCTTCCTCACGCTGACCAACGTCGGCATGATCATGCGCCCCGACCTGTTCGAGCAGCATACCGTGCACTTCCACGGCTACCCGAATGCCTCATCGTTCTATGACGGCGTGCCGGATGCCTCGGTTGCCATCAATATCGGTGGCAGCTTCACCTACTACTACCTGGCCCCGGATGCGGGCACCTACTTCTGGCACTGCCACATCACCCCGCCGGAACACCTGCAGATGGGCATGGTGGGCCAGATTTTCGTGCGGCCACGCCAGAACCGGGTCAGCAGCGGCACGCTGTATGCCGGCTTGCAGGCACAGCAGACCGACCTGCGCACCAAGTGCGGCGACGACATCCTGTGCTCCAGCCCGCTGCCCCCGGCCAACGGCACGCTGCACATCAATAACAAGAGCGGCACCCCCACCCTGTACACCTACAACGATGGCGACGGTTCCACCGCCTACGACGTCGAATACCCGATCCAGATCCACGGCTTCGACCCGAACTTCCACTTCATCGGCATGACCTTCAACCCGGAACCGTTCACCGACATGAAGGACAAGTACTTCCTGCTGAACGGTCGCAGCTACCCCGACACGGTGACACAAGGCCCGCTGCAGACACCCTCCGCAGACGGCACCATGCATGCCTCGCAGCCACTGCCGACCATCATCAACATCCCGGTTGGCGGCAAGGCACTGCTCCGGATCTCGGATCTGGATGTCAGCGAGTACCAGACACTGGCCTCGCTCGGCATCCCGATGCACGTGATCGGCGTCAACGCACGCCTGCTGCGCGACTTGTCCGGCAACGACACGACCTACTACTCCAACTCGATCACGATGGGGGGCGGTGAGTCGATGGATGTGATCCTGGATGCCAGCGACACCAGCACCTTCCATGTTGGCGACACCTATTACCTGTACACGCCGAATCTCGACCATCTCTCGAATGATGCCGAGAACTTTGGCGGCCTGATGACCGAGGTCCACATCTGCAATGCGGTGGACCCCGCCTCCAAGTCCTGCACCTAGGAGAACAGTCGTGAGCCACTTCATTAATCACACGTGGATTGCGAAGCTAGGGCGGCTCGCAGCGGCTGCCCTGGCCTTGCTGATCTGCATGACGGCACAAGCCGCCGCGCCGGGCATCACCGGGGGCAACTCGACCCCGCACTTCGACCTGGTCGCAGCGGCGGAGCGCATCAGCCAGCCGGATGGCGCGAGCATTTACTCCTGGGGCTACGGCTGCCACACGGCGCCGGCGGGTTTTTCACCGGCGGCCATCCAGTCCAGCCCGGCTACCGCTGGCGTGGCCCTGGCCGTAAACGTGAGCTGCCCGACCATGCAGATTCCCGGTCCGACGCTGATCGTCCACCAGGGTGACACCGTAACGGTAACCCTTACCAACAACCTGCCCGCCGCCGCCGGCAATACCTCGATCCTGTTTCCCGGCTTCCAGGTCACCACATCCGGCGGCACGCCAGGCCTGCTGACCCAGGAGGCCCCTAACGGCGGTTCGGTGACCTACACCTTCATGGCCACCAATGCCGGCACCCACAGTTACTACAGCGGCACACAGGGCGACCTGCAAGTCGAAATGGGGCTGTACGGCGCGATCATCGTGTTGCCCACCACCGTGCCTGCCGGCTGCCGTGCCATCGGTGCCACGCTGCCGGACGGGCAAGTCGATTTTCGCAATGCTGCGGCAGCGTACAACCACGGCGCCACCTGCTACGACCGCGAGTACCTGTTCCAGTTTTCCGAGATCGACCCGGCGATTCACCAGCAAGCGGAACAGCAGGCCGGCATGGCATGCACGCAAGCCACCGGCTGCATGGACATCCTGACCGAGCTTTACCACCCGGCCTATTTCATGATCAACGGCCGCTCCATGCCGGACGACATGGACCCGAACTATGCCATGCAATATCCGCATCAGCCGTACAACGGCAACCCGCACATGCACCCGGGTGAGCTGGTGTTGTTGCGCATCATCGGCACCGGCCGCTGGCAGCACCCCTTCCACGAACACGGCAACCACGTGCGCATCCTGGCGCGCGACGGCAACCTGATTCTCAGCCAGACCGCCTCGGCAGACCCGATGAAAACGCTGGCCGGGCCGCTGCTGTTCACCACCACCACCACCCCAGGCGAGACGATGGACGGCATCTTCTACTGGACCGGCCGGGGGCTGAACTGGGACGTGTACGGCCATGCCGCCACCGGCCCCGGCAGCGTCTACAACCTTGACCCCTCCGACCCGAAATACGCCGCCTACAACGGCAAGCCGGTGGTATGCATTCCCGATGCCAACGGCTACTACACGGCCGACCCGATGGCGCCCAACTACTACGAGTGGTGCGCTGATCACAACAAGGCGCTGGAAAGCCATCCGTTCGGCACTGTCGCCAGCGGCGGCCCGGTCACCCTGCCGGACGCCAACATCTTCACCAATGGTGCCTGGTACGGCGGCAGCCCCTACCTCGGCCCGGATGCCACCATCCGCGCGGTAGGTGCCACCGGCTCAACACCGCCATCCGGCACCATCGCGAACCCGCCGACATCCGAAGCAGGCTTCGCCTTCATGTGGCACTCGCACAATGAGCGCGAGATCACCACGAACAACATATTCCCGGGCGGCATGATGATGATGATGCTGGTCGATCCACAAAGCTTCGTTATCAACGAAGCCAACTAGCGGCTAGGGAGACTCGCGATGAGATCCAATACCTTCACGGCGACGCTGTCCGACTTCGTCAGGGCCGGGCTCGCAGCCGCCATTCTCTTAGTCAGTGGAGCGACCGTGGCGGCCAGCATCAATCTGAGCGCTGTCCCGACCACCGCCACACTCCCGGACGGGCAGACCGTGCCCATGTGGGGCTATCGCTGCACCGGTGCACCGGTTGGCGCAACATGCGCAGCAAGCAACCCCAATGCAGGCGCTGGCTGGTCGCCGGTAGTGATTACCGTTGCACCGGGCCCGCTGACGATCAACCTGACCAACAGCCTGCCGGTGCCCCCGGGAGGAGCAACGGGTATACCCACCTCGCTGGTGATCGTCGGCCAGTTGGGCGGCGGCCTTGGCGCGTCCCCAACCAGAACGCCCAGCCCCGCACACCCGACGCAGACCTCGACCACCTGGCCGATAGCCGGCACCGGGACGGCAACATTCACCCCGCCGGCGCAGGGCGCTCGTGTCCAGTCGTTCGGCACTGAAGTTGCCACCGGGCAGACCGTGCCCCTGACCTGGAACAATCTCAAGCCGGGCACCTATCTGATCGAGTCCGGTACGCACCCAGCCATCCAGGGCCCCATGGGTCTGTACGGCATGCTGGTAGTACGCACGCCCGCCGCTGGCGCCACCCTGGCGCAGGCCTACCCCGGCATCGGCTACGATGCCAGCGTGCCGCTGCTGCTCAGTGAAATCGACCCGGTGCAGAACGCCGCCGTCGACAAGGCCGTTCACACCACCGGCTTCAGCGAAACGGCAGTCTGGTCCGGCCAGCCGGGCCAGTGCGGCAACGCAAGCTCCGCGAATTACGGCACCTGCTATCCGCCCGCAGTCAACTACGACCCGCGCTACTACCTGATCAACGGCGTTTCCTTTGACCGGGCCAACCCGAGCAAATCGCAATTTGCCATCGCCGCGCCCGCAAGCACCGGCCAGGTACTCGTGCGCTTCGTAAACGCCGGGCTGCGCATGCACGTACCGTCCATCATCGGTGCGCAAACCGGCACCCCTGCGGTTTCCGGTGTCTCGCTCATTGCCGAAGACGGCAACGTCAAACCCGGCAATGCCAGGGTGCAAAGCCAGGTATTCCTGGCGGCGGGCAAGACCTTTGACGTGATGATGAGCGCCCCGGCCGCGGCAGCAACGCTGCCGGTGTTCGACCGCGAACTCAGCCTGTCCACCAACAACCAGCGCGATGGCGGCATGCAGGGGTATATCAGCATTAACGGCGGCACCCTGCCTATCGCCAATGCCGCGGTCACCGCCCAGGATAAAACCTACTACTGCGCCTCCGGCATGACCCTGATGGTGCAGGATCCGAGCAAGGGTGTGCTGGCCAATGCCACCGGCGCCAACGGTGCGGTACTGGGTACCGTCAGCCTGGCTGGCGGCGCCACGGCCTTGGCATTTCAGTCCAACGGCACCTTTACCTATACCCCGCCTTCGGCCGGCGCTTGCGGCGGCAGCTTCACCTTCCTGGTGAACGGCACGGTGACGCATACCGCCACGATTCAGGAATGCGATGCCAGCGTGCATGCAGCCGGTTGCACCCTGGGTGGCGCGCCCACGGCGAATAACGCCAACTTCACCAGCAACATCGCCTCGCAGCTGCAGATCGGCGCACCTGGTGTACTGGCCTACGCCACCGACCCGGCCGGGCATGCCCTGACAGCCGGCACAGCGACCGGCGTGGTAGGCGGAACCGTCACCCTGAACCGGGATGGTTCGTTTACCGCCATGCCGACCACCCCGCCTACAGGCGCCGGCATGGCCACGGTCACCTTCCACTACACCGCCATCAACTCGCAGAGCACCAGTTCGGCCCCGGCACTCGTCACCGTCACCTTCAAGGGTGGTAGCGGCCTGGCCGTCACGGTAAAAGACGGGCCGACCGGCCAGCCGATCGGCGACTACCGCTGGATCATCGAAGAAGATCGCACCTTCCAGATCGACCCTGCCTGCCAGCTCAACGGCGTCGGGCGGCCGGCAAGCTGCCCGCCGCTGCCGGTACCCAGCCTTGGCACCAACTTCCACACCAGCTATATGCCGGTAGTGGCAGCTGGGTGTGTAGGCACGGTTGCCTGCGAAGCAGGCCAGACGGTGTTCGACCCGGCCACCAATGCACACGTGCCGGCAGTATGTGACATCGGTAACGGCGTATGCCGCACCACCGCTGCGCAGCAGACCCCGGTCAACCCCGGCCAGGTGGCTCTCGACCCGACCAAGCGTTACTACATCTCCATCCTGCCGGGTGATGCCGGCAACCCGTTTACCGCCGGCGCAGGCGCGCCGGTGCCGGTGGACCCTAACAACCCCAACGGGCCGCAAAGGCAGTTCAGCATTGCCCAGGATTGCGGCACTTATTCAACCAGCAACGCAGCCTGGACGCCTGGCGGAGCCAGTGCCCAGTGCGGCCACGGCATGGGTGGCGCACCGCTTGTCAACGGGCAGACCGCTGTCAGCGTAGTCCTGCAACAGACTCCGTTCCAGACGGCTAAAGTCTCGGTACTGGTGTTCGAAGACGACGCGCCGCTCAATGGCGAAGTCGACGTCGGCCATGAAGCCCCGGGTACCTTCGGGACCGGCCTGGAGCCGGGACTCGGCGGGTTCGAGATCAAGCTGTTCGACGATGCCGGCGGTACCGGCGATGCCACCGGGCAGATGACCTACGACATGTTCAACATGCCGCTGTCCAATGCCTTGCAAGGCATGATCGACCCCAGCACCGGGCTGAACGCCTGCCCGATTTCCAAGACCTCGCAAGATGGGCTGGTCGGCATGATCCCGACCTGCCCGAAATATGAATCGGATGGCAAGACCCTGTCGCCGCTGGTCGGCCAGGCCATCATTGCCAACCTGATGCCAGGCCGCTACGGCGTGGTTGCCACGCCGGCGGCGGATCGCATCGCCAAGGGCGAGCAGTGGCTGCAAACCAATACCCTGGACGGGCAAAAAGCCCACGATGCCTTCATCAAGGTAGGTGGCCCGGCGTACTTCCAGGAGTTCGGGCCAGCGGGTTATCACGTCTCCATTGGCTTTGCCAACCCGCAAATCATCAATAACCGCAGGACCAATGCAGGCCATACCGGGCTGTGTGACCTGGCCGGAGCCGTATGCACCAGTGGCGTGTCAGGCAGAATCACCAACCTGCACTACAGCCGGCCGCCAAACGAAAACCTGTACGGCAGTGGTTCGCGCGACTCCCTGGCATTCACACAATGCTATGTGAGCGCCGGCGATACTGATGGCCAGGATATCGCGTTCACCAAGTGCAACCCCGACGGTACCTTCAGCATGAGCGGCCTGCCCGCTGGCACCACCCGCCTGACGGTGTTCGACCAATGGAACGACCAGATCGTCGATGGCCTGGCAACGGCAACACAGCTGACCGCCGGCCAGACGAAGAACCTCGGCGACATTCCGGTGCTGCAATGGCACACCAACCTGTACACGCGAACCTTCTTCGACCTGCATGGCGACGGTGTTTCGCATGACGACGACCCGGGGCTGACGCTGGTGCCAACCAACATCCGCTTCCGCGACGGCAGCTACTCCAACTTCAACAACACCGACCTGAACGGCTTTGCCGGCTTCAACGAAGTGTTCCCGCTGTTCAGCTGGTACGTGGTGGAAGCCGATACCACCCGCTACAAACAGACTGGCGTACACGTGGTGTATGACTCCGGCGGCCCGGTGGATGGCACCGGCCAGGCAGGTTCCGGGAATTCGAACATCGCGTCGAACTTTGCCAATACGCTCGAATCGTCGACTGCCCACCTGCCTGGCGCCCTGCGCTTCCCTGGTGCGGTGTATTGCGACAATGCGGACTGCGCCGGTTTCTCCATCGCGAATGGCCCGGCCAGCAGTGCGGCCAACCCTTCGAGCGGCAGCATCAACCCACCGTGGGTTACCACGCTGGGCTGGCAGGGCTTCTCCGGCCAGAACTCCTTCATCGAGTTCGGCAAGGCCCCGTTTGCCCCGAGCGAGAATGGCGGGATCAGGGGTGAGGTGATCTACGCTTCGACCCGTCCGTTCGACGACCCGTCGCTGTTGATCCACACCAGCTGGACCCCGAACGTTCCGGGCGTCACCATCAATCTGTATCAGGAGGGCACCGCAGCAGATGGCTCCACTACCCTGACCATGGTCGACCATACCCTGACCAGCAGCTGGGACGACTGGGCCCAGGGCTTCCGTAGCAACGGCATGCCCAATATGAACTGCCCGGGCCAGGAAAACGGCGCCAAGGATGCATTTTTCTATACCTTGAACAACAGTCGGCAATGGCTCAACGCCGGCACGCCGCTGCCCAACAATAGCCAGTTCAAGTGCTATGACGGCATGCACGCGTTCAACCAGTTGCAGCCTGCGCCTTACGACGGGATGTACAACTTCCCGAGCATCATCAACCGCGACCCGGTGAGCGGTGCCCCGGTCGGCGCCGGCGCCACCAATGGCGTAGCCGGAACACGTCCGGGATCGAACTGCACAGTCTGTGTGGCGAACCCGGCTGACGGTACCCCGATGCTGCCTGCCGGCAAGTACGTGGTCGAAGTCATCGTGCCCCCGGGCTATGAACTGGTGAAAGAGGAAGACAAGAACATCCTGATCGGCGACAACTACATCGCCCCGGTAACACAGCAGTTTGGCGGCTTGGCCACCATCTTCATCCTGCCCGACCAGGCTGCGATGAATGCCACTTATAACGCCACCAACCCGCAAAACCCGACCCAGGCCCTCGGCTCCGTTGCCTTCCCGCGTAACGAAGGCGATACCGGTTCCGTCGAAACCTTCTGGCCCTGCGTAGGCGAACTGCGCATCGTGCCGGACTACATCAGCCTGTTCCCGGGCTCGCAGGAGGTTTCCCCGTTCGCAGGCGCCTCGCGCCACCTATGCGACCGCAAGGAAGTACAGCTCGACAACCAGATGACGGTACTGGCGAAGTTCTGGCTATTCAGCTCGACCCACGTCACAGCCCACTTCACCGGCTTCATGCTGGACGACTTCTCGTCGGAATTCGACCCGTACTCGCCGCAGTTCGGTGAGAAATTTGCGCCACCTAACCTGCCGATCTCGATCAAGGACTTTGCCGGCACGGAAGTCGAGCGCACTTACGCCGACCAGTGGGGCATTTTCAACGGCTTGAACTACTCGACCTGGGAGGTGAACCCACCCAACCCGACCGGCTATGCACCAACCATGATGGTGGCCTGCATGAACGACCCCGGCCCGATACTGGATACCCGAGCCACCATCAATGGCGTAGCAAACCCGACCTTCAACACCATGATCACGGACCCCTCGTTCAACCCGGCCTACAGCCAGTTCTGCTACGAGATTCCGTTCATGCCCGGGCAGACCCAGTACATGGATACGCCGGTAGTACCGGTACAGGCCTTTGCCTCGGCCTATAACCCGCCCGACTGCGCGTACCCGGATACCACGCCGGCCATCAAGCAGGTCAATGGCGACGGAGTCGGCCCCTATGTCAGTGCCGCGGGTCACACCCTGACCATTACCGCCCTGGGAGATCAAACGGTACCCAATAATGCCTACACCGGCCCGGCCGCGGGCAATGCACCGTTCAACCAGAAGTCCATCACGCGCCACTACGGCTTTGGTAGCCGCTGCACCGGACTCGGCGGCGCCTGCACGGCAGTTTCGAGCGTGACCATCGGCGGCGCCACGGCCACCATTACCGGCTGGACCGACACGTCGATCACGGTAACGGTGCCACAGGGCATCCCATCGTGCGGAGTTGATCCGAACGATGCGACCCGGCATCCGCCGCTGCAACGAACCGGTGCCGGGAACCAGACCTATGCAGCACAGTGCGGCGAACTGGTGATCACCGCCGGTAACGGCAAGAAATCGATCGACACTGTCACCGTGACCGTGGGCGGCAAAGCGCCAACTCACGTCAACGGCGAGAATGGCACGGGTAATGCCCTGCAAGCCGCGATCGACAATGCCACGCCGGGCGACCTGATCCTGGTTGGGCCGGGAACCTACGATGAAATGCTGATCATGTGGAAACCGGTGCGCCTGCAAGGTGTCGGTGCAGCTTCGGTAACCATCAACGCCAACACCCACCCGTCCGGCAAGATGGACCCGTGGCGCCGTCAGATCGCCTGTCTGTTTGGCGTATCGCTCAACGGCGGGGTAATCAGTGCCAACAACCCGTATGACCCGAGCGGCACCTATACCTGTGCGGCCAACATGCAGCGCAAGGTGGATGCCATCCCGCAAGAGCCAACCGTCGGCTGGGACCCGACCCTCAACGGCAATATTGGTGAAATGCTGATGGAACCAACCTTGATGGGGGCGTATGAAGGCGCAGGCATCACCGTGCTGGGCAAGGGCGTTCGCGACGTACGTGTACGCGGCGTACTGCAGCCTGACCTGCTCTGTGTCGGCACGGAAGCGATGACGGGTGGTGTAGAACCCGGCACTTGCAGCCTGCTGACTGCCCAGATCAACGCCCGGGATTGCACGGACTACCCAAGCGATTTCTTCTGCAACCCGGCACGTATCGACGGCATCAGCGTGACCAACAGCTCGCAGGGCGGTGGCGGCATCTTCCTGCACGGCTTCAACCACAATATGGAGGTTTCCAATAACCGCATCTTCGGCAACGCCGGCACGCTCACGGGCGGCATCTCCGTCGGCCAGGTCGAAGTACCCCCCGGGACGACCGCCCAGAATGGCGTCACCCTGGATCCGTACCTGTACCACACCCATGTCTACGTGCATCACAATGCGGTGACATCGAACGCGTCCTACGGCGACGAGATCAACTCGACCACGCCGTCTGCCGCGGGCGGGGTAACGTTCTGCACCGGTGCCGACTACTACCACTTCAACTACAACTGGGTGTGCGGCAACATGAGCAGCGGCGACGGTGGCGGTATGGCCCACTTCGGCTACAGCGTTAACGGCGACATCTCGCACAACTGGGTGCTGTTCAACCAGAGCAATAACCCGACCCTGCCCACCTACGGCGGCGGCATCATCGCCCAGGGTGTACCCCCGGACGGAACGTTCTGCGAGAACTCTGTGACAACTGACCAGGATTGCGCACCGGCACTTGGTGACGGCGCCGGCCCCGGCCTAAAGATCGACGCCAACCTGATCGTCGGCAACACCGCCGAAAGCGGTAAAGGTGGTGGTCTGCGGCTGCAGAGCATCAACGGCACCGACGTGCAAAACGACCCGACCAACCGAAAAGGACTCTGGTACAAGGTCCGTGTGACCAACAACATCATCGCCAACAACGTGGCAGGCTGGTCCGGAGGCGGTGTATCGCTGCAGGATGCGGTGAACGTCGACTTCGACAACAACACGGTTGTGTCCAACGATGCCACTGCTTCGTCCGGTGTGTTGTTCAACACTGATGGCGGTGCGCAAGCCAACGTCGGGCCGCCGCACTGCACCAACAACGGCACGGAAACAACCTGCCAGCCGATTACCACCTCGAATTACCAGCCTGCCGGCCTGGAGACGGCGCTTAACACCACTAACCTGACTGCGGTACAGACCAATGTGAACTGCTCCGGCAACCATCCGCCGAGCGCATGTTTCTCGAACCCGGTGACGTTCAACAACAACCTGTTCTGGCAGAACCGCTCGTTCTACATCACGGTGGGCGGCCTCGATCCGGCCATCCAGGGCTTGCAGAACGTGGTATCGCTGAACCCGTCCTTGAACCAGGCCGGCCACCCGACCGGCTACTGCGCACAGGGTGCGGTGTACTGGGACATCGGCGCCTACGGCGACACGGGCCCGGCCAACCACAGTTCAGGTCTGACGCTGAACCCGCGCTACTCGATCCTGACCAGTACCAGCGGAGGTTACAACAGCGCTGCTGCGCACAACCTGCAACCGGCCAGCCCGGGTGTAGTCAGCCAGTACTGCAATGGCGCTCGCGTACCACCGGAAGGAGGAGGTATCGGCTTTAGCGTGCCCCCGGGCATTGCAGATACGGTTCTGCCCAACCCGCTGTTCAGCCTGCTGCCGTCGGCAGTGCCGGATGAAGGCAACCAGTGGATCAACATGACTTACGGTCCGCTGTCACTGGTGAATGCAAGCGTCACTTCGGGAGGTGCCGGCTACAACGTACTGCTTGGCAATTACGCGCTGACCGCAGGTTCGCCGGCGATCAACAGTGGCACATCGTCGGGGGCGCCAACCTTTGACTTCTTCGGTATCTCCAGGCCACAGAACGGGAGCTGGGACATCGGTGCCGTCGAGTTTCACAACGGCGGGCAAGTGAATCCTCCGGATGGCCTGTAGACACAAGCCGGCCTGAGCGCCACCCATAGCAGCGGACACACCGCGGCAACACAAGATATGACGGGGGTGACCCACCCCCGTCATGACCAAGGGAGAACCGAGCACGGCAACCGGTACAACGGTGACCGACACCATCCAGCCAGGCCTTGCGCCGGGGAGACGGCAAGCTGTCTTCCCGGCCGCACCCGGCACTGGCGATGGGGTGAGAAGGAGTAAGTCATGCTCACTGTCATAACATCCACAACCCGCGCAAAACTGTTTGTGGCGGTACTCGCCAGCGGTTTTGTCATGAGTACCGCTTTCACGCCAGCCAGCCAGGCGGAGGAAACCCCGGACGGAATGTCTGCGCAAACTCCCCGCCCGGCCCCTGCCAAGACCACGCCCCAGGCCCCTGCCACAGCACACCGGCACTCCCCTTACCACGCCGTGAGCATGCCGAACCGGGCCCGTATCTATTACTCGCTCTATGGCGGCATCGACAACGTAAGGGTGCAACGCACCGCATCCGACAACCTGATTCGTGTCAGCTACCGCGTAACCGACCCCGCCAGGGCCAGGGAACTGGGCGACAAGAAAGTCACGCCATACCTGCTGGGCCTGAGAAGCCACGCCGTGCTGCAAGTGCCGGTGATGGACAAGATCGGCCCCTTGCGCCAGTCCGGCTCGCCGGAAATGGGCAAGGAATACTGGATGGTGTTTTCCAACAAGGGCAATTTGGTCAAGACCGGAGACCGCGTCAACGTGGTGATCGGTTCCTTTCATATGGATGGGCTGGCGGTGGAATGACCTGGTGAGGCCAGGTCTACCGTCACGCACCAAGCGGAGAGGATGCAATGAAAACCCGATATTTTTTGCTGATACTGGGCTGGGTGCCCATGCTGGCCGCCACGGCAGCCAGTCTTAGCGCAGCCCAGATCGTCGACAAGAACGTGGCCGCACGCGGCGGGCTGCAAGCCTGGCGCGCGGTCAACACCCTGACCCTGTCCGGGCAGATTGATGCGGGCGGCAAGAAGAATGTCAGCCTGCCCTTCGTGATGAAACTGAAGCGGCCATACAAGAGCCGCTTCGAAGTGAACTTCCAGAACCAGACAGCGCTGCAGACCTACGACGGCGAGCAGGGCTGGAAAGTCCGGCCCTTCCTGGGGCGTAACGAAGTGGAGCCGTTCACGACGGCAGAAGCCAAGTCCGCCGCCAGTTCGACCGAGCTGGACGGCCCCCTGGTCGACTACGCCAGAAAAGGCACCCGGGTCGAACTGCAGGGCATGGACAAAGTGGAGGGACACAGCGCCTACAAGCTCAAGCTGACCATGAAAGACAGTAGCCAGCGCTACGTCTGGGTGGATGCGCAGAGCTATCTCGAACTGAAAATGGAAGGCGTGCCGCGCAAGATGGACGGCAGAATGCGCGCCGTTTCCATTTACTTCCGCGACTACAAAACCGAAAGCGGCCTGCTCATGGCGCATGAACAGGAAACCGTAGTCGAAGGCCTCAAGCCCGGTCACAAGATGATCATCCAGCATGTGGCAGTGAATCAGCCAATAGACGATACCGCCTTTGGCAAACCGCAGCTGGCGGCGGCCGATCCTCCCACCCAGACCGCCAAACAAACCGACTGAGTACATGGCCATGAAACTGGGAGCTACGAGGGTACTGGCCACATGCATTGCGGCGCTGGCATTGGCCCGGGGCGCAGTGGCGGAGCCGGAGCTGGCGGCGGCGCAGATCATCGAGAAAAACGCCGAGGCGCGGGGTGGCCTGGAGGCCTGGCGCAAGATCCAGACTCTGGTCATGCAAGGGCATGTGGAGGGAGGCCAGTCCCCCGCCCAGTTCGTACTCACGCAGAAACGCCCCAACAAGACCCGTTTTGAGATGGTCGCATCCGGGCACATGGCGGTGCGCGCGTTCGATGGCACCAGCGGCTGGAAGATGCTGGCCGGCCCAGGCAGCGCGCCCAGTGTGCAGCCGTATGCCAGGGAGGAACTGAAGTTTGCCGCAGAGGAGCCGATCATCGACGGAGTGCTCATCGACCACGCCGCCAAGGGCATTACCGTCGGGCTGGAAGGCATGGATGAAGTGGAGGGGCACAAAGCCTACCGTCTGCACATCCGGCTACGCTCCGGCGCCAGCCGGCACCTGTGGGTAGATGCGACGAGCTTCCTGGAACTCAGATACGACCGGGAAGCCCCCGGCACTCCCGGCCAGGCAGCCACGGTGTCGGTGTTCTATCGCAACTACAAGGCCTTCGACGGCTTGCAGATCCCTCTCGTTATCGAAGCCGGCACCGCAACCGGCCCGCGCAACGACAGGCTGGTAATCGACCAGGTGGCACTCAACCCTCCGCTGGACGACGCCCTGTTCATCAGACCGGCCATGCCACAGCATGGCCAGCCGGACCCGAACGAGCAGCACACCAACGCCAGCAAGCTGCCTGCCCACGCCATACCGGGGAGCCTGCCGCCATGACCCGCCCACGACCCGGCGCCGCCCTCGCCCTCCCCTGGGCCCGCGGCTGGCGTGCACTGACGCTACAGCTGCTGCTGATCGTGCTGACCGCCCTGCCGGGCCAGGCCCACGGCGCCGGCTCAGGCGATGCGGGTGAGGCAATATTTCGCCGCGGCCAACTTGCGACGGGCGCAGCGCTGGAAGCCCACCGCGATGGCGGCCTGTACATGCAGGGCGCCGATGCTGCCTGCATCAACTGCCACCGACGCAGTGGCCTGGGCGCCAAGGTTGGCCTCAGCTCCATCCCGCCCATCACCGGCCGCTATCTGTTCCGCCCCCAGAATGGCGAGGACCCCGACCTGCCCTTTGTCGACGGGGTACGCAACGGCCGTGACGCGTATACCGATGCCACCGTCGCCCGGGCTATCCGCGAGGGCCTGGATTCGCAGGGGCAGCCGCTGAGCTACCTGATGCCGCGCTTCACCATGAGCGATTTCGACATGGCCGCGCTGATCGGCTATCTGAAAGGGCTGGATCAACGCAAGACGCCGGGCGTAATGGAGACGGAACTGCACTTCGCCACCATCATCACCCCCGATGCGGACCCGACGAAGCGCCGCGGCATGCTCGATGTGCTGGAGCACTATTTTGCCGAGAAGAACACCTTCCCCATCGGGGCCACGCCGGCGCTGCGCAGCTCGCGCAAGATGATGTACATGGCCAATCGCCACTGGCAGTTGCACGTGTGGCAGCTGAACGGCCCGGAGTCGACCTGGCAGCAACAGCTGCAGCAGCACCTGGCGGCGGAGCCGGTGTTTGCCGTGATATCGGGGCTGGGCGGCAAGAACTGGGCACCGGTGCATGCTTTCTGCGAGCAGGCCGCCTTGCCATGCCTGTTCCCGAATGTCGACGCACCGGTTGACCACCCAAGCGATTTCTACTCGATATATTTCTCCGGCGGAGTGCTGCTGGAAGCACGCCTGATCGCCAAGAGCCTGCTGGCGCCGGAAAACAGGAAAGCGGCTAAATCTGTGCTGCAGATCTACCGCGCCAACGACAGCGGCGAAACGGGCGCCAAAGCACTCGCCACCGCCCTGCGGCCGCACGGCATTGCCACCTCGGGCTATACGCTCAGGCCGGGCGAGAGCGTTGCCATGGCACTTCGTCACAGCCGTCATGCCGACGCGCTAGTGCTGTGGCTACGCCCGGCGGATATCGCCGCGCTCGGCCCCCAACCGCCGCCGGCGCCGGCCGGCGTGTTCCTGTCGGGGCTGCTGGGCGGGCTGGAGCAGGCGCCACTGCCTGCCGGGTGGCGTGATGTCACGCATATCGCCTACCCGGTTGACCTGCCCGAACGCCGGCGCGTGCGCGTGGACTACGCGTTCGGCTGGTTTTCGATCCGCCATATCCCGGTGGTTGCCGAACAGATGCAGGCAGATACCTTCCTGGCCTGCGGCCTGCTCGCCGAAACGCTGAGCCATATGTCCGGCACCTTTGTGCGGGATTACCTGGTGGAACGCATAGAAGACATGATCGAGCACCGGCTCATTACCGGCTACTACCCGCGCCTGACTCTGGCGCAAGGGCAACGCTTCGCGTCCAAGGGGGGCTTCATGGTCCACTTCACCAAGCCGGACAACCCTGCCCTGGCCGCCGATGGGGACTGGATGGTGCCGTGATGTGCCGCTTCGGCACTGTCATGAGCACCCGCGTACAACCGGTAATCATTCCCTGCTTGGGATAGGAGCCTGCAATGTCAACATCCACAAAACCCGGGAGCCGGGCAGTGATCCTCGCGCTCGCCGGCATGCTTACCCTGATGGCCCCGCCCGCCTTCCCGCATGAAGGCTTCAAGGCAGGGGGCATCCCCGCCTCGATGCGCAAGGTGCACCTCTCTACCGTGAACTACACCCTGCCCACCGTGAACCTGGTGCGTGACGACGGCCAGACCGTATCGCTGAAAGACGAGCTGGACGACGGCCGCCCGGTGGTGGTGACCTTCATTTATACCGCCTGCAGGGATATCTGCCCCATGACCAGCCAGGTGCTGTCGCAATTGCAGCGCAAACTGGGCCCCGACCGCGACAAGGTGCACCTGCTGTCCATCTCGATAGACCCGGAAAACGATACACCGCCACAGCTGCGTGCCTATGCCAGGCGATTCGGGGCCAACCCCGAATCGCGTTACTACACCGGCACCGTAGCCGCCAGCGTTGCCACCCAGCGCGCATTCAACGTATTCCACCAGGACAAGATGAGCCATACCCCCGTGGTACTGCTGCGCGCGGCGCCCGGTAAACCCTGGTTACGAGTCGATGGTTTCGCTACCGCCGACGACCTGCTGCAGAATTACCGGAAACTGATGGCCGCCAATTAACCCCCTTGTGCCACATGCCTGTTATTCCATTGCGACAAGCAGAATAAACAGGCATGGGCTCAGCCAGCCACGCCATGAAACGTGACGGCCGGCTGAAATATTTTCCACCAAAGAAGATTAGCCATATCGCCTTTTCATATCAGCAGCCAGGGGCAGCCGCATGCGCAGGGGCAATCTTTGAGATAAACAGGCATGGTCTATAATTTACCCAGAAAGCGCTGTCATTTGGCGTAGATGCACTTTCAGGCGTTAGGTATACACGGGCGGGCGTTCCACCCGCTCATTCAGGAGCAGTAATTGTATTGGGCCAAATAAAAAACCGGCCCATGTTTTTGCAGTTGTATTTTACCTATGCCTGGAGGTGGAATGAGCGTCCGTCTACTTGGTGAGCCACCAATCAAATTGCATGACCTCATCGAGGCCATGCGCAAGCTCAGCACTACCATCAGGCCCAGCGCGACAAATATGGGGGCAATCACCGATGTCAGAGGTGGCGCACTGGCCATACTCACACCCGGCGGGCGCTTCGTATCGGCGAACAAGAATGCGGCTGCCCTGCTCGGCTACCCGCCCAAGGATCTGGTAGGCAAGCTACTGATCGATATGGCGCCGGATGATCACCAGCACTCCCTGCAGCAGCACCTGGCAACGGCCATGGCCAGCGCGCTGTGTACCTTCAGCACCGTACTGCGCGGGCGCACCGGGCTGCCAAGCCGGCTGATCCTGCACCAGCAAGCCATTGCCGTGGAAAGGGATGGTCTGGAGAGTTCGCGGCTTACCCTGTTCGAAGAACCCATGATTATCAAGACCGGGGCTATCGATATCGGCTTGCCGGCGGAATCCGACATACCGGGCCACCTCGCCTTTCTCACGCTGGGGCAGGAGAAAGAGCGGCGCCGGCTGTCTTCCGAGCTGCATGACGGCATGGGGCAGGCACTGGCCCTGATCAAGCTGATGGTGGAGGATTCGCTGTTTCGCCTGCGCCAGGGCCAGGTCGACAACGCCGCCCAGCTGCTCGACAACACGGTACTGCGCATTCGCGAAACCATAGGCGACCTGCGGCATATCTGCAGCGACCTGTACCCGCTGATGATGGACCGCCAGGGCCTGCCTGCCGCCCTGGCTGCGCTGTGCCGCAGCATCGAGCGCATTACGGATAATCTGGTGGTGGATTTCGACTGCAATATCGAAGATGGCGATATCCCAGAACACCTGAAGGGTGACATGTTCCGCGTCGCCCAGGAGGCGTTGAACAATGCCATCAAGCACGCCTCCGCTACCGAGATCAGTCTCAGCCTGCAACGGGTCGCGGGCTGCCTGGTGCTGACCATCCAGGATAACGGCATCGGCTATGAAGTCCGCCCGCTGGCAAACAACCATGAATGTTCGGCATGCCTGGGCCTGGTCGGCATGCAATACCGGGTGGAATCCAATGGCGGGCAGTTTTCCATCCACTCGCCCGGCAGGGGCGGCACCCTGGTGTCGGCGACCTGGCCGTAAATCAGCTAACGCAAGCGCTTTCCAGTGCTTGGCGCTACAGATGCCTCAACAGGCTGAGCGCATGTTCCTGCTCAGGCTCCCGCACCGTTTTCATGGTGACCAGGCCCATTTCGATGGCCACCACAATCAGCTCCGCCAGATTGACGATATCCAGCTTGTGCATCAGGCTGGCACGGTACTTTTCTATCGTCTTCGGGCTGAGATTCAGATACTCGCCAGCCTGCCGGTTGGTACGCCCTTCCGCGATCAGCTTGAGCACGCTGCGTTCGCGCACCGTCAGCTTGTCCCAGCCATTTCTTGGCAACGTCGCCTCACGCCCGGTAACAAACGAATCCACCATGCAACCGTACACCTCGGCACTGAGATGCCTTTTCCCCTGCATTACCGCCTGCATGGCGGTCAGCAGTTCCTCGAACGAAACGTCTTTCAGCACATAGCCATCCACACCTACGCGCAAGGCTTCCCGCACGTAGTCTTCGTTCTGATGCACGGTAAGGACAATGATGCGGATGCTGGGCTCGCGGTGTTTGATGGCGGCACTGGCTTCAATGCCATTCATGCCGCGCATTGAAATATCCATCAGGATCAGGTCAGGGTTGAGTGTAACGGCCAGGTGGCATGCTTCCTTACCGTCTTTTGCCTCGCCAACCACAATGTACTCGTCGCGGGCCGATATCATCGAGCACAGGCCATCCCGCAAAAGATCGTGATCTTCGGCAACCATTACGCGATTCTTGATATGCATTTTTCACTCCCTGGCACTGCTCTACTTCACATCACCCTCTCACGTCCGCCCATGTCGAATACCGACATCACTATCAAAAATCAGTGCCTTTCCAGCACTGCCACGCTGCACAGTCCATTCCTATTCAGGAATTACATCCACTCATACTTGTCATCCAGCCCCTCGCTGTAAAAATCCAAACGCATAGACATACGCACCACGCATCACTGCTTCTTATGCACATAGACCTCACCATCACTCAACCACAGCACTCACATAAAATTTTGCTTGCGCAATGCACCATGGCCAAAACTGGTGAAAACAACCATCAAGACGAAACAAAAATTATTCTTTAATCATGTCAATCGCCTATGCCTGATGACTCTCAGAATAATATTAACTCGCCATATGCAAAACAATTTACCGATCATTCATATCGACATTACAATCGCAACTCATATTGCAGACTCCCGGCAACAATAGAACAAAGCTCAAACCAGCGGGAGGAACAGTCAAAGAATAATCAATATATATATAGTCCACAGCCATGAAATATCACCATAAAAAATAGTGACAGCCCAAAAAATATTACCTGCCAGTAAGGGAAAAAATAAAAGCAACAGAATTCCGGTAGCCGCCGGCAATAAAAAATCAGCTCCTTATAGTTTCACCTCCAAGCAGATGCTTGCTAAGTGCGCGCCAGAATTTTTGTACAAACAGGCACGATTTTACCCAAGCGGCCTTGCCGACGGGAAACACAGCAGCATACGCCAGCCGGGGAGGAGCATAGCAGCAACTACCGCCGGCGCCGCCCCAAGGTTGGCCGCAAGGCACTGACCGCGCGGTGCCATAGCCGGCTTTTGCAGGTTATCGATTCACTTCTTTGATGCACGCCGGCCCGGACACGTCAGGCGAATGGAATCCTGATAAAACCCTTCTACCATAAGTTTTAAGTAGCCATCTCTCAAACCAGCCAAAATACCGGGCACAATATTAAAAATATCATCCAGGCGGCCATATAAAGCCACTCAAAACTGCCGGCAACTCCGCATGTACGCGGCTCCCCGCAAACAAAACAATCGGTCGTATATATCCCCCACCACAAAATACACTTACAACCACCAGATTTTCTGCACCCTGCTTTCCGGGGCCACACTATCAATATTGACATGCAAGCGCCACCTTTTATTCGGTAGCAATATTCTGACTGAGTCACAAATAGAAATCGGCCTTGCTTGATAAGCAAGGCCGAATATCAGACAGATTTTCTGCAGCCCGTTGCGCACTATCGCCGCTGAGCCTTCCTTCAGCGGCCAGGCATCGCCGCATGCCAGCATGCTCTTATCGGCGGGCGGCACCTTGACCCTGCCGACCGGTCGCCGCGCTGCCGTGCCCACACGCAACAGGCCAACCCCGCCCGCAGGCAGCCACCGTGCGCGGGCAGCAAATTGCCGATGTGCATATGGCGCCCGAGCATGGCCGTCAATCAGCCTTGCCCTGCGACCTCGACTGCAGAATCAGGTGCGCGATGCTGCCCAGCACCACGCCCCAGAATGCGGCGCCCATCCCGGCATAGCTCATCCCGGAGGCGGTAGCCAGAAAGGTGATCATCGCGGCTTCGCGGTGCTTTTCATCGCCAACCACCCCGGCCACGTTGGCCGCAATGGCACCTATCAGTGCCACACCGGCCAGTACCGCGACCAGCTCATGCGACAGCGCAGCAAACAGCAACACCAAGGCCCCGGAAAACACCCCGCCCAACAGGTAAAAACCGCCATTTGCCAGCCCTGCCACATAGCGCCGGGCCGGGTTTTCATGGGCATCCGCCCCGGTACAGAGCGCGGCAGTAATGGCCGCCACCACGATGGTGATACCGCCAAAACAGGCCATGAGCAGCGACAGCAGGCTGGTCACCACCAGGATCGGGCGCGCCGATACCGCATAGCCGGCACCACGCAGAATGGCGATGCCCGGCAGGTATTGCCCGCTGAGGCTGACAATCACCAGAGGGATAGCCAGGCTGAAGGTCGCGGACAAGCTCCAGCTTGGCGCCATGAATTGCGGCACCGTCATGCCCAGCTGCATGGCCGGCAAGCTCATGCCGCCGCTGCCCAGCGCCAAGGCAACACCACACAGCAGCACCATCACCATGCAATAGCGCGGCAACAAGCGCCGGAACACCAGGTAGGCCAGCAACATGCCCCCGCCCAGCAAGGGCGCGGCCGCCACCGATTTGAACGCCTGGGTACCAAACTGGAACAGGATGCCGGCCATCATTCCGGACGCGACACCGCGTGGAATACGCTGGATCAGGCGATCGAAATAACCGGACCAGCCAATCAACAGCAGCAGCACGGCAGCGGTGATATACGCGCCCACCATGTCCGATAGCGGCATGGTAGGCAGCAACGTCACAAGCAGCGCCGTGCCGGGGGCCGACCAGGCAGTAATCACCGGTGCTTTCAGCCGCCAGCTCAGCCAGATGCCGGAAACCGCCGCACCGATGGAGATGGCCCACAGCCAGGAGGCCACCAACTGTGGCGGTATGCGGCCAACCTCCGAGGCATGGAAATAGATGGCCAGCGGGCCGGCGTACGACACCAGCACCGCCAGAAACCCGGCCGTCACCGCGGACAGCGAAGCATCGCGCCACAACGTGGCAATCCGCCAACCACGGCGCGAGGCCTGCTCACTCAGCGACATAACACCCTCCTTGCAAGACATGACGCGGATCGCCAGCAGGGCCGCGCACCGGCAAAAGGCTGCCGCATCGGGCAGCCCCAGCCGGCTGCCATTCATTCAGCCACAGGTACATCGCGCCAGCCATCATTTGCCGCTAGCGCCATATGCCGAATGATGCATCAATTAGCCGAACCGCCGCCGCGGCAGTGAAAACATGACAAGCCCATCCACCGGCACGAATGCCATCAGACACCACTTTGCCGCCCCTTTATGTTCGCCAATTGCGCGCCATAAAACAAAACCCGGCACGAAGGCCGGGTTTTGTTGGTGCCGCGTGGCGGATCAGGCGGCCGGTACGGCGGCCAGCACGGCCTGCAGCAACTGCCAGGCCTTGCCTACCGACGCCACTTCCACGCGCTCGCCCGGGGCGTGCGCGCCGCGGATATTGGGGCCGAACGATACCATGTCCATCTGCGGATACTTGGCGCCGATGATGCCGCACTCCAGGCCGGCGTGAATCACCTGCACCGCGGAATCGCCGCCGAACTGTTCGCGGAACACGCGCTGGCACAGCGCCAGCAGCGGCGAGGCCGGGTTGGGTGCCCAGCCGGGGTAGCCGCCTTCGGTTTCCACCGCAAAGCCGGCCAGGCCGAACAGCGCCTCGATCTCGCCCGCCAGATTGCGAAAACCGCTGTCCAGCAGCGAACGCACCATCAGGTTGGTGAACACCTTGCCATCGGCAATGCTGATCACGCCCAGGTTGTTGGAGGTCTCCACCACACCATGCACGCGCTGGCTCATGCGCTTCACGCCATGCGGCGCGGCGTGCAGGGCGGCAAACACCGCCTGCTGCGCATCGCGCGCCATCACGCTGCCGGCTTCGGCAGGGTTGGCCGCAAGGCTTACGCCCTCGTCCACACCGGCCAGCTCGAAGCGCATCAGTGCCTGGTAGGCATCCAGTTTGGCGGCGACGGTGGCAGCGTCCGCGACCGGGTAAGCCACCACGGCAAAGGCTTCGCGCGCCAGTGCGTTGCGCGCGGTGCCGCCGTTGAAGCTGGCCACGCGCAGGTCGGTAACCTCGCCCAGCTCCTGCAGCAGGCGGATCAGCACCTTGTTGGCATTGCCGCGGCCCAGGTGGATGTCGGCGCCGGAGTGCCCGCCGCGCAGGCCGGCTACCGTCAGCTGGCGCACTTCGTAGCCGGCGGGCAGCGGCTCGCAGGCGTAGTCGCGACGTACGTTCACGTCGATACCGCCGGCGCAGCCCATGTAGAACTCGCCCCATTCCTCGGTATCGATATTGATCAGCATCTTGCCTTGCAGCAGGCCGGCTTCCAGGCCCAGCGCGCCGCCCATGCCGGCTTCCTCGTCCAGCGTCAGCAGCACTTCCAGCGGGCCGTGCGGAATATCGTCGGCGCTCAATGCGGCCAACCCCAGTGCCACGCCGATACCGTTGTCGGCGCCCAGGGTGGTGTTTTCGGCAATCAGCCAGCCGTCCTGCAGTACCGGGCGGATCGGGTCGTTGAAGAAGTCATGCACGGTGCCGGTGTTGGCCTGGCACACCATGTCCAGGTGGCCCTGCATCACCACGCCGGCACGGTTTTCCATGCCCGGGGTGGCTGGCTTGCGGATGATCAGGTTGCCCACGGCATCAATGGTGGTATCCAGGCCACGCAGTTCGGCCCAGCCCTGCAGGTAGTCACGCAGCGCCTGCTCGTGCTTGGACGGGCGCGGAATGTCACACAGTGTCTGGAAATGTTCCCAAACTACCTTGGGTTCGAGTGCGGCAATGTTGACCACAGAAAATGCTCCTGTTTACAGACCATGGGATATTTCATGCCATAAATAGATAGGCAATGAATAACGGGCGACTCGTGATCGCCCGTTTGGAGAATTGATGGCGCACTGTAGCACAGCACCACAGGAGCGTCATTGTGCCCAAAGTGCAGTTTTTGTCTCGGCAAGGACACGCAGTCGCCATATAAAGTAGTAAAACTACCAATGTAAGCTGCCAATTACAGCGTGTTTTTGTACCATAACTACACAAATCAAGGGAGACTCAACCATGACCCGTCGTACAAAGATTGTCGCCACCCTCGGCCCGGCCTCCAACGATGAGGCCACGCTGGAGCGGTTGCTGCAGGCCGGCGTCAATGTAGTGCGCCTGAATTTTTCGCATGGCAGCGCGCAGGATCATATCGACCGCGCCAACCTGGTACGTAGCGCCGCCGACAGGCTGGGCGTGCCGGTTGCCATCATGGTGGACCTGCAGGGGCCGAAGATCCGCGTCGGCAGGTTCGCCAATAACAAGGTCACCCTGGTCAACGGCCAGCCTTTCATTCTGGATGCCGATTGCGAGCTGGGCGACGACAACCGCGTCGGCCTGGATTACAAGGAACTGCCGCAGGATGTGGACACCGGCGCGGTACTGCTGCTGGACGATGGCCGCATCGTGCTGGTGGTGGAAAAAGTGGTGGGCAACGAGATCCACACCCGCGTGAAAGTAGGTGGCGTGCTGTCCAACAACAAGGGCATCAACCAGCAAGGCGGCGGGCTGTCGGCGCCGGCGCTTACCGCCAAGGACATTGACGACATCAAGGTGGCTGCCCTGCTGGATGCCGACTACCTGGCAGTATCCTTCCCCAAGAGCAGCGCCGACCTCTACATGGCACGCACCCTGGTGCACGCCGCCGGCTGCCAGGCGCGCATCATCGCCAAGGTGGAGCGCTGCGAGGCGATTGCCAACCTGGAAGACCTGATCGACTCCTCCGACGGCATCATGGTGGCGCGCGGTGATCTGGCGGTGGAAGTGGGCGATGCCGCAGTGCCGGCGCTGCAAAAACGCATGATCCGCATCGCGCGCGAGCGCAACAAGCTCACCATCACCGCCACGCAGATGATGGAATCCATGATCAGCAGCCCGGTGCCTACCCGCGCCGAAGTGTCCGACGTGGCCAACGCCGTGCTGGATGGCACCGACGCGGTAATGCTGTCTGCCGAAACCGCCGCCGGCCAGTACCCGGTGGAAACGGTGGAGGCGATGGCACGGGTGTGCCTGGAAGCGGAAACCTCGTCCGAATACCAGCTGGAGCGCGCCTTCCTCAACCGCGAGTTCGTCCGCGTGGATCAGTCCATCGCCATGGCGGCGCTGTTCACCGCCAACCACCTGCAGGTAAAGGCGCTGGTGGCGCTGACGCAGACCGGCTCCACCGCGCTGTGGATGAGCCGGGTGAACTGCGGCGTACCGATCTACGCGCTTACCCCCGAGGTAGCCACCTACCGCCGGCTGGCACTGTATCGCGACGTGTTCCCCATCCTGCTGCCCACCGCCAGCGACCAGAAGAAACTGTTGGCCGCAGCCGAGCGCAAACTGCTGGAGCGCGGCCGTGTCAGCCAGGGCGACGTGCTGGTGGTGACCGTGGGTGACAGCGTGGGGCTGATGGGCAGCACCAATACGCTGAAGATCATCCGCGCCGGCGAAGCGCACTAAAAAACGCAGGGCTGGCCTTGAAAGCCCGCTCTGCGCTACAATATAAATCTCACATCTGGGGGCGACCTGGTTTCGACGGGGGTTGCAAAGCGGATGAGGGCATACCGGGATTTCAGTTACCCCGTAAAACGCTGAATTTATATAGTCGCAAACGACGAAACTTACGCTCTGGCCGCTTAATTGCGGCTAGACTCTACAGCAGCTCGCTGGTGGGCTGTGGGGGCAACCCCGGTAGAGTCATTTCACACCAGCTCGCATCGGATCGGGTCACTTGATCCGGTGTTAAATTCAAGGTGACTCGTTACTGCCAAGCCTGTCCGTCGGCGTGTCGGTAATCAAATCCAAATGACACGACTAAGTATGTAGATCTCTTCGTAGAGGGCTTCCGGACGCGGGTTCGATTCCCGCCGCCTCCACCAGAACCCTAAAAGGCCATTGAAGATCAGTAACTTGCTGATTCTCAATGGCCTTTTTCTTTGGCTGCTACACGCGGGTGCTACACACATGACCGACAATGCCATGCCAGAACGGCATACCTAGTCCGCCGTGGGGCCACCTACTGCTTCCGCCCCAGGATCCTGCCGATCCTGTGAACCAACACGGAAAGCAAGAGACTAGCTACAGCCTGCGGATCAAAAACCAGCCAGAAGCCAAGCTGAAGAGCCCCCCTATCCGGAATGCCACGCCCTCATGATCAACGAAGAAATCACGCTGCGTAAGCTGGAGATCCTGCTGGCCTTCGTCGAAACCGGCCACCTGGGCCGCACCGCCGAACGCCTGCAGCTGAGCACTGTCAGCGTGCATCGCGCGCTGCATTCGCTGGAACAGGGGCTGTGTTGCGCGCTGTTCAGGCACGAGGGCCGCAATCTCAAGCCGCTGCCCAGCGCCCTGGCTCTGGCTGAGCACGCCAGGAGCGCCCTGCAGCAGCTGAACTACGGCATCCAGGAGGCGCGCAATGTCGGCGGCTTCCACGCGCCGCAGCTCAAGCTCGGCGCCATGTATTCGCTGACGGTGGAATTGATCCCCCGCCTGATCAGTGGCCTGAAAACCCGCCGCCCGGATCTGGACATCGCACTGACCCTGGGCTCCAACACCGCGCTGCTGGCGCAGCTGGCGGAGCAATCGCTGGATGCGCTGCTGATGTCGCTACCGGAAAGCGGCCTGCCCGCCGGGCTACTGGCGGTGCCGATCTTCCAGGACCAGGTCTACCTCGCCACCCCGGCCAGCCAGCCGGCACCGCACGAACCGGCCGAGCTGACCGACTACCGCGACGCCAGCTTCGTCACCCTGGGCAGCGGCTTTGCCACCGCCCACAACTTCGAGCAGGCGTTTGCCATTGCCGGCTTCAGCCCGCAAGTAGCCATGCGCGTGGACGATATTTTCTCGCTGATCAACCTGGTGGCCGCCGGCATCGGGCTGTCGCTGCTGCCGGGCCGGGTGCACAGCCTGCTGGCCGGCCGCGTGCGGCTCACCCCGCTGGCGCCGCGCTACCAGCTGCAGCAGACCATAGGCCTGATCCTGCCGGCCAACCGCGAACGCGACCCCAATCTGCTGGCGCTACTGGCCGAGGCGCGCATGCTGCAGACGGCCGGCGAATCATTACCCTCAGGCTAACAAAGCGTACGGCGGCTTGATTGATGGCCGCCCACCCCGTGGCTACCCTGCCGGCATGTCATCCGCCAGGAAGCAGCCATGCCAGCCCCCCGCTCGCCCGATGTTGTCTGGAACACGCGCCGCAGTGACAAACAACAGCGCATCGCCCGCCTGGGCACGCTGGCCGACGGCCGCATCCTGCCCACCGGCCAGCTGGTGCCAGCGCTGGAAATCCTGCTGTCCCCCGGTGACCGGGTAGCACTGGAAGGCAACAACCAGAAGCAGGCCGACTTCCTGTCTCGCGCGCTGGCCAAAGTGAACCCGCAGCGGGTGCATGACCTGCACATGATCATCCCCAGCGTTGGCCGCAGCGAACACCTGGACATCTTCGAAGCCGGCATCGCCCGCAAGCTCGATTTCTCGTTCTCCGGCCCGCAGAGCCTGCGCATCGGCCAGCTGCTGCAGGACGGCTGCCTCGAAATCGGCGCCATCCATACCTATATCGAGCTGTACTCGCGCCTGTTCGTCGACCTGAGCCCGAATGTGGCGCTGGTGGCCGCCTACCAGGCCGACCGCCACGGCAACCTGTACACCGGCCCCAGCACCGAGGACACCCCGGCCATCGTGGAGGCCACCGCCTTTCGCGACGGCATTGTCATTGCGCAGGTGAACGAGATTGTCGAGGACAGCAGCGAGCTGACGCGGGTGGACATTCCCGGCGACTGGGTGGATTTCGTGGTGCAGGCCGACCGCCCGTTCTTCATCGAGCCGCTGTTCACCCGCGACCCGCGGCACATCACGCCGGTGCACGTGCTGATGGCGATGATGGCGATTCGCGGCATCTATCAGCGGCACCAGGTGCAATCGCTCAACCATGGCCTGGGCTACAACACCGCCGCCATCGAGTTGCTGCTGCCCACCTATGGCGAAACACTGGGCCTGCGCGGCAAGATCTGCCGCCACTGGACGCTGAACCCGCACCCTACCCTGATTCCGGCCATCGAAAGCGGCTGGGTGGACAGCGTGCACTGCTTTGGCGGCGAACTGGGCATGGAAGCCTATGTCGCCGCCCGCCCCGACATCTTCTTCACCGGCCGCGACGGCTCGCTGCGCTCCAACCGCGCCTACTGCCAGATGGCCGGCCAGTACGCGGTGGACATGTTCATTGGCGCCACGCTGCAGATGGACGGCCAGGGCAACTCCTCCACCGTCACTCGCGGCCGGCTCTCCGGCTTTGGCGGCGCGCCGAACATGGGGCACAACCCCGGCGGGCGGCGCCATGCCAGCCCGGCATGGCTGGACCTGATCCAGGGCGATGACCCGCTGGCGCGCGGCCGCAAACTGGTAGTGCAGATGGTGGAGACGTTTCAATCCGGCAGCCAGCCCACGCTGGTGGAAACGCTGGATGCGGTGCAGGTGGCGGCGGACTGCGGCATGCCGCTGGCCCCGGTGATGGTGTATGGCGACGATGTCAGCCACCTGCTCACCGAGGAAGGCATCGCCTACCTGTACAAGGCGCGCTCGCTGCAGGAGCGCATGGACATGATCGCGGCGGTGGCCGGCGTTACCCCGATCGGCCTGCCGCAGAACGCCGGACGCAGCACCGAGCTGCGCCGCCAGGGGCTGGTGGCATTGCCGGAGGATCTCGGCATCCGTCACGCCGACGCCAGCCGCTCGCTGCTGGCGGCGAAAAGCATCGCCGAACTGGTCAGCTGGTCGGACGGGCTGTACCAGCCGCCGGCGCGGTTCAGGAGCTGGTGATGACAGCCGCAGCCACTTCCACCCAGCCCTGCACCCAGGCGCTGCTCACCGCCCGCCGCCTCGCCCAGCTTGCCGGCCAGGCCTTGAGCGACGAGCTGCACCTGGCCCCCAAGCCCGGCCTGGTGGACAGCCGCGGGCCAGGCGTGCACCGGGACATGACGCTGGCGATGATGCGCGATGCCATCACCGCCTTGCGGCCAACCTTTTTCGAACTGGCGCTGCACGCCTACCACGCGGCGGCCACGCCGCAACTGCGCACCCAGCTGGGCAGCATCGGCCGCGCCGGCGAGCAGGCCATGCTGCAGGTCACCGGCGGCATCAACACCCACCGCGGCGCCATCTGGGCGCTCGGCCTGCTGGTGGCTGCCGCCGCGCAGGAGCCGCATTCACTGGCACCGCACGCCATCACCCAGCGCGCCGCCGTGCTGGCACGGCTGCCGGACCACCGCCAGCCCAGCCAGCCGCTACCCGGCACCCTGACCTGCCAGCGCTACGGCGTAGGCGGCGCCCGCGCCGAGGCGCAGCAAGGCTTTCCGCACATCATCGAGCACGCCTTGCCGGCGCTGCAGGCCACCCGCGCGCGCGGCCATGACGAGGCCGACGCCCGGCTGGATGCACTGCTCGCCATCATGGCGCAGCTGGACGACACCTGCGTGCTGTCGCGCGGCGGGCCCGATGCGCTGGCCGCCTTGCAGCACGGCGCCAGAGCGGCGCTGGCCGCCGGCGGCGCCGGCCATTTCGACGGGCGCAAGCAGCTGCTGGCGCTCGACCACACCATGCGCCAGTTCAACGCATCGCCCGGCGGCGCCGCCGACCTGCTGGCCGCCACGCTGCTACTGGACCGGCTGGATGCACTCGCCTCCCGAGGATAACCATGGAAACACTGCAACTCGATTACCCGGCTGGCACCCCTGCCAGCGGCCGTGCGCTGGCCGGCGTGGTCAGCTCCGGTGACCTGGAAGTGCTGATCGAGCCGGCACCGGCCGGCCTCTCCCGCGTCATGATCACCAGCGCCACCCGCGTAGGCAGTGCCCGCTGGCATGCACTGCTCGACCGCCTGTTCACCGACCCGGCACAGCCGGCGATGCTGGTGGAAATCCACGACTTCGGCGCCACGCCCGGCGTGGTGAGCCTGCGGCTGGCGCAGGCACTGGAAGCACTGGAGGCCGCACCATGAGCACGCAGCAACACAAACTCGCCACCCTGCTGGCCCGCCGCAGCTTTACCGAACTGAACGCCCGCCAGCGCGCGCACGCCCTGCTCGATCCCGGCAGCGGCCGCGAGCTGCTGGACCCGTTCGAACGCCTGATGTCGCCATGGCTGGGGGCGCAGCAGATCGTCCCGCAGGCCGACGACGGCGTGGTAGTGCTCAAGGGCCGGCTGGCGGGCAAGCCCACCGTGGTGCTGAGCATCGAGGGCGCGTTCCAGGGCGGCAGCCTGGGCGAAGTGGGCGGCGCCAAGATCGCCGGCGCGCTGGAGTTGGCCGCAGAAGACAACCGCCGCGGCATTGCCACCCAGGCGGTGCTGCTGCTGGAAAGCGGTGGCGTGCGGCTGCAGGAAGCCAACCTGGGGCTGGCGGCGATTGCCGAGATTCATGCCGCCATCGTCGACCTGGCGCGCTACCGCCCGGTAGTCGGCGTCATCGCCGGGCCGGTGGGCTGCTTTGGCGGCATGTCCATCGCCGCCGGCTTGTGCAGCTACCTGCTGGTGACCCGCGAAGCACGGCTGGGGCTGAACGGCCCGCAGGTAATCGAGCAGGAAGCCGGCGTGCTGGAGTACGACTCGCGCGACCGGCCCTTCATCTGGAGCCTGACTGGCGGCGAGCAGCGCTTTGCCACCGGCTTTGCCGACGCCTATCTGGAAGACGATTGCGACACCCTGCGGGCGGCGGTCACCGATTACTGCCAGCGGCCGCTGCCCGCCACGCCGCGCCATGCGCGCAGCGGGTATTTTCTGCCGCGGCTGAGCAGCCTCGACTCGTCGCAGCAGGCTGACAGCCAGCGTGCTCGCACGCTATTCAGCCAGGAGTAAGCCATGCAACAGCCCACCCCATCCACGCGCGGTCGCGACTGGTTCCAGCTGCTCACCGCCGGCCAGCCGCCTCTGGCGCAGTTCCCTTCCTCGCTGCTGGTGGCCGATGCCGAGCTGGCCGGGCGCCCGGCGCGCTACCTGGCGCTGGTGGCCGATGCGGCCAACCCTTTCCCGCGCGCACGCAATGGCGAGGCCGGCCTGCTGGAAGGCTGGGCGCTGGCGCAGGCGGTAAATGAACTGGTGGCGGCAGACCGGACACGGCCCGACAAGCGCGCCATTGTCGCCATCATCGACGTGCCCAGCCAGGCCTATGGCCGGCGCGAAGAAGCCTATGGCATCCACCAGGCGCTGGCCGCCGCCGCCGCGGCCTATGCCGGCGCCCGGCTGGCCGGCCACCCGGTCATCGGCCTCATCGTTGGCAAGGCCATGTCCGGCGGCTTTCTGGCGCACGGCTACCAGGCCAGCCGCCTGCTGGCGCTGGATGACGCCGGCGTGATGGTGCATGCCATGAGCAAGCAGTCGGCAGCGCGCGTCACCCAGCGCAGCGAGCAGGAGCTGGCAACGTTGGCCGCACGCATTCCGCCCATGGCCTACGACATCGCCAGCTTCGCCAACCTGGGGCTGCTGTGGCGCCTGCTGCCGGTAGCGTCCGCCGACGCGCCCAGCACCGCCGACCTCGGCCACGTCCGCGCCGCACTGGCCGCCGCGCTGGACGACATCGCCCGCGACCCGGCGCCGGATCTGGCGAGCCGGCTTGGCCCGGCACGTTCCGCCTCGCTGCGGGTGCGGGCACGGCTGCGCGAGCAGTGGCATGACTGAGCTGGCGCAGTATCGCCCGCATGATCTGCTGTGGCTGCGCGACGCCAGCGCGCTGCACAGCCCCGAGCCCTTGCCCGGCTGGGTTGCCAGCCAGTGGCAGCCGGCGCTGCCGGTGGTGGTGCGGCGGGCGGCGGCAAGCGCGGACAGGGTCGCCGTCGGCATCCGTGGCGCCAGCCGCGAGCAGCGCCACGCCTTGTGGGCAAGCCGGCAACAGGTGGTGCAACAGCTGGCGCCGGAGGCACTGCCCGCCCGGCTCGCCAACACGCCACGGCGGCATGCGCTGCCGGCCTTGCTGGCGCTGGCGGCGCTGCAAGCGATACTGGACGAAACCACTTGCGGCTGGGGCGTCTGCGGCAGCGCCGGCTACGAACTGGCTACCGGTCTGCCGGTGCTGCGCGCCGGCAGCGACCTCGATCTGCTGATCCGCTGCGCGCACCCGCCAAGCCAGGCCATGCTGCGCTACTGGCTGACGCTGCTGCTGCGCCAGCCCTGCCATATCGACGTCCAGCTGGAAACCCCGGCCGGCGCGATCGCCCTGGTCGAATGGGCGCGACGCCCGGCGCGCGTCATGGTGAAAACCCCGACCGGGCCGCTGCTGCTGGCCAACCCGTGGCAGCCGGACGGCAGCCCGGCATGAGCGTGCTGTTCGTCTTTCCCGGCCAGGGCGCCCACTACCCCGGCATGCTGCAGCAGCTGCCGGATCATCCGGCAATACGGCAGACGCTGGCCGAAGCCACGGCAGCGCTTGACCTGCCGCCGGCACAGCTCGACAGCGCCCGGGCCCTGCACTCCACCGTGGCGGTACAACGCTGCCTGCTGATTGCCGGCGTGGCCTCGGCGCGCATGTTGGCCGCAGAGGCCGGGCCGCCCGACATGGTGGCCGGGCTGTCGATAGGCGCTTATGCCGCCGCGGTCTGCGCCGGCGTGCTCGCCTTTGCCGATGCACTGGCGCTGGTCTCGCTGCGCGGCCAGTTGATGGAGCAGGCCTACCCGCGCGGCTACGGCATGAGCGCGGTGATCGGGCTGGATGTGCCGCAGCTGGCGCGCGTGCTGCAGCAGCTGCACGCCGAAGGTCAGCCGGCCTGGCTCGCCAACATCAATGCGGAACGCCAGCTGGTGGTGGCCGGCGCCGACGAGGCGCTGCACCGGCTGGCACAGCACGCGCATGCCGCCGGCGCCAGCTGCTGCCAGCGGCTGAACATGAGCGTGCCGAGTCACTGCCCCTTGCTGGCGGAACCGGCGCAGCAGCTGCAACAGGCGTTTGCCGGCATTGCCCTGCAAGCGCCGCGGCTGGCCTATTTGAGCAGCAGCGCCGCCAGGGTGCTGCGCGACCCACAACAGATCGGCCTCGACCTGGCCGGCAATATGGCGCGCCAGGTGCGCTGGCACGACACCTCGCGTCTGGCAGTGGAACGCGGCGCTCGCCTGGCGGTGGAAATGCTGCCGGGCAACACGCTGAGCCGGCTGCTGGGCCCGGTGATGGCGCCCGGCCTGGCACTGGCAATGCAGAACACCCGGCTGGATACGCTGGTGGCGCTGATACAGCGCGAGCAGCAGCGGCTGGCGTGAACCCGCGCATATAAACAAGGGCCGGTCAGATGACCGGCCCTTGCTGCCTACTCGCCAGAGCACCTCGAAAGCAGGCGTTTATCGAGGTGCTCTACGCTCTCAGGCATGACCAGCGGTTTCCCCCTCCAGCAGGCTCTGCAGCTGCGGCCTTGCCGTCGCCCACTCGCCCAGGGCGGCTTCCAGCGCCCGCGCCATGGCCAGCAGCCCGGCCTCGCCGCGCGGCTTGCCCACCAGCTGCATGCCCACCGGCAAGCCCTCCGCCGTCATGCCGCATGGCATGGCCACCACCGGCAGCGCCAGCATGGTCAGCGCATAGGTAATCGCCAGCCAGTCGATATAGATGTCGAAATCGACACCAGCCGCCTGCCGCACATGGGTCCACTCCGTCGGGAACGGCGGCACGATGGAAGCCGGGCAGATCAGCAGATCGTAATCGCCCAGCTGCCGGATCACCTGCTGGTACAGCACCGAGCGCATGCGCATGCCGTCCTTGATCTGCTGCGCATCCAGCTTGAGGCCGTATTCGATGTTCCATACCACATTGGGGTTGAGCAGCGTGCGCTGCTCGCCCAGCAGCGCGGCGTAGTTGCCGGCGTAACCCAGTCCGCGCAAGGCATAGAACGCCTCGCGCGCGGCGGAAAGATCCAGCTCGATCTCCTCCACCGCCAGGCCCTGGCTGCGCAGCCGCGCCACCGCCTGCTGCATCACGCGGGTAATTTCCGGGTCCACCTTGCCCACCCCCAGGTCGGGGCTGTAGGCAATGCGCAGCGGGCGCTGCGGCCGCAGTGCGGCATCGAGAAAACGCTCGCCACCGGCACCGAGCGACAGCGGCTCGTGGCTGGAGATGCCACACATGGCATCCAGCAACAGGGCAGCGTCGGCCACATTGCGCGCCATCGGGCCTTCCACCGCCAGGGTATCGAAGGCGGCAGTCGACGGGCCGCTGCCGATGCGGCCAGGGGTTGGCCGCACGCCCACCACGCCGCAGAACGCCGCCGGGGTGCGCAGCGAACCGGCCAGGTCGGAGCCGTGCGCCAGCCAGGCGGTGCCGGAAGCCAGCGCTGCCGCCGCGCCGCCGGAGGAGCCGCCGGCCGAGCGCTGCAAATGCCAGGGGTTGCGGGTGGCGCCATACACCGCGTTGTAGGTATGGCCGCCGGCGCCGAATTCCGGCGTGTTCGACTTGGCGTAGACAATGGCGCCCTGCGCCTCCAGCCGGGTGACCAGCACATCCGAGCTTTGCGGCACGTGGTTCTGGTATACCCGCGAACCAAAGGTGGTGCGCACCCCTGCCACCGCGGTCAGGTCCTTGATCGGCAGCGGCATGCCGCACAGCAGGCCGCGTGCGGCCAACGGTTTCTGCATCAGCGTGCGGGCGTGGTCATAAGCACGTTCCCAGCAGCGCACCGGCAAGGCATTCACGTGCGGCTCCACCCGCTCCACCTGCCACTGCAGGGTGTCCAGCAAGTCCAGCGGGCTGATCTGCTCGCTACGCAGCAGGCCGACGATATCCACGGCCGAGCGCGTCAATAATTGGGCATCGATAGTCATTGCAGCATCCCTGAATCGATGAAGAGGCTCAGGCCACCGCGCACCAGCAGCACGCGGCGGCCGCTTGGCTTATTTCAGCAGCGAGGTCCAGATCAGGTCGCGCATGCGCACGGCCTTCTCCGAGCAGGCTTTCAGGAACACCATCTTGGCGCTGGCCGGCGGGTTCAGTTCCGGCATGTCGCGAATCTCCTGGCTCAGGAATTTTTCCGAGCCCTGGATCGGGTTCTGGTACTTGAGGAAGGTCGAGTTCTTGGCCGCCACATCCGGCTGCATCAGGAAGGCCAGCAAGCGCTTGGCGTTGTCCGGGTTGGGCGCACCGGCCGGCACCACCAGGTTGTCCACCCAGGCCAGCGAGCCTTCCTTGGGGAACACGTAGCGGATGGATTTCTTCATTTCCCGCGCCCGCTGCGCAGTGCCGTTCCAGATCGACGAGACGGCGATCTCGCCGGACACCATGGATTCGCGGATCGCGCCGGCCTTGGAGTTGTAGGTGCGCACATAGGGCTTCTGCTGCATCAGCAGGTCCTGCACCTTCTTCATCTGCTTCGGGTCTTCACTGCACAGCGGCACGCCGGCGGCAATGCTGGCGAGGCTGACGCTGTCGGAAGCCGAACCCAGCATATTGACCTTGCCACGCAGCTGCGGCGGCGGTGTGAACAGCACTTTCAGACTGTCGGTCGGGCCGTTGTAGACGCTGGTATCCACCGCAAAGTTGGTGGTGCCCCACAGGTAAGGCACCGAGTAATCACCGGTCGGGTCCCATTCCGGCTTGCGCAGCTTGGGGATGATCTTGTTGTAACCGGGCAGGTCGCGCACCGCCACTTTCTGGATCAGCTGCTCGCGCTGCAGCACCGGCACCATCGCCTGCGACGCCACCGCCACGTCGTAGCCACCGCCACCCTGCTTGAGCTTGGCCAGCAGGGTTTCCTCGGAATCGTAATTGTCGATGCGCACCTTGATGCCGGTTTTCTCCTCGAACTGCTTCACGGCAGCAGGGTCGATGTAACCGGACCAGATATACAGGTTGACTACCCCTTCTGCCTGCGCGAACTGCGGCATCAGGGCGGCGGCGCAGAGGCCGGCAAACAGGGCTTTCTTGCTTTTCATGGCATACATCCTTTCGTCGGGAACGGGGGGCTACGCGTGCTTGGGGCGGTTGATCAGGTTGGCGATGGCAACCAGCGCCACCGACACCACGAGAATGATGGTCGACGCGGCATTCACGTCCGGGGTCACCCCCATGCGCATCAGGCCGAAGATGAAAATGGGCAAGGTGGTGGAGCCGGCCTGGGCGATCAGTACCGAGATCACGAAGTTGTCCAGCGACACCACGAAGGCCAGCATCAGCCCGGACACGATGCCGGGCATCAGCAGCGGCAGGGTCACGTAGCGGAAGGCGGACCATTCGTCGGCATACAGGTCCATCGCCGCCTGCTCCAGCTTGTTGTCCATGTCCTGCAGGCGGGCACGCACCGGCAGGAAGGCAAACGGGATGCAGAACACGATGTGGGCGATGATCAGGTTGCCCAGCCCCAGCGACAGGCCGATGGCGCTGAAGAAGCCCAGCATGGCCACGGCGATGACGATTTCCGGCACCACCAGCGGCAGCATGATCAGCCCCTGCGCGTAACGCGCCTGGCCGGGCTTGCCGCCGCGGGTTACCGCCAGCGCGGCAATGGTGGCCAGCAGCGCGGCGCCCAGCGCGGCAATCACGGCGATGCCGATGCTGTTGAGCGCGGCATCGCGCAGCGCCTCGTTGTGCCACACGCGGGCATACCAGAGCAGGCTGAAGTGATCCCACACCGTGGCCGAGGGGCTGGCGTTGAAGGAAAACACCACCAGCGCCACGATGGGCAGATACAGGTAGATGTAGAAGCCCAGCGTCAGCCAGCCAATGCCGTGAAACTTGCGTACCGAGAAGCCGGTTTTCATGCTGCATCCTCCACAGTTGGCCGCACGCTGCTGCGGCGGCGGAACAGCAGCAGCGCCGCCAGCGCGATCATCACCAGCAGCACCACCGCCAGCGCCGAACCGAACGGCCAGTTCCGCGACTCGGTGAACTGGCGGTAGATCAGGTTGCCGAGCATCAGCTTGCGCCCGCCGCCCAACAGCTCCGGTGCGATCATCGCGCCCAGGCAGGGAATGAAGGTCAGCAGGCAGCCGGCGATCAGGCCAGGCAGCGCCGCCGGCCACACCACGATGCGCAGCGCCTGCCACTTGTTGGCATACAGGTCATGCGCCGCCTCGATCAGGCGGACATCCATTTTTTCCAGGCTGGAATAGATGGGCAGCACCATGAACGGCGCATAGGTGTAGACCAGGCCGACCAGCACCGCGCCGTCGGTATACAGCAGCGGCAGCGGCCCGTCGGTAAGCCCAAGGCCTTGCAGCAGGCTGTTGATCACCCCCGAGTCGCGCAGCATGAGAATCCAGGCGTAGGTGCGCACCAGAATGTTGGTCCAGAACGGAATGGTGACCAGCAGCAGCAGGCGGCTGCGGCGCTGCGGCGGCTGCAGCACGATGTACAGCGCCACCGGCAGCCCGATCAGCGCCACCAGCACGGTGGTGCAGAAGGCCACGCCCACAGAGCGCCAGGCAATGGTCAGGTAGGCATCGGTGAACTGCAGCGTGTCATCCAGCTGGCGGTCGAACAGCAGCTGGGTATAGGCATCGAGATTGAAATGCAGCCGCACCCCGCCGTAGCCGTTGGCCTCCATGAACGAGTAGCCGACGATCAGCAACAGCGGCACAACCAGGAACAGGACAATCACCAGCGGTGCCGGCACGATGCTGGCCAGGTAGCGCTGCCGCGCCTGCCGGGCCAGGTCCTTGCCGCCGGCAGCGGCGTGCGAGGTAGCAGGAGTCGCCATGGCTCAGCCTCCCAGCACTTGCATGTCGGCCACCGCCACATCCACCGCCACCGTGCTGCCCACCGCCGGCGGCTGCGCCTCGGCCGCGGCCTTGAGGTCACGCATCACCACGTGCAGGCCATCGCCCAGCAACAGGTGCAGCGCGGTATCGGTACCCAGGAACATGGTGGCCTTGACCTGCGCGTTGAAGCGGATGCTCCCTGCGGCCAACTCACCCCTGGCCAGCGTCAGCTTTTCCGGCCGTACCGCCACGGTGGCGGTGCTGGCCAGGTCGTCCGCGGCCGGCAGCACCACTTCGCCGACGACATCGATCGCCAGCCGTGCCCTGCCGGCACCCTGCGACAACACATGGGCCGGCAGCAGATTGTTTTCGCCGATGAATTCCGCCACGAAGCGGCTGGCCGGGTGGTGGTAGATCTCGCCCGGGCAGCCGATCTGCTGCACCGTGCCTTCCGACATCACCGCAATGCGGTCGCTCATCGCCAGCGCTTCTTCCTGGTCGTGGGTGACGAACACGAAGGTGATGCCGGTTTCCGCCTGCAGGGTTTTCAGTTCCAGCCGCATCGCCTGACGCAGCTTCAGGTCCAGCGCCGACAGCGGCTCGTCCAGCAGCAGCACCTTGGGCTTGGGCGCCAGCGCCCTGGCCAGCGCGATGCGCTGCTGCTGGCCGCCGGACAGCTGCGCGGTGCGGCGGCCAGCGAAGCGTTCCATCTTCACCATGCGCAGCATCTCGTCCACGCGGCTGGCAATCTGCTCGCGACTCATGCGCAGCATGCGCAGACCGAAGCCGATGTTCTCGGCCACGGTCATGTTCGGAAACAGCGCGTAATGCTGGAACACCGTATTGATGGAGCGCTGGTAAGGCGGCAAGGCTTCCACCGGCTGGCCGGACAGCAGGATGGAGCCCGAGCTGGGTTGCTCGAAACCGGCAAGCAGGCGCAGCAGGGTGGTCTTGCCGCAGCCGGACGGCCCGAGCAGGGTGAAGAATTCGTTTTGCCGTATCGACAGCGACACCTCGTGCAGCGCGCTGACCGGGCCGCTCGGGCTATCGAAAGTCTTGCGTACCTGGCGTACATCGATAACCGGCATGTCCGCGGCGGCCGGGCGGCTGCTCGCGGTGCTTTGCGGCGCTGCCGGCTGGCTCCCCAACGATGGCTGGCTCACCGCCTGCTGTAGCGCGATGCCTGCCGCAGCGCCCCAGGGGGAGATGATCGTACTGGCTGATGTGAACATCTTTGCTCCTCACATTGCTCGTTTGAACAGCTTTTTTGAACAGTGTTGACTTTTACCGCAATACGATTACACTTACCGCAAAACAATTCTGGTTATCGTAGTTACGGTGAATAGCGAAGTCAATGCTATTCTGTCGCCACCTTTTCTAATCATTGTCACTAATGGCAGACGACCGACGCAGCTATGTTGCCGCCCTGGGCAAGGCACTACAGGTACTGGAAGCTTTCGGCCCGAGAACACCGGATTTGCGGCTGGCGGAAATCGCCGAGCTCACCGGCCTGAACCGCAGCAGCGCACAAAGAACCGTCTACACCCTGGCGCGCTGCGGCTACCTGAAACGCGATCCGGCCTCCACCGCCATCTCGCTGTCGCATCGCTGCGCGCTGCTGGCGCACCGCTACATTACCGCCAACCACCTGATCGACATGTCGATGCAACCGCTGGCCGAGCTCAGCGCGGCCACCGGCATGCAGTGCGATCTGTGGGTATTGAGCGGTGAAGACATCGTGAACATTGCGCGCATCATGCAGTACGACCTGCTGGCGCTCGGCGGCATCGATGCGGAGAACATCACGCGCCTGCCGTCCGCCACCATGGCGGCGGTACTGGCGCCAACCGGCGAACGCCACCGCGCCGACAGCCACGCGGCCGGCCGCATACTCTGCGGCCAACCCCTGGCGCACGATGCCGGCTGCAGTATCGACCTGGCGCCGATTCCCGTAGTTGCCGCCCCGGTGTTCGGCGCCGACGGGCAATGCGTTGCCGCGGTCTCCATCACCACCCGGCCGCAAACGCTGGACAGCGACGAACAGCGCCGGCTCTGCCATGCCGTGGCCGCCACCGCGCAGACCATCTCACAGCTGCGCATCCAGCCCTGGGCGCGCACCTTTGCCGACACGCCGCCGACAAGCGAGCTGCCGGATATTCCGGAAGACGACGACCCGCTGTTCATCACCTCGGTGGCGCGCGGCCTGCGCACGCTGGAGGCGTTTGCCTTTGCCCAGCCGGAACTCACGCTGACCGATCTGCACCACGTCACCGGCTACCCCATTCCCACCCTGCAGCGCCTACTGGAAACCCTGATCCAGCATGGTTACGTGGAAAAGGAGCCGCGCCACAAAACCTTCCGCCTGGCGGTGCGCACCCTGGACCTGCTGTTCAACCTGCAGATGAGCGACCGGGTGCTGAAAACCGTGTGGCCACGGTTGGTGCGGCTGCGCGACGAGTGCGGCCTGCGCTGCTCGTTCTGCATCCTGGACGGCAAGGAAATCCTGCACCTGCTCACGGTGCAGAGCCAGCCCGGCGCCGACTTCCGCGCCGCCTACATGGGCAAGCAGCTGCCGGCGATCAGCACCTCCGGCGGGCGCGCCATCCTATCGCAGTTGTCCGGCGCCGAGCTGGACAGCATCCTGGCCGAGCCGGTGCGCGCCATCACGCCCTATACCGAGACCAACCCAGACAAGCTGCGCAGCGAGATTGCGCTGAGTCGCACGCGCGGTTTTGCCTTCACCGACCAGCAATCGATACTGCACGAGGTGAACGTGGCTGCCGCGGTGGTGGAAGCCAACGGCACGCCGCTGGGCGCGATCGTGATATCCGCGCCGTGCCGGCAGTGGGATCTGGCCCGGCTGGAACGGGAAATCGTGCCATTGCTGCTGCCGTACACCAAGGCATTGTTCTCCTGAGCCGGCATCGGGCTTGCGGCCAACGTTGCGGCTACATCCCCGGCAGCACGCCGGCAAACGCCTCGGCAATGGTCTGCACCGTGCCGGACTCGGCAGCGTCGTAGCCGGCCAGCTCACTGATGGCGTCGCGAAACTGCTGACTCTGCAGGATCGCCAGAATGCGCTGCAGCACCGGGTGCGCCAGCAGGTCGCGATGCAGCAGGAAGAAATAGCGCTCGTTCTGCAGCGGCAGGAAGTCCAGTTTGAAACGCCGTGCCGCGGTTTCGATGCCCAGGCCGACATCGGCCATGCCGCTGGCGATGAACGCCGCCACCGCCGCATGCGTCAGCTCCGCCTGTTCGTAGCCGTGCACCTGCTGCGGCGCCACCGCAGCCTTGTCCAGCAGCTTGTCCAGCAGCAGGCGGGTGCCGGAGCCCGGCTGGCGGTTGACGAAGCGCACCTCGGGCCGCGCCAGGTCTTCCACGCCGTAGATGCGCCGCGGGTTGCCGGCGGCCAGCATCAACCCCTGGCGCCGCGTCACCACGTGCACCACGCGGTGCAGCGCCGGGTCGAAATGCTCGGCATAGTTGGCCGCAATGGCCGGCTGGAACTCGCCCAGCGGCACGTGGAAGCCGGCCAGCTCGCATTCGCCCGCCTGCAGTGCCGCCACCGCATCCTGGCTGCTGCGGTATTTCAGTTCGACACCCTGCCCCTCTTCCGCCAGCTCGCGCACCAGCCGCTCCACCGCGTAACCGTGGCTGGCATGCAGCCGCAGCGGTGCGCCGGCCGCCTGCAACACCAGCCGCAATTCGGCCTCGATCTCGGACGACAGCGTTTCCAGCATCGGCGCGATACGCGCCTGGATGCGGCGGTTGGCCCACACCAGCTTTTCGCCCAGCGGCGTCAGCTCGGCGCCGCGGCCGCGTTTCATCAGCAATAGCGGCACCCCCAGGCGCTGCTGCGCCGTCTGCACCAGCCCCCAGGCGTGGCGATAGGAGATGTCGCAGCTTTTGGCGGCGGTATACAGGCTGCCGTCGGCCTGCACCGCGGTGAGCAGCGCCACCAGCCGGTACGGCACCAGCTCGCCGGCGGCCGCAGACACCTGCCAGACCAGCTGGCTGTCCACCTGCAGGCGCTGTGGCAGTTTATGTTTTCTGTGCATATATCTCTGGTAGTGCGGATCATATTGCCAAGACTGCCACAAGCTTGCATGCTGCCGCCTGTCGCGCCATGGATTATGTCTGCTGCTTCATATTTGGCAACAGGGCACATCGAAAAATGCCTGCTTTCGTTGCGATACTGCGTTGCTCACAAAAAATTCCTCCTTACATATAAAACATATGCTGCGTCGGAATTTTTCGGTCGAGCCTTGTCTCGCTTAAAAACCGGGGTGTTTCGAGGCACCCTGCAGTCTTTTTCAGCCAATCCCTGTCGTTTGCAGACAGCTGCGCATGCCATCCTGCGCGACAATAATTAGGTCATGCCCCGTGGGCAGGCTCGCTACCGAGGTCACCCGATGACAACGCAACAACAGGCACGCACCCAGCTGCAGGCCATTCTGGACACGCACCGGCACGAGGCCGGCGCCCTGCTGCCCATCCTGCACGCGCTGCAGGACTCGCTGGGCTACATTCCCGACTGGACGGTGGCCGACATCGCCCAGGCACTGAACCTGAGCCGTGCCGAAGTGCACGGCGTCATCACGTTCTACCACCACTTCCGCACCAGCGCGCCGGCGGCGCACAACCTGCAGATCTGCCAGGCCGAGGCCTGTCAGGCGCGCGGCAGCCGCGAGCTGACCGCACACGCCGAACAGGCGCTGGGCTGTAGCCTGCACGGCCGCAGCAGCAGCCACGATCTGGACCTGCAACCGGTGTACTGCCTGGGGCTGTGCGCCACCGGGCCCAACATCATGCTGGACGACAAGCTGGTATCGCGCGTGGACGCGAGCCGGCTGGACCGCCTGCTGCACGGCGTGAAGGAGGCCTGATGAGCACGATCAAACTCTATGTGCCGCGCGATTCCGCGGCACTGGCGCTGGGCGCCGACGACACCGCCGCAACGTTGGCCGCAGAAGCGGCGCGACGCGGCGTCAGCATCGAACTGGTGCGCAACGGCTCGCGCGGCCTGTTCTGGCTGGAGCCGCTGGTGGAAGTGGCCACTGCGCAAGGCCGCGTGGCCTACGGCCCGGTGCAGGACGACGATGTGCCGGCGCTGTTCGACGCGCTGCTGGCCGGCGCCGAACACCCGCTGTGCCACGGCCTGACCGATGACATTCCCTACCTCAAGCAGCAGGAACGGCTCACCTTCGCCCGCGTCGGCATTACCGACCCGCTGTCGCTGGACGACTACCAGGCACACGAAGGCTTTGCCGGCCTGCGCAATGCGCTGGCGCTGCAAGGCAGCGACATCGTGCAGGCGGTGCTGGATTCCGGCCTGCGTGGCCGCGGCGGCGCCGCCTTCCCCGCCGGCATCAAGTGGCGCACCGTGGCGCAGGCGCAGGCCGCGCAGAAATACGTGGTGTGCAATGCCGACGAAGGCGACTCCGGCACCTTCTCCGACCGCATGGTGCTGGAAGACGACCCCTACATGCTGATCGAGGGCATGACCATTGCCGGCCTGGCGGTGGGCGCTACCGAAGGCTACATCTACATCCGCTCCGAATACCCGCACGCGGTGGCAGTGATGAACGAGGCGATTGCCCGCGCCAGCGCCGCCGGTTTCCTCGGCGACAACATCCTGGGCAGCGGCAAAACCTTCCGCCTGCAAGTACGCAAGGCCGCCGGCGCCTATGTCTGCGGCGAAGAGACCGCGATGCTGGAAAGCATCGAGGGCAAGCGCGGCGTGGTGCGCGCCAAGCCGCCGCTGCCGGCGCTGGCCGGCCTGTTCGGCCAACCCACGGTGATCAACAACGTCATCACCCTGGCCACCGTGCCGGTAATCCTGGCGCGCGGCGCCGCCTTCTACGCCGGCTACGGCATGGGCCGTTCGCGCGGCACGCTGCCGTTCCAGCTGGCCGGCAACCTGAAGTATGGCGGCCTGGTGGAAAAAGCCTTCGGCCTGACGCTGAACCAGCTGCTGAACGACTTCGGTGGTGGCAGCGCCAGCGGCCGGCCGATCCGCGCGGTACAGGTGGGCGGCCCGCTGGGCGCCTACCTGCCGCCGGCGCAGTTCGACACCCCGCTGGACTACGAAGCCTTTGCCGCGCTGGGCGCGGTGGTGGGCCACGGCGGCGTGGTGGCCTTCGACGACAGCGTGGACATGGCCGAGCAGGCACGTTACGCCATGGAATTCTGTGCCATCGAATCCTGCGGCAAATGCACACCGTGCCGCATCGGCTCCACCCGCGGGGTGGAGGTGATCCAGCGCATCCAGCAGCGGCAGGACGAACCGCAGCAGATCGCGCTGCTGCGCGACCTGTGCGACACCATGCTGCATGGCTCGCTGTGCGCGATGGGCGGCATGACGCCCTACCCGGTACTGTCTGCGTTGAATCATTTCCCGGAAGACTTCGGTGACGAAGCCGGCATGGCCTGAGGAAGACACCATGAACCACCCCACCCCCGACATCGACTACGGCACCCCCGCCCGCGTCTCCGAGCGCATGGTCACCCTGGAAATCGACGGCCAGAGCGTAAGCGTGCCGGAAGGCACCTCGGTGATGCGCGCCGCCACCGAGGCCGGCACCATGGTGCCCAAACTGTGCGCCACCGACAGCCTGGAGCCGTTCGGCTCCTGCCGGCTGTGCCTGGTGGAAATCGAAGGCCGCCGCGGCTACCCGGCATCCTGTACCACCCCGGTGGAAGCCGGCATGGTGGTGCGCACCCAGAGCGACAAGCTGCAGGATCTGCGCCGCGGCGTGATGGAGCTGTATATCTCCGACCACCCGCTGGACTGCCTGACCTGTGCGGCCAACGGTAACTGCGAACTGCAGACCCAGGCCGGTGTGGTGGGCCTGCGCGACGTGCGCTACGGCCTGGCCGGCGCCAACCACCTGGACAGCAAGAAGGACGAATCCAACCCCTACTTCAGCTATGACCCGTCCAAGTGCATCGTCTGCAACCGCTGCGTGCGCGCCTGCGAGGAAACCCAGGGCACCTTCGCGCTGACCATCTCCGGCCGCGGCTTCGAGTCGCGCGTATCGCCGGGCCAGGATCAGGCCTTCATGGATTCCGAATGCGTGTCCTGCGGCGCCTGCGTCGATGCCTGCCCCACCGCTACGCTGCAGGAAAAAACCGTGATCAAGATCGGCCAGGCCGAGCACAGCAAGATCACCACCTGCGCCTACTGTGGCGTGGGCTGCGGCTTCAAGGCCGAGATGAAGGGCAACCAGGTAGTGCGCATGACGCCGTGGAAAGACGGCAAGGCCAATGAGGGCCACGCCTGCGTCAAGGGCCGCTTCGCCTGGGGCTACGCCACCCACCCGGACCGCATCACCAAGCCGATGATCCGCAGCAAGATCACCGACCCGTGGCGCGAAGTGAGCTGGGAAGAAGCCATCGGCCACGCCGCCAGCGAGTTCCGCCGCATCCAGGCCAAGCACGGCAAGGATTCGGTGGGCGGCATCACTTCCAGCCGCTGCACCAACGAAGAAACCTACCTGGTGCAGAAGCTGATCCGCGCCGGCTTCGGCAACAACAACGTGGACACCTGCGCCCGCGTCTGCCACTCGCCCACCGGCTACGGCCTGGGCCAGACCTACGGCACCTCGGCCGGCACCCAGACCTTCAAGTCGGTGGAGCACAGCGACGTGGTGCTGGTGATCGGCGCCAACCCCACCGACGGCCACCCGGTATTTGCCTCGCGGCTGAAGAAGCGCCTGCGCGAAGGCGCACGGCTGATCGTCATCGACCCGCGCCGCATCGACCTGGTGCAGACCCCGCACGTGAAGGCCGATTACCACCTGGCGCTGCGCCCCGGCACCAACGTGGCGATGATCACCGCGCTGGCGCACGTGATCGTTACCGAAGGCCTGCTGGCCGACGAGTTCATTGCCGAGCGCTGCGAGGAGAAATCCTTCCACGACTGGAAGAACTTCGTCAGCAAGCCGGAAAACTCGCCGGAAGCCACTGCCGACATCACCGGCGTGCCGGCCGAACAGGTGCGCGCCGCCGCCCGCCTGTACGCCACCGGCGGCAATGCCGCCATCTACTACGGCCTGGGCGTTACAGAGCACAGCCAGGGTTCCACCATGGTGATGGGCATTGCCAACCTGGCGATGGCCACCGGCAACATCGGCCGCGAAGGCGTGGGCGTGAATCCGCTGCGCGGCCAGAACAACGTGCAGGGCAGCTGCGACATGGGCTCCTTCCCGCACGAGCTGCCAGGCTACCGCCACATTTCCGATACCGCCACCCGCCAGCTGTTCGAATCCGCCTGGGGCGTGACGCTGGACCCGGAGCCGGGCCTGCGCATCCCCAATATGTTCGATGCCGCCATGGCCGGCAGCTTCCTCGGCCTGTACTGCGAGGGCGAGGACATCGTGCAGTCCGACCCCAACACCCAGCACGTTACCGCGGCACTGTCGGCAATGGAATGCGTGGTGGTGCAGGATATCTTCCTCAACGAAACCGCCAAGTACGCGCACGTGTTCCTGCCGGGCGCCTCGTTCCTGGAGAAGGACGGCACCTTCACCAACGCCGAGCGCCGCATCTCGCGCGTGCGCCAGGTAATGAAGCCGCTGGCCGGTTACGCCGACTGGGAAGTCACCCAGCTGCTGGCCCGCGCGCTGGGCATGGAGATGAACTACAGCCACCCGTCCGAGATCATGGACGAAATCGCGCAGCTGACGCCGAGCTTCGCCGGTGTGAACTACCAGAAGATCGACCGCATGGGTAGCATCCAGTGGCCGTGCAACGACAGCGCGCCGGAAGGCACGCCAACCATGCACCTGGACGGCTTCGTGCGCGGCAAGGGCAAGTTCTTCGTTACCCAGTACGTGGCCACCGACGAGAAGGTCAACCGCCGCTTCCCGCTGATCCTCACCACCGGGCGCATCCTGTCTCAGTACAACGTGGGCGCGCAGACCCGCCGCACCGCCAACAGCATGTGGCACCCGGAAGACGTGCTGGAAATCCACCCGCACGACGCCGAGGAGCGTGGCATCAACGATGGCGACTGGGTAGGCGTGCAAAGCCGCGCCGGCGAAACGGTGCTGCATGCCAAAATCAGCGAGCGCATGCAGCCGGGCGTGGTGTACACCACCTTCCACTTCCCGGAATCCGGCGCCAACGTGATCACCACCGACAACTCCGACTGGGCCACCAACTGCCCGGAATACAAGGTGACGGCGGTGCAGGTGCTGAAGGTGACCCAGCCTTCCGCCTGGCAGCAGGACTACCAGCGCTTCAACCGCACCCAGCTGGAACTGCTGGAGCAGGCCGGTGCCGACGAAGGCAAGGCATGATGGCGCCGGAACAACCGCCCGCCCCACCCGGGGCCAGCCACTGCCGGGTACAGACCTGGCAGCACGGCCAGGTGGCTTCCGCCAGCGACACGCTGGCGGAAGAGCAGCCGGTGGCGCTGGAGTTCAACGGCATCTCGCATGCGGTGATGCTGGCCACGCCGCTGGACCTGGAAGACTTCGCGCTGGGCTTTGCCATCAGCGAAGGCATTGTCGACAGCGTGGACGAGGTGTACGACCTGCAGCTGGAACAGCGCTGCGACGGCCTGGTGGTGCAGCTGGATATCGCCAACGCGCGCTTTGCCCGGCTGAAGGAAATGCGCCGCAACCTCACCGGCCGCACCGGCTGCGGCCTGTGCGGCACCGAGAGCCTGGCGCATGCTGTGCGCCCGCTGCCGCCGTTGGCGCAGCCCGGCATGGTGCACGAAGCCGCCGTCCGCCAGGCACTGACCGCGCTGCGTCAATACCAGACGCTACAACTGGTCACCGGCGCCACCCACGCCGCCGCCTGGTGCGGCGACGATGGCAGCATCCGCATGGTGCGCGAGGACGTTGGCCGCCATAATGCGCTGGACAAGCTGATCGGCGCGGTGCTGAAAACCCGCCCCGCGGTGCGTGACGGCTTCGTGGTGGTCACCAGCCGCGCCAGCATGGAAATGGTGCAAAAAACCGTGACTGCCGGCTTTGGCTGCCTGGTGGCGATCTCCGCCCCCACGCGGCTGGCGGTGGACCTGGCCGAACAGGCCGGGCTGTGCCTGATAGGCTTCGCCAAGCCGGAACGCTGGGTGGCCTACAGCCACGCGCAGCGCATCCTGCCCGGCGGCAACTGAATCTCACTGGAAACTCGCATGGATACCCACCACACCCTCACCCGCATGGCCAACCAGATCGGCGGCTTCTTCGAAGCCATGCCGGATCGCCAGGAAGCGCTGGCCGGCATCACCCTGCACATCAAGCGCTTCTGGGAGCCGCGCATGCGCCGCGAGCTGCAGGACTGCCTGCAACAGGAGGATGCGGCCAACCTTAGCCCCATCGTGCGCGAGGCGCTGCAGGCTGACGACAGCTGGCGCGTGCCGCACTGATATCCGCGGCAAGAAAAAAGCCTCTGCCCGTGCAGAGGCTTTTTTGTGCGGCCGGCCGCAGCGCGATGCCCCCTGGCATGGCGCCGGAAATTTTTTCCCGTCAGGCACAGAAGTTGTGTCGGAACCGAGAATGATCTGCCTTCCCTCCTCTCTTTAATATCAATGCGCAACGAAACAGCTTCTCCACCAGAAAATCGTTGCTTGATCGGGAGAGTGAGATGGTGAAACTGAGCAAGAAGAAAACCGGCAAACGGGTGATGTCGGCAATGGCAGTCTGCAGCCTGCTGCTACTGGGTATGCCGCAAGCCAATGCCGATGACAAGGTTGTCAACGTATACAACTGGGGCAATGCCATCGGCAAGGAAACGGTGGCCAACTTTGAAAAAGCCACCGGCATCAAGGTGGTCTACCAGGAGTTCGACTCCAACGACACCCTGCAGGCCAAACTGTTGTCCGGCCATTCGCAATACGACGTGGTGGTGCCTTCCGACCTGTACTGGGCGCGCCAGCTCAAGGCCGGCCTGTTCCAGAAGCTGGATAGCGGCAAGCTGCCCAACACCGGCCATCTCGACCCCAAGATCATGGCCTACCTGAAACGGGATGATCCGAGCATGCGCTACGGCGTGCCATGGTCCTGGGGTACCGACGGGCTGGGCATCAACGTGGAAAAAGTCACCGCAGCACTGGGACATGCACCGCAAAGCGACTGGGAGCTGTTTTTCAACCCGCAGAACCTGCAGAAACTGAAAGGCTGCGGCGTGTCGATGCTGGACTCGCCGCTGGATGGCTTCGGCATGGCGCTGCAGTATCTGAAAAAAGACCCGAACAGCAGCAACCCGCAGGACTACCAGGACGCCTACAAGCTGCTGAAATCGATTCGCCCGTACATCACCCAGTTCAACTCTTCCGGCTACATCAACGACCTGGCGGAAGGTGATGTCTGCATTGCCTTCGGCTGGTCCGGTGACGTCAATACCGCCCGCCTTGCCGCGCTTGGCGCCCACAAGAAGTACCACATCAAATACCTGCTGCCGGATAGCGGCACGGCGATCTGGTTCGACATGCTGGCCATTCCGAAAGATGCGCCACACCCGGATGCCGCCCACAAGTTCATCAATTTCGTGCTATCGGACAAGGAAAGCGCCAGCCTGACCAACGACACCTCCTACCCCACCGCCATACCCGCCGCGCGGGCCTTCATCCACCCCGATGTGCTGGCAGACCCGGCGGTGTTCCCGCCCAGCGAGGCCTACAAGAACTTCATTACCGGCATTCCGCTGTCCAACGAACTGCAGCGCCTGGAAAACCGGCTATGGAACGCGCTGAAAACCGGTATCAACTGATGCCACACCCCGCGAACGGGTAGCCCGGTTGCCGGCAACTGCCGGCCCGGATGCAGCGGCATCCTGACGTATTCATTCCTCCACAAGGGCTTTTCAGGCTACCTCGGTAGCCTGCTTTTTTTGTGTGCCCTGGCCGCCTGCACTGACGGCGCGCGGACAAGATCGACCGCCCCCGTCATCCCTTGCCTCTCTGGTGCGGCTGCTTCGTTGCCCATCATGACTTCTTCGCCATACATTCATACGGCATTGCTTAATTCGCAAATAAGGCATTGATAGATTTGGCCTTCATCTAGAATGCATTAGATATGTAGCAGGAATGAAGCCATGCTCGATGACTCTCTGATTGGCAAGCCTGTCATTCTGATCGTCGATGACCAGACCAGTAATATCCGCGTCCTGCGCGAGGCGATCCACGATCTGGGTGATGTGTACTTTGCCGTGGACGGTGAATCCGCCATCAGTCTGGCTCGCACCTGCCTGCCGGATGTGGTGCTGCTGGACATCGAAATGCCGGGCATGGACGGTTTCGCTGTCTGTCAGGCCCTGAAATCCGACCCGCAGCTGAAACAGGCTGCAGTCATTTTTGTCACGGCACACAGCAGCGGGCAGGAAGAGCTGCAGGCACTCGACTACGGTGGGGTGGACTTTCTCTCCAAGCCGCTCAATGTCTCCATTGCACGTGCGCGCATCCGCACTCACCTTGCATTGCGCCTTGAAACCCGCAAGCTGGAACTGGCGCAACACGACTTGCGGGACGTTCTGCATCATTTACCCGCGTTTGTTGGCTACTGGCAGGCCAATCTGCGTTGCGCATTCAGCAACGAACAATCCAGCAGCTGGTTCGGTATCGATGCGGCCAACATGGTTGGCAAGCTGCTGCCCGAGGTGCTGGGAGCGGACGGCTACCAGCAAATCTCTCCGCAGCTGGAAAGAGTTCTGACGGGAAAGCTGGTTTCCCTCGACCTTACCCTGCAACGCAACCACCTCCCGCGGAGGGACGGCCAGCTCACCCTGGTTGCACGCATCATCGACACGGTATGCGTGGGTTTTCTGATGCTGCTGGTGGATATCACCGAGCGCAAACGCTACGAGGAGGCGCTGTTCGAGGAGAAGGAACGCATCCGGGTCATGCTCAATTCGATTGGCGATGCGGTCATTGCCACCAACCCGCAAGGCCAGGTGATTTTCATGAACCCGATCGCGGAAAGCCTGACCGGCTGGCAGGCCAGCCACGCGACCGGCAAGTCCATCGAGCAGGTCATGCCGCTGCGGGACGGCAGCAACGAGTTCGAACTGCAGAACCCCATCCGGCTGGCGCTACAGGAAAACCGGGTGGTGGGCATGGCGCTGAACTGCAAGCTGCTGCGCCGTGACGGCTCGCTGTTCGATGTCGAGGACTCCGCCTCGCCCATCAGCAACCAGCAGGGGCAGATCACCGGGGCCATCGTGGTGTTCCACGATGTATCGGAAGCCAGGGCAATGGCCATCAAGATGACCCACCTGGCCTACCACGATGCCTTGACCAACCTGCCCAACCGCATGCTGCTGCAGGACCGGATCATGCAGGCCATCCAGCAGGCCATGCGCAACCAGCGCCGGGCAGCCATGATGGTGCTGGATCTGGATAACTTCAAAAGCATCAACGATGCCGTTGGCCATGCGGTGGGCGATACCTTGCTGCAGCAGGTGGCCAACCGGCTGCAGAGTGCCTGTCGTACCGTGGATACCATCAGCAGGCAGGGCGGGGACGAATTCATCCTGCTGCTGCCGGAAATCGGCACGCTGGACCAGGTAGGCGACATTGCCGTGCGTCTGCTGGACCTGGTTGCCGAACCGGTTCTGATGGGCAACGAGCGCTACGACCTGAGCGCCTGTATCGGCATCAGCCTGTTCCCGGACGACAGCGAAGACTCCGAGACTCTGTACCGGCACGCCGACTCCGCCATGTACAAGGCCAAGCAGTCAGGCCGTGGGCAGTTCCGCTTTTTCTCGGTGGACATCGAGCACAACATGCGCTCCCGCCACCTGCTGGAACAGCATATGCGGGCGGCGCTTGAAAGCAGCATCTTTGAAATTCACTACCAGCCCAAGGTCGATGCCAAGCTGCAGAGCATCGTCGGTGCCGAAGCGCTGATCCGCTGGCGCAAGGAAGACGGCAGCCTGATTTCCCCTGTCGAGTTCATTCCTCTCGCGGAAGAAACCGGCCTGATCATCCCGATAGGCAAATACGTGCTGAAGCAGGCCTGCCATGACGCCATGCACTGGCATGCCCTGGGCTTCCCCATCAGTGTCAGCGTCAATATCTCGGCGGTACAGTTTCGTGACCCGCAGTTCCTGCAAATGGTGCTGGACACCCTGGGCAGCACGGGCATCCGCCACGATCTGCTGGAGCTGGAAATCACGGAAGGTGTACTGGCGCAGGACATCAACAACGCGCAGCAGATTTTGCAGGCGCTACGCGAACTGGGTGTACGCATCTCGATCGACGACTTCGGCACCGGCTATTCCAGCCTCTCCTACCTGAAACGACTACCGCTGGATGTGCTGAAGATAGATCAGAGCTTTGTACGCGACATGCTGCACGACAAGAGCGATGCGGCCATCGTGGAGGCCATCATCAAGCTCGGTACTACCCTGGGGCTGGAGCTGGTGGCGGAAGGCGTGGAGAACCACGGCCAGGTAAACGCCTTGCTGGCCGCGGGTTGCCGGATCATGCAGGGCTATTTGTACTCGCGCCCGATCACGACCGCGGAACTGGAACAACGCCTGCAGCACGACCAGCCTGCTTCACAAAACTGACGCCAGAAAAGGACCAGCCATGCTCAAACGCCCGCATTGGTCACAAGCCAGCCGGTATGGTGCCATCGTGCTGCTCATCGGCTGTCTGCTGAGCGCTCTGGCGGCCTGGCATGTGCAGCAAGGCAACAGGATTCAGCAATCCCGCGCCCTGAGTCAGGCACTGAATGAAATGTCCACCCAGGTCCATGACCGCTTTGAGCGCTACGCATATGGTTTGCGCGGCATACGCGGCACCATCATCACGGCGGGAGCGCAACTGAGTTTCGACAAGGTTGCCCGCTACATGCAGACACGCGACCTGGGTAACGAATTTCCCGGTGCACGGGGCTTCGGCTACATCCAGCGCGTGACGCCTGATGACGAGGCAAACTTCCTGCAGCAGGCCCGTGCCGACCAGCAACCAGGTTTCCACATCCGGCAACTCGGCCCCAACCCCGGGGAGCGCTTTGTCATCCGCTATATCCTGCCGTTCAAGTCGAATGCACAGGCCATCGGGCTGGATATTGCCTCGGAAGAACATCGCCGCAGCGCGGCACTGGCCGCCATGGCATCGGGCTCGGCACAGCTCACCGCGCCGATCACGCTGGTGCAGGTCACCGGCAAGCCGAAGCAGTCCATCCTGATCCTGCTGCCGATCTACCGGGACGGCAGCACACCCGCCACCCTGGATGCCCGCCGCGAGCAGACCATAGGCTGGTCCTTTGCTCCCCTGCTGATGGAGGACGTGCTGGGCGGGCTCGGCAACAACCCGGACTATCTGCAGCTGCAGCTGACCGACATCACCGACCCGCAGCATCCGCTACCCTTTTACCTGCCGCAGCACAGCACCCGGGACCTGCCCTCCACCCAGCTGACGCGCACCGTCTTCGGCCGGCAATGGCAGATGCAGCTGTTTGCCGGCCCGGCCTTCATCCAGCAACTGAACCTGCCCTCTGCACTGCAAACATTTGTCTTCGGCTGCCTGGCCAGCACCATGCTGACCGCCCTGGTAGTGGCACTGAGCCTCAACCAGCTGCGTCGCAAAGAACTCTATGGGCAGCAGGCGCAGCTGGCCGCCATTGTGTCCAGTTCGGCGGACGGCATCATCGGCCTTCAGACCGATGGCACCATCACCGCGTGGAACAGCGGTGCCGAGGCCCTGTTCGGTTACAGCGCAGCAGAAGCACTGGGGCAGCGGGTGGCCGACCTGCTGGTGCCGGAAAACCTGCAGGCAGAGGAAAAAAACATCCTGCAGAGCATCAGGGAAGGCAAGCGGCTGCCGGGGCTGGAAACCCGCCGGCGGCATAAGAATGGCAAGCTGCTGGATGTGTCGCTGACCGCCTCCCCCATCCTGAACGCGCAAGGCGAAGTAGTGGGCGGGTCGAAAACCATCCGCGACATCAGCCGCCAGAAACAGGTAGAAGCGCGCATCCACGAGCTGAACAGCAGCCTGGAAGCCCAGGTGAAGGAGCGCACGCAGGAGCTGGCTCACGTCAACCAGCTGCTGGAAAGTGTGCTGCGTGCAGCCACCGAGATGGCCATCATCGCCACCGACCCGCAAGGCAACATCACCCTGTTCAACCGCGGCGCGGAGTTGATGCTGGGCTACCACTCGGTGGAAGTGGTCGGCAAGATCACGCCGCTGCAGATTCACCTTGTCAGCGAAGTCAGCCAGCACAGCACGGCGCTGCAAATGGCCGGCCTGCCCGATGCCTCTGGCTTCCAGGTGCTGGTCCACCAGGCAGACCTGCTGGGTGCGGAGGTGTGCGAATGGACCTATGTCCGCAAGGACGGCAGCCAGTTTCCGGTATCCGTTACCGTTACCCCCATCCTGGATGTGCAGGACAGCAGCTGCGGCTACCTGTTCATTGCCGTCGATATCAGCCAGCGGCTGCAAGCCCAGCGCCAGCTTGCCGCCAGTCTGGCCACGACGCAGGCCATTCTGGATACGGCCCCCAGCCCGGTATTCACCGTCAACTACCTGGGCATCATCCAGTCCTTCAACCATGCCGGTGAAGAAGTCTTCGGCTGGGCAAGCGAGCAGATCATCGGTCAACCGCTGGACCTGTTGCTGCCGCATCTGCCTCCCTGCGAATACCGGCACCTGCTGGCAGGCTTGCAAGGTGAGCTGGTGCCGCATGGCGCCCAGCGGATGGAAGTGCTGGCCCAGCGCCGGGACGGCAGCAACTTCCCCGCCCAGCTCAGCCTGGGTGAGCGCCTGTCGGCCGATGAACATATTGCGGTCGCGGTATTGACAGATCTGTCCCTGTTGCAAAAACAGCAGGCAGAAGTATTGGCCACGCGCGACCAGCTGGAGATGGCCGCCAATGTGGCCGAACTGGGTGTGTGGACCTGGACGCTGGCCGATAACGCCCTGCACTGGAACGACCGCATGTTCGAACTGTATGACTGGCCACGGGAGCAAAAGCTTGATTATCAGCACTGGTACAGCCGGGTGCACCCGGACGATATTGCCGCGGCAGAGAAAGCCCTGCTGGATGCCGTAACGGGCCATGATGCCTACAGCTCGATCTTCCGGGTGGTGCGCCCCGACGGGAGCATCATTTTCATCCAGGCAGGCGCAAAGATCGAACGCGACAGCGAAGGCAAGGCGCGGCGCGTCACCGGCATCAACCGGGACATCACCGCGCAGCTGGAGCTGGAAAGCCGCCTGCGGGAAGCCAAGGAGCGTGCCGATGCCGCCAGCGCCGCCAAATCCACGTTCCTGGCCAATATGAGCCACGAAATCCGCACGCCGATGAATGCCGTACTCGGCATGCTGCAGCTGGTCAAACAGACGCCGCTTTCCGACCGCCAGCTTGACTATGTCACCAAGGCCCAGGGCGCCGGCACCGCCCTGCTCGGCCTGCTGAACGACATTCTCGACTACTCCAAAATCGAAGCCGGCAAACTGCAGCTGGATATCCATGCCTTCGAGCTGGAAAGCCTGCTGCATGACCTAGCCATCGTGCTGTCCGGCAACCAGGGCGACACCGATGTGGAGATCATGTTCGACATCGACCCCGGCCTGCCGCAGCAACTCATGGGCGATGGCCTGCGCCTGCTGCAAGTGCTGATCAATCTGACCGGCAATGCGCTCAAATTCACCAGGCAGGGTCTGGTGCAACTACGGATAAGCACCCAGTCACGCACGGAAGACAGACTGCAGCTGCGATTTGCCGTCAAGGACACCGGCATCGGCATCAGCCCGGAGCAGCAGGCCCGCATCTTCGATGGCTTTACCCAGGCCGAGGCCTCCACCACCCGCCGCTATGGCGGCACCGGCCTGGGCCTGGTCATCAGCCAGCGCCTGGTCCAGCTGATGGGAGGTCAGCTGCAACTGGAAAGCCAGCTCGGCACCGGCAGCTGCTTCTGGTTCGATGTCTGGCTGCCCATCGCCGACAACACCCCGCTGGTCGAGCAGGTCAGCCTGCCCGACAAGCCGTTGCGGGTGCTGGTGGTGGAAGACAACGCCCTGGTGGCGGAGCTGGTCATGCAGACCATTGCGCCGCTGGGGTGGCAGGCCCAGCTGGTGAAAGGCGGGCTGGCCGCTGTCGGCGCCGTCCTGCAGGCCCAGCATCAGGGCTGCGACTACGATGTGATCCTGATGGACTGGAAAATGCCGGATATGGATGGCCTGACGGCAGCCCGCCTGATCCGCGACAGCCTGCAACAGAGCGGGCGCATACCGCTGGTCATCATGCTGACGGCGCACGACAAGGAAATGCTTGCGGCCAACCTTCAGCAGGAAGACACCCCGTACATCGACCTGCTGACCAAACCCGTCACCCCCAACCAACTATTGCGCTCGGTGTACCGCGCCCTGCAGGGGCAACCCGATCAGGCACCCGGCCAGATCGTCCTCAAGCCGCAACGGCTGCAGGGCATGCATATTCTGGTGGTGGAAGACAATGCGCTGAACCGGCAGATCGCCGCCGAACTGCTGGGCCACGAGGGTGCCCGCGTCGCCGTGGCCGAAGGCGGCCTGCCCGGCGTGGAACAGGTGCTGCACGGCAGCGAACCATTCGATGCCGTGCTGATGGACATACAGATGCCGGACATCGATGGACTGGAAGCCACGCGGCGGATCCGGAGCGATGCACGCTTTTCCGGCCTGCCCATCATCGCCATGACCGCCAATGCGTCGAGCAACGACCGGGCAGCCTGCATGGCCGCGGGCATGAACGACCACATCAGCAAGCCGGTCGACCTGGAACAGCTGTTGACGGTATTGCTGGCCCTGGGAAGCGGGCAGCAGCTGGACAAGCCATCTGTCAGTGAGGCCGGGGAAGAACCGGACATAGCAGACATAGAGCCACTGGAGGAAATCAGACGCCGTTTTGGCGGCACACTGGATGTCTACCGTACAGCCTTGACCCAGTTCATGCCGGAACTGCAGCGGCTGCTGGCCTCCCTTGACGAGGCAATCCAGACCGCAGATGCCGACAGATGCAGCCTGCTGTGCCACAGTATCAAGGGCTGTGCGGCAACGCTGGGCGCCCGGGGGCTCTCCCGCCAGGCAGCCGCGCTTGAAGAGCAGAGCCGCGCTGGCCAGACGCTGCCATCGGATACAGTTCCGGTTCTGACAGACATGCTGCACAAAGCCAGCAATCTGCTGCATCAGGCCCTGCCTGCCGACACCCTGAGCAACAGGAAACCACACGCCGCCTGGAGTGACAAAGCCATGCTCCCGCAGCTGCAAGCGATGCACGCCTTGCTGGAGGCCGGCAACCTTCAGGCGCTGGACATGCTGGAGGCCATGCCGCAGCTGGCCCCCGTCACCTATGCCAGCCAGTTTGACGCCTTACGTCAGCAAGTGCAGGCTCTGGATTTCCCGGCGGCCAAGCTAACCATACAAACCTTGCTGCTGGTTTTACAATCGTCACCGGTAGAGGCGGGGTAGACAGACATAAGTTACCCGTGATGCTGTCATGGCTGCTCAGGGTGAGGTGGACGATGTGAACCGCAAGGAGATGCAGCGGCGTGGTATCGAGATCGCCAAGGCTGTGGGTCGATACACTGGCAGGCCCAAGTCGGTTGATGACGCTGCTGTAGTTGCATGGATGGCGGAGACAGGGGCACTATCAAGGCCACTGCGGAATACTTCGGGATCGGCGAGAGTAGCATCAAGCCTGAAGGCAGCTCAGTCACCGACAGAGAGTCGTCCTCACCCAGCGCCACCCTAGCTCCTCGCTGGATCAACTGGCGGACACCCTGTCCGGTTACGCTTGGCCCAGTCTCCAACCCTGCCCTGTCCCGTAAGTCTGCCCTGACTTCATCCGTAGCCCTATTCGGTGGCTTCTAGTTCCGCCCAAACGGGCACATCCCGGTTTATCAGGTTATTGAGCCTATTTTTTATGCCATGTACAAACAGCTGCGTTCCTGTTAGCTCTTTGTGTTTTTTCATTTTTGTATTCCACCAGCGGGTAGCTGGATGAACTGACCGGACGAACACCGTCTTCAAGCTGACGGAGTTTCCTATTAGCCCCATTTCTTTCGCTGCCCCCCATGCCAATGAACTGCAGCAGATGACAAGTTCTGGTTGCAGAATCTCGATAACACTGCTGACGACTCTGGCACTGTGAAGTTTGTCCTGTGCAGATGGCGCAAGAGAATCTCCTGAAGCCTGGGCTGGGCGCTGAAAGTAGTTCATGTAGGAGATGTACTGGAACGGTGAGTCACAATGAACTAGCCCGCTCGCAACAATAGCAGCGGCAATGTTGCGGTAGATGAGTTTCGACTTACCTGCCCACTGTTTGGCGATGCCATTTTTGATAATACCGCGCGTCTTGAAGTGGCCCACATCGGTGGCGCTTGATAAATCTACTCCTTTATACCAAGCCTCAGAATCTAGGTGGTAAGTGCTCTCGGGCTTGAGGTAATGACTTTCGCCTAGAACAAGCACCCTGAGTGGGCATGTTAAGTAGAACTGTCCTACCCAAGGAAGCAATTGGGGATATAGAGCGAAATGGGGTATTGAGCAAAGGCCGAGTTCAACACTCACGTTGTGCAGCTCTGATTTTTGGTCATTTTGAAAAGTCATTGCTTCTGGAGCCAGTAACTCATTCTTGATACAGGGTCTTCCATCAGGCCCTTACACTTATCTTTATGGGTAATCATCAGCCTATCCATAGTCGCCTGTGAACCAGTTCCCTTGGCTCCCCATCATCTCGCCCAGAAACTTGCAGGATGCTTGCCGATGCTTCATTCACCAGTTTCACAGATACGGCTTGCTGGACAAGCCAAACCCACAGAAGCAGGTCGTGAAGCTCATGGAAGGGCTGACGCAAATTGCCGCTGGGATCAACACAGACCACCCAGAGCAGGCTACATAGTCTCTTCATTGCCCTGGAGGTCTTGGCTAGGCAACTTGACACAGACTTGCCCGAGTGCGGCTATAAGGCTTGAGACGAGCTAGAGCGGACGGAATACCTGCCCCCTACAATTACCGAGTTTGACCTGCCAGAACCCGGAGCAGGTACGTAGCTGACTGATGAACTACCCGGCAGAGCTGATGGTGGCCTCAGCGGCCTCACTGCCCTACGGGCTAGGGATTGAGCAGCCCCGTCGTAATCAGGAAGTCATGCCCTTCACGCCGCGCGATGAACGGCTCCAGCCGAGGTACAAAGCGACTCCAGTTGTCTGCAAGCACCTTTGCCGAGTGGGCGACTCCTCGCTGTTCAATCTGCAAGAAATCGTCTACGGCATCCGCATCAATGTGGAAGTGAACCGGGACACCATCAAACCGGGCATGAACCATAATCCGGTCACCACCGACTTCATGTAGTTCTTCAAGCTCAAGCATGGCGACCTCCATTCGGGGGTGTTCCCGCAATGACAAGGTAGCCCACGCCTGAAGACAGTCCAAGGGCTTCTTACGCGCTGACTAAACAAACAAAAAACCCACCGTGTGGTGGGCCTTGGGATTCGCGACTCAAAATCAGAACTTGTAGCCGATACCGATGTTGCTCATGAAGGTAGACGGCTTGACGCCATCTTTGGAGCGGTAGTCGATCTGCTGGATTTCAACTACACCGTACAGGTTCGAGGAGAACTTATATTTGGCACCAACACCGTAAGAGAAACCGTGGAAGGTGGTGGAGGCAGAGCCAGAGACCGGGGCGCCATTGTACGTGCCATTCACCTCGATCTTGCCGGTAGTCTGAGCGTAGCCGAGCTTCGCGTAAACCAAGGCGTTGTCGTTCAAGTTGATACCCGGCTCAATAGAGAGGCCCCAGGTATCTGTGCCCTTGGAATCGACAGTACCGGTAAAGGTGCCATCGGAGCCGGACACGGAACCTGCTTTCTGATCACCGATAATGAAGTAAGCATTTCCAGCCAAGTTGAACTGGTTGAATGCCTGGGAGTAACCAGCAGTCAGCTTGCCAACAGTGCTGTTCTGGGAAGGAGCAGTGCCATCAACGTCAGTTTTGGAGTGCGCGTAGCCAATAGCAGCTTCGGCGTAGACACCATCAAAACCGCCAGCAAAAGCACCACTGGAGAGAACGGCAAAAGCAGCCAGAGCAAATACTTTTTTCATAGCAAATCACTAATATTTATTGAAATGGGATGTAAATCCTAAATGCAAGTAGAATATATGTCAATAGTGTATCTTTTAGCATAACCATATCGCATCACCAGCCCATGCCACCCGCGCAGACCACCAAGGGCAACACGCCCATCAGTCACATAGCCAGCCCTGCACTCACCCGTGACAAGTCCAGCCCCTTCGCCGTGATCCGCCCCATAGCCTCAACAGTGGCTCTAGCGAGTACTGCTCACTGCCGTATAGACGCCCTGTAGATGCAGCAGAGCGGTGACCGGTCAGGGCATCATGCAATGCCTTATTAATCCCACAGGCTCGGCAGATGCCCTTGAAGCCATGGCGGAGGCCGTGGGAGTTGATGCCATCCCGCTTGAGCCACCAGTCACGCAAGACACCGCTGAACCGCTTGGAGAACTGCTCATTGGTCTTCCCACAGGCATCCGGAGTCAACTCGGGGAACAGCTTCCCCCATCCGGTAGCTGGTTCACATACAAGCGATCACTACGTATCTCGGTGCGACGTGCCGAAGTGTATGGCGAAACCGCCTATGTTGATTACTCCGGCATGACGATTGGCATTACTAATCCGGTCACTGAAGAAATCCGCACGGCACAGGTGTTTATTGGCGTACTGGGGGCTCGAACTATACCTATTGCGAAGTCATCTGGACGCAGCGCTCCCGCGACTGGATCTCCTCGCACGTCAGGATGTTCGAGTATTTTGGTGGCGCTTCTCGCGTCATCGTACCGGACAATTTGAAAGCCGCTGTTACCAAGGCTGATCGGGTTTCTCCGGTGCTGAACGAAACCTATACCCAACAATCCAAGCCGAGACATCACCCCTTGCTTCCACCTGTTCGACATTCAGCCCTTCGATGCGGTTTTGCCCATCCAAAGCCAATGCCTTGGCGAGTTCATCGTGGCCAATCGCCTGAATCTGTTCTGGCGCCAATGAATCAAGTGTGGTTGCGCGATATAGCGCTTCAAGCCGCTGAAACTCGTTATCCATTTCCATGTGGATAACAATGGCTTTTTGTTGGCTTCAGCTGATTGAGATGCCCCGAGTGAACGGATTATCGATGCCTTGCCTTGGAAGTTTTCTTGGAATTGCTTGGGAATATAAACCCGACAGTAGTAGTTTGTGGAACCACTACGGAGGAACACTCCGACCTGTCTCGCGGTCATCTCTTTGTCTGCTTTCATTCGACAAATAGCAACAGCGGGGTTTCGCAAATGATTGACTCGCTGCAATATATTGATATTGCAGGATATTTCTGGCGGAAGCGGTGAGATTCGAACTCACGGAAGGCTCACACCTTCGGCGGTTTTCAAGACCGCTGCCTTAAACCACTCGGCCACGCTTCCACTTGAAAAACTGGGCAGCAGCACCTACTTGCTGCCAGTGGGTGGTGCGAAAGGAGAGACTCGAACTCTCACGCCTTGCGGCGCTGGAACCTAAATCCAGTGCGTCTACCAATTCCGCCACTCTCGCATTGCCAAATCAGTGTCTGGCAGGCGTGGGATATTAGCCTGCCGGCAATTTATTGGCAAGTACTTGCACTGAATGGTACTGTCGTAGGAAACTTGTGTAACTGTTTGTAGTCACACGCTGCATAAACAAACCTTACCCCAAAGTGCGAGGAGCAACGTCGCCATGAATCAACAATATCAACCCGCTTACCGCGCAGCCAGCTACGCTGTCGACCGCAACAAGGTGATGCGCAACACCTACGGCCTGCTGGCACTATCGATGATTCCAACCATCATCGGCGCTGCCGTGGGCATCAAGATGAGCTTCGCCTTCCTGGCCGCCAGCCCACTGCTGGGTTCGCTGGCGATCATGGCGGTGTTTTACGGCCTGGTGTTCGCCATCCAGGCCAACCGCAACAGCGCGCTGGGTATTCCGCTGATGCTGGGCTTCACCTTCATGATGGGCCTGCTGCTGGGACCATTGCTGCAGTTTGCGCTGCGCTTCAGTAACGGCGCGCAGCTGATCATGGTGGCCGGCGGTGCCACCGCCGTCGTGTTCGCGGTGATGGCCGGCATTGCCACCACCACCAAACGCGATCTGTCCGGCATGGGCAAATTCCTTACCGTGGGCGCCGTGGTGCTGATGATCGCCGTGGTGGCCAACCTGTTTCTGCAGATGCCGGCCCTGCAGCTGACCATCGCCGCGGCTTTCGCGCTGTTCAGCTCGATGATGATCCTGTGGGAAGTGAAGAACGTGGTGGATGGCGGTGAAACCAGCTACATCTCCGCCGCGCTGGGCATCTACATCAGCATCTACAACCTGTTCACCAGCCTGCTGCAGCTGCTGCTGGCCCTGGCCGGCAACCGCGACTGAGCGCGGAGCACACATGAAAACGCCGACCAACTGGTCGGCGTTTTTTATTGCCATCATGCGGCCAACGTTGGCCGCAAGGCATCAGTCGCGGAAGTTGTTGAACTGCAGCGGGAAGCCGTTCTCCATGTCGGAGACGATGTCCTTGCGCAGCAGGGCAATCACTTCCTGCAGGTTGTCGCGCTTGGGGCCGGTAACACGCACCGCCTCACCCTGGATCGCGGCCTGTACCTTGATCTTGGCATCCTTGATCAGTTTGACGATCTTCTTGGCCAGCTCGGTCTCCAGGCCTTCCTTTACCGTCACCACCTTCTTGACCTTGTTGCCGCTGACCTTCTCCAGCTTGCCGTAGTCCATGCAGCGCACGTCGATGCCGCGCTTGGCCAGCTTGCCCACCAGGATGTCATTCACCTGATCCAGCTGGAATTCACTGTCGGCAAACAGGGTGAGCGATTTGTCACCGGTTTCAATGCGGGCATCCGAGCCCTTGAAGTCGTAGCGGTTGGTCACTTCCTTGTTGGACTGGTCGATGGCATTGCGCAACTCAACCTTGTCGATCTCGGACACGATGTCAAACGACGGCATGTGATGCTTCCTTTCCCTGGCAGCCGACAGGCTGCCTGACAGCATGGTGGCGAGCCCTTACGGCATCAGGAATTCCACCAGAATGTTCTTGAACACGAATCCGCCCACCCCCAAGCCCAACACCAGGAACAGGATGAACATGCCGAACTTGCCGGCCTGCGATTTCTTGCCCAGATCCCAGACAATGAAACCCATGAAAATGATCAGGCCGGTCAACAGGATGCCCATCGACCAGTTGGTAAATTGCTCTTCACTCATGACAGCGGCTCGGAGATTGCGGTTGACCGGCAATTATACGGCGCACAAACAAAAACCGCACCCCGAGGGGCGCGGTTTTGTTTGATACAAAACAGCTTACTTGCCGTGCAGACGGCCAGCAATGCGCATGCGCAGCGCGTTCAGCTTGATGAAGCCGCCGGCGTCGGCCTGGTTGTAGGCGCCGCCGTCATCGTCGAAGGTGGCGATGTTCATGTCGAACAGCGAATCGGTCTTGGAATCGCGGCTCACCACGATCACATTGCCCTTGTACAGCTTCAGGCGCACCCAGCCGTTGACGGTCTGCTGGGTGGTGTCGATCAGCGCCTGCAGCGCCTTGCGCTCCGGCGCCCACCAGTAGCCGTTGTAGATGATGCTGGCGTAGCGCGGCATCAGATCGTCCTTCAGGTGGGCCACTTCGCGATCCAGGGTGATGGATTCGATGGCGCGGTGGGCCTTCAGGATGATGGTGCCGCCCGGGGTTTCGTAGCAGCCGCGGGACTTCATGCCCACGTAGCGGTTTTCCACCAGGTCGAGGCGACCGATACCGTGCTTGCCGCCCAGCTCATTCAGTTTGGTCAGCACTTCGTGGGCCTTCATGCGCACGCCGTTCAGCGCCACGATGTCGCCCTTCTCGAATTCCACGTCCAGGTATTCCGGGGCGTCCGGTGCCGCTTCCGGCGACACGGTCCAGCGCCACATGGCTTCTTCGGCCTCGGCGGACGGGTTCTCCAGGTGACGGCCTTCGAAGGAGATGTGCAGCAGGTTGGCGTCCATGGAGTACGGTGCGCCGCCGCCCTTGTGCTTGGCTTCTACCGGAATGCCGTTCTTCTCGGCATAGGCCAGCAGTTTTTCGCGGGACAGCAGGTCCCACTCGCGCCACGGGGCAATCACTTTCACGTCCGGCTTCAGGCCGTAGTAGCCCAGCTCAAAACGCACCTGGTCGTTACCCTTGCCTGTAGCGCCGTGCGATACCGCGTCGGCGCCGGTCAGGTTGGCGATCTCGATCTGGCGCTTGGCGATCAGCGGACGGGCGATGGAGGTACCCAGCAGGTACTCGCCTTCGTACACGGTGTTGGCGCGGAACATCGGGAATACGAAGTCGCGCACGAACTCTTCGCGCAGGTCGTCGATGAAAATGTTTTCCGGCTTGATGCCGAATTTCAGCGCTTTCTGACGTGCCGGCTCCAGCTCCTCGCCCTGCCCCAGGTCGGCAGTGAAGGTCACTACTTCACACTGGTAGGTGTCTTGCAGCCACTTCAGGATCACCGAAGTATCCAGGCCACCGGAATAGGCCAGTACCACTTTGTTGATGTCAGCCATCGTTTTCTCTTTCCACAGGTGTGAGTTTGCGCCGGTTCAGTCGTGAACCTGACCCAGCAACAGGTATTCGATCAGCGCTTTCTGGCCGTGCATGCGGTTTTCCGCCTCGTCCCAGACCACGCTTTGCGGGCCGTCGATCACGTCGGCCGCCACTTCTTCGCCGCGATGCGCCGGCAGGCAGTGCATGAACAGCGCGTCCGGGTTGGCCGCACGCATCAGTTCGGCAGTCACCATATAGCCGTCGAAAGCCTGGCGTCGCGCCTCGGCCTCTGCCTCGTAGCCCATGCTGGTGAACACGTCGGTGGTCACCAGGTCGGCACCTTCCACCGCCGACTGCGGGTTGTGGAAGGCTTCGAAGCAATCGCTGCCGTAATGTTCGCCATCCAGCACCGTCAGCTCGTAGCCCACCGGGGTGGCCACCTTGAGCTTGAAGCCCAGCAGCTTGGCTGCCTGCAGCCAGGTGCGCACCATATTGTTGCCATCGCCGATCCAGGCCACGGTCTTGCCGCGAATGTCTCCGCGATGCTCAATATAGGTCAGGATGTCGGCCAGTATCTGGCACGGGTGATATTCATTGGTCAGGCCGTTGATCACCGGCACGCGGGAATAGGCCGCCAGGCGCTCCACCAAGCTCTGCTCGAAGGTGCGGATCATGATGATATCGCTCATGCGCGACAGCACGCGGGCGGTGTCTTCCACCGGCTCGCCACGGCCGATCTGCGAGCTCTTGCCATCCAGGAACATGGCATGGCCGCCCAGTTGCGCCATACCGGACTCGAACGACACGCGGGTGCGCGTGGAGTTTTTCTCGAAGATCATCGACATCACCTTGCCCTGCAGCGGCTGGTACAGCTGGCCGGAGACCTGTCGTCGCTTCATCACCTGGGCACGCTGAAACAGGTATTGGTATTCCGCCGCGGTGAGGTCGCTGAACTGCAGGTAATGTCTGACTTGGCTCATGATGAATTCCGAAAAAATTAATGCCACCGCAGCGTGAAAACATGGCGTTTTCATGCGCAGTGGCACATTACTACACGCAAAACATCCGTCATTGGGTATGAGGGGGCGCAATTGCGCCGATATTGACTCGGCGATTTACAAAATTGCGACATGGTTATATGTATCCGAAATCCAGTGTGCTGACAACCCCGCCTGCCCACGCCTATCGCACCGCAACACGCGCTACCGCGCAACATGCGATAGGAAACAGGCACTTAGCAGGCAAACGCCTGTTTAGTATTATTAACACCTTATTTGCGCTACCCGCCACACTGCACCACCCCGCACCCTGCCCCGTACCAAATGTCAGTTGAACCAGGCGCAACTGGGCAGTTCGGCCAGCTCTTCCGGGCTCAGCACCCGCAGCCCGTATTCGGTTTCCTCCAGCAGGCCGTGCATTTCTATCGACTTCTGCGTTTTCAGCAAACGCGCCAGGTAGGCAATGATGGGCGCTTCGATCACCTGCCCCGGCACCAGCACCGGTATGCCCGGCGGATACGGCACGATCTGGTCGCAACACACCCGGCCGTACAGCGCGGCATTGGGCAGGCCGTCGTCGTCCAGCAGCGACAGCCGCTCGCCGGCCTCGTAGAACGCGTCGCGCGGCAGGCAGGCCAGGCGCGAGAAGCCGGGAATCTCCGGCAGCCGGTGGTAATGCCGTGGCGGGCGCAGCTCCTTGGCCAGCCGCAACAGCGCATCGAACAGCCGGGACACCTTGCTGCGCGTCGCCCCCAGTGTCAGCAGCAGGGTAATAGTGTTGAAAGTGGATTTCTCCACCTGGATATTGAAGCGTTCGAACAGCGCCAGCTGCAGCTCGTCGCTGCTGTAGCCCGATTGCGAGATGTCCACGGTGATCTTGGTCGGGTCCAGCTGCACGCCATCGCCGCGCACCGCCTCCGGCAGCAGGTCGTCCAGCTCCAGCGCACGGAAGGCGCCGGTGGAGTTGATCTTGCCGCGCAACTCCTGCGCCAGCCGCAGTGCACGGCTCAGCAGCCGGTAGCCCTCGGTTACCGCCTGCTTGCGCGCCACGTCCAGCGAGGCGATCAGGTTGTACTGCGGGCTGGTGGAGGTATGCATATTGAAGTTTTCGCGGAACAGGTGCTCGTCGAAGGCAGGGTCGTTGACGTGAATCATGCTGGCCTGCGAGAACGCCGACAGCACCTTGTGCGTGCTCTGGGTAACGTAATCCGCCCCCGCTTCCAGCGCCGTGGGGCGGAAGGCATGGTGAAAGCGCGCATGCGCATACCAGGCCTCGTCCACGATGACCTTGATACCGGCAGCGTGGGCGGCGGCGATGATGGGCGCCAGGTCGTAGCGCAGGCCGTCGTAGGTGCAGGAAGTCAGGATCAGCACCCGTGCATCGGGGTTGGCCGCAATACCGTCGAAGATCACCTGCTTGGGCACCGGGCCGAAAATGCCGTAGTGGCGGTTGACCGAGGAATCCAGGTACACCGGCCGCGCGCCGGACAGGATCACCCCGTGGTGCACCGACTTGTGGCAGTTGCGGTCCAGCAGCAGCTTGTCGCCGGGCGCCAGCAGGGTCTGGAAGATCACCTTGTTGGAGGTGGACGTGCCGTTGGTGGCAAAGTAGGTCTTGCGCGCGCCGAAGGCCTTTGCGGCCAACCTTTGCGCCTCGGCGATCACCCCGGTGGGGTGCAGCAGCGAATCCAGCATCGGCACCGACACCGACAGGTCGGCACGCAGCATCTCCTCGCCGACAAACTCGTAGAAGTCGCCCACCCACGGGCTGCCCTTCAGCGAATCGCCGCCGGAGTGCCCCGGCGTGTGCCAGGAATCCTTGGCCATTGCCACGTACTGCTTCAGGCGGTCGTAGAATGGCGTGGCCGCTTTCTCGCCCATTTCCGCCGACAGAATGCGGAACCAGCCGCTGACATCCTGCTCGTCGCGGTAGAAATAGCCGTCGATGGCATGGCTGGCCAGCTCCTCCATCAGCAGCTTTTCGTCATCGTCCTGCAGCAGGATGTACAGCGACAGCTCCGGCCGCAGCTGGTTGATGTGATTGGCCAGTGCCACTGCCGGCTGCGGCTCGCCGTTCTCGCGCAGCCCCTTGTCGATCAGCACGATCTGCACCTCGCCGTCGGCCAGCACGCGCTGCGCCGCTTCGGCGCTGCCGGGCACCCCTTCCACGCACAGGCCGAACGGGTTATCCAGCAGCGCGCCGGCACGCTGCAGCCCTGCCACCACCTCCGCCTGCCATGGCGCGTCATTGCTCACCACCAATACCCTGCTCACCGGATGCATGGCCGCCCCCTTGCGATGTGCGCTCATGACGTGGCGCTGACTTCATCCTATGCCGCGCCTGGGCGTCATGCCACGTTGGCCGCAGGCGGCGTTGCCGCAGCGAATCCGTTACAATGCGCGCATGCTGACCGATGCCGAAAAAAACCTGCTGCGCGACCATTACCGCGCCATTGCCGACAACCTGCCGGGATTCCGCCCGCGTGCCGCCCAGCGCCGCATGTTGGCCGAAATTGCCAATGCCTTTGGCCGTGCCCAGCCGGTGAACGAGGAAGGCGAGGCGGTGGAACGCAACGGCGAGAGCATCGCCGTGGTGGAAGGCCCTACCGGCGTCGGCAAGAGCCTGGCCTACCTGCTGGCCGGCGGCGTAATGGCCAAGTGCCGCAACAAGAAGCTGGTGGTCACCAGTGCCACCATTGCGCTGCAGGAGCAGCTGGTCAACCGCGACCTGCCATTCCTGATCGAAAAAAGCGGCCTGGAGCTGACCTTCGCCCTGGCCAAGGGCCGCGGCCGCTACCTGTGCCCGTACCGCCTGTACCAGCTCACCGCCGACAACGCCCAGGGCGAGCTGCTGTCACCCGACCCGACCATGGCGCTGTGGGAGCGCAAGCCGGAACAGGCCGAGATCGACGCCCTGCGCCAGCTGGCCGACGCCTTCTACTACCGCAAGTGGAACGGAGACCGCGACACCTGGGCGGAAAACATCGAAGACGACCTGTGGCGCCGCGTCACCAACGACCGCCACGGCTGCCTGAAAGCCGGCTGCCCCAACCGCGCCGAATGCCCGTTCTACCTGGCGCGCGAAACACTGGAAACCGTGGACGTGGTAGTCGCCAACCACGACCTGCTGCTGGCCGATGTGACCATGGGCGGCGGCGTGATCCTGCCGGCGCCGGAGCACAGCTTCTACTGCATCGACGAGGCGCACCACCTGGCCAAGAAGGCGGTGAACCAGTTCGCCGCCGAGCACAGCGTGGCGCAGGCCATGGGCTGGCTGGACAAGGTGGCGGCGCTGGCTACCCGCGTCGACTCGCTGATCGACAAACCGGAGCTATCGGTCAACGCCATCGATGCCGCCGGCGCCTGCATGGAAAGCCTCAACGAATGGCTGTGGCTGCTGCAGGGTGAGCAATCGCTGGAGGCCGCCAGTGACAATATGGAGCCGTCCTGGCTGGTGGAAGACGGCGTGCTGCCGGAGCACATGAAGATTCCTGCGGCCAACATGGCACTGTCGGCGCGCAGCCTGTACAAGAACCTGTCCGGCATGGCCGACGCGCTGGTACTGCAGCGCAAGGACAAGCAGCAGGACGCACTACTGCTAGACAAGACCGCCGCCGACGCCGGCTTCTTCGTTGGCAAGTGCGAGCAGCTGGTGGCGCTGTGGGATCTGTTCGAGAAAGAGCCGGATGAAGCGGCGCCGCCGATCGCCAAGTGGGTGACGCGCCGCCTGGACGGCAAGGGCGACTACGTGTTCTCCGCCTCGCCGGTAAGCGCCGCCGCCAGCCTGGCCGCCACGCTGTGGCGGCGCGTGTCCGGCGCCCTGCTCACCTCCGCCACGCTGCGCTCGCTTGGCAACTTCGACCTGCTGCTGTCGCAGACCGGCCTGAAGTGGCTGCCGGACGTCACCTGCGTGGCACTGGATTCGCCGTTCAACTTCAGCGAACAGGGCGAGCTGTACCTGCCGCCGCTGGCAGCCACCCCCAAGGACCCGTCGGCACACACCCGCGAGATCATCGACTGGCTGCCGCGGCTGATCGACTGCAGCGAGGCGGTGGGCACCCTGGTGCTGTTCACCTCGCGCAAGCAGATGCAGGAAGTGGCCGAAGGGCTGGATGCCGCGCTGCGCGGACATGTACTGCTACAGGGCGAGCTGCCCAAGGCGGTGATTCTGCAGCGGCACCACACCGCGCTGCTGGAAGGCCGCGCCAGCGTGCTGTTCGGGCTGGACTCCTTCTCCGAAGGTCTGGACCTGCCGGGCGAAGCCTGCGTGCACGTGATCATCGCCAAGCTGCCGTTCGCCATGCCGGACGACCCGGTTGGCCGCACACTGGCACGCTGGATCGAAAAACGCGGCGGCAACCCCTTCGTGGAGCTGACGGTGCCGGAAGCCTCAATCAAACTGGTGCAGGCGGTGGGCCGCCTGATCCGCACCGAGAGCGATTACGGCCGCGTCACCATCCTCGACAACCGCATCGTGCGGCAGAGCTATGGCAAGAAACTGCTGGCTTCGCTGCCGGCGTTCCGCCGTATCTGATGACGCGCAATCAGGGAAATCCGCCTTTTTTGCAGGTGTCCCGACCGGCGTTTTCGGGTAAAATTGAGGGATAACCCGCTAACCTGTCGGCCCAATAATCACAAAACAGCGCCCCGCATAATAAACAGACAGGACACGGACAGAGACCACACCCCACAAGAACAAGCGCCCGGTTACGTCAATGATCTGCAACCCCTACGAAATTGTTATCCAAGGTGTTACCTCCGAAGGCCGCACCTTCCGCCCCAGTGATTGGGCGGAACGCCTGGCCGGCATCCTGTCCTCGTTTGGCGACGACCAGAAGCTGGCCTACCACCAGTTCGTGCGTCCGATGCTGCTGGACGGCATCCGCTGCGTTGCCGTCGACAAGAAAATGGAAAAGCTGCACCCGCCGGTATTCCGCTTCCTGATGGACTTCGCCAAGGACAATGACCTGCGCATCGTCGATTGCCGCACCCTGATCGACGAGGTCTACCCCAACCAGTTCCTGGCCTGATCATTCGGCCAGCGCAAGAGTCTACGGGCGCCACCGGCGCCCGCCAGGCTGTCAACAAAGTGCTTCGTTTACACGCTGCCGGACCCGGCCAAGCCGGGCCGCTCCAGCCAAGTCATTGCACCGGCAGCCTTCCCATTTGCAAAACAAAGCCCTTCCGCAATGCGAAAGGGCTTTGCCAGGACTCTTACGGGCGCCACCGGCGCCCGTAACTACTTGATATTTGCTATCATTACTCGTTCACCCATCAAGCGATTACAGCATGGCCATCGTCATCAAGACCCAGGAAGACATCGAGAAAATGCGCATCGCCGGCCGCCTGGCCGCCGAGGTGCTGGACTACATCACCCCGTTCGTGAAGCCGGGCGTAACCACCGAAGAGCTGGACAAGCTCTGCCACGACTACATGGTGAACGTACAGGGCACCATCCCGGCGCCGCTGAACTATGCGCCGGATGGCACCAACCCGTACCCGAAATCGATCTGCACCTCGATCAACCACGTGATCTGTCACGGCATTCCGGACAACAAGCCGCTGAAGAAGGGTGACATCGTCAACCTGGACATCACCGTGATCAAGGATGGCTACCACGGCGACAACAGCCGCATGTACTACGTGGGCGAAGTCAGCGACTTTGCCCGCCGCCTGTGCAAGGTAACCTACGAGTGCATGTGGAAAGGCATCGAGCGAGTGAAGCCGGGCGCACGCCTGGGCGACATCGGCCACGCCATCCAGCGTCACGCCGAAGCCGCCGGCTACAGCGTGGTGCAGGAATTCTGCGGCCACGGCATCGGTACCAAGTTCCACGAAGAGCCGCAGGTGCTGCACTACGGCCAGCCGGGCACCGGCCTGGAGCTGAAAGCCGGCATGATCTTCACCATCGAGCCGATGATCAACCAGGGCAAGCGCCACCTGCGCATCCTGGGCGACGGCTGGACGGTGGTAACCAAGGATCGCGGCCTGTCCGCACAGTGGGAACACACCATCCTGGTCACCGAAACCGGCTACGAAATCCTCACCACCTCGGACGGCACCCCGCCCAAGCCGGTGTTCAAGCACTGAGCGGCTGAACCATCCGCGCAGGCGGATGTCCCTCATATAAGGCGTGGCAGCGGCCACGCCTTAATTGTTTTATGCCGCCGCATTCGACAACGAGGAACCCGCCATGAGCACCCTGCCCGGCATTACCATCTCCAGCCTGGATTACGAACGCCTGAGCGCCCTGCTTGCCGGCGAGGCCGGCCACAGCGAGGTTGGCCGCGCCCTGGAGACAGAGCTGGACCGCGCCGACATCGTGGAGCCAGCCGACATGCCGGCCAATGTGGTAACCATGAACAGTCGCGTGCGCTTCCACCTGGGCAACGGCATCATCCGCGAACTCACCCTGGTCTACCCGCGCGACGCCGACGGCAGCCCGGACCGCATCTCCATCCTGGCGCCGGTGGGCTGTAGCCTGCTCGGCCTGTCGGTGGGCCAGAGCATGGACTGGCCGCTGCCGGACGGCGGCCACATCGTGGTCACCATCGACGGCATCAGCTACCAGCCCGAGGCCGCCGGCGAGCCGCACCGCTGAGCAGAATCAGCCTTGCGGCCAACGTTGGCCGCATACGCAAAACGGGCTGCCTGGGCAGCCCGTTTGCTTTACGCTCGCAGCGCTTACCAGCAGCGCTTGATCATCGCCGCCAATTGCACCAGCCGGCCATGGAAGAAGTGCCCGGCATCCGGGAACACCATCACCGGCAGCTGCTGCGGGCGCGCCCAGTCCAGTACCGCGGACAGCGGAATCACTTCATCCGCCTCACCGTGAATCACCAGCGTGTCTTCCGGCACGTGCGGGGTCGGAATCACGTACTTGCCCACCGCCACGCCCATCAGCAGCAGCTTGTCGGCCTCGACACGCTCGCGTACGCGCGCGGCGACGAAACCACCAAAGGAGAAGCCGGCCAGCGCCAGCGGCAGTTCGCCCTGCTCCGATTTGGCGTGGGCGATCACCGCCAGCACGTCGTCCACTTCGCCATTGCCGTAGTCGTGCTCACCCTCGCTACTACCCACGCCGCGCAGATTGGGCAGATAGCAGACATAACCCAGCTGCGATAGCGCCTTGGCGGCGGTCTGCACCACCTTGTTGGTGTTGGTGCCGCCCTGGGTGGGGTTGGGGTGGCAGATCACCGCGATGCCGGTAGCGTCGCCTGCCGCCGGAATCACGATGGTTTCCAGCTTGCCCACCGGGCCGGCGATATCGATTTTCTGCAGCTGCTTCAGCATCAGATCTTCAGCCTTTCCACCACCTCGCCGCCCACCATGTGGCGCTCGATGATTTCATCGATATCTTCCTTGTCGATGAAGGTGTACCAGGTCTCCTGCGGGTAGACCACCATCACCGGGCCATCGTCGCAGCGCCCCAGGCAGCCGGCCTTGTTGACGCGGATCTTGCCGTCGCCGGCCAGGCCGCGCGCCTTGATCTGGTCCTTCATATAGCCCAGCAGCTCGCTGGAGCCGTGGTTGTTGCAGCAGGCTTCGCCTTCGGCGCGCTGGTTGCAACAGATGAATACGTGCTTGTCGAAAAAGCTCATCGCCATTCCTTGCGTTGCTGCGGCCAAGGTTGGCCGCATGCTCATTAACCGTCCGCGTCGGCCCAGCCGGTGATACCGTGCACCGCCGCGTTGTCGAACTTGGCGTACATGCCGATGAAGGCCAGCCGCACCCGGCCCACCGGGCCGTTTCGATGCTTACCGATAATGGCCTCGGCCACGCCCTTGTCCGGGGTATCCGGGTTGTAGTACTCGTCGCGGTACATGAAGATGATCAAGTCCGCATCCTGCTCGATGGCGCCGGATTCCCGCAGGTCGGACATCATCGGCCGCTTGTCGGTACGCTGCTCCACCGCACGCGACAGCTGCGACAGCGCAATCACCGGCACCTGCAGCTCCTTGGCCAGGCCCTTGAGGCCGCGCGAAATTTCGCCCAGTTCTGCGGTACGGTTGTCGCCACGACCGGAGCCGGACATCAGCTGCAGGTAGTCGATCACGATCAGGCCGAGCTTGCCGCCGTGCTGGCGCGCCAAGCGGCGGGCGCGGGCACGCAGTTCCAGCGCGGTCAGGCCCGGGGTTTCGTCGATGTACATCGGCGCCTCGGACAGCTTGCCGATGGCGTAGGTCAGCTTCTGCCAGTCCTCGTCGCCCAGCTTGCCGGTACGCAGCACGTGCTGATCCAGCCGGCCCACCGAGCCCAGCATACGCATCACCAGCTGCGCGCCACCCATTTCCATGGAGAACACCGCCACCGGCAGGTGCGCCTCCACCGCCACGTGCTCGGCGATGTTCATCGAGAACGCGGTCTTGCCCATCGACGGGCGGCCGGCAACGATGATCAGGTCGCCCGCCTGCAGGCCGGAGGTCTTGGCATCCAGGTCGGTAAAGCCGGTGGGCACGCCGGTGACTTCGTCCGGGTTCTCGCGGCTGTACAGCATGTCGATGCGCTCCACCACCTCCTTCAGCAGCGCCGGCATTTCCAGAAAGCCCTGCTTGGATTTGGCGGTGGATTCGGCGATCTGGAACACCTTGCCCTCGGCATCGTCCAGCAGCTGCGCCGCGTCGCGGCCCTGCGGGTTGTAGGCCGCCTCGGCAATCTCGGTGCCCACCTGCGCCAGCGCGCGCATGATGGAACGCTCGCGCACGATCTCGGCATAGCGGCGGATGTTGGCCGCAGACGGCGTGTTCTGCGCCAGCGAGGCCAGATAGGCGATGCCGCCGATGCTGGCCAGCTCGTTGCTCTTGTCCAGGCTTTCGGACACCGTCACCACGTCGGCCGGGCGCGCCATGTCCACCATGCGCGCCATGTGCTTGAAGATCAGCCGGTGGTCGTGACGGTAGAAGTCGCCGTCGGTCAGCAGGTCGGCGATTTTTTCCCACGAGCTGTTGTCCAGCAGCAGGCCACCCAGCACCGATTGCTCGGCTTCGATGGAATGCGGCGGCGTGCGGATGGCACTGACGCTCGCGTCGTTGATGTCGAATTCGCTCATAACACCTGGCAGTCGGAAATCAGGACAGGGTTGGCCGCAGCCAACCCTGAAGGAAGAAACTAGAAGAAGCGTGATTCTAGCAGTTTTTGCCGGCGACAAAGCCGGAAGACCACGCCCACTGGAAGTTGTAACCACCCAGCCAGCCGGTGATATCCACCACCTCGCCGATGAAATACAGCCCCGGCACGTCGTTGGCCATCATGGTCTTGGACGACAACGCCCTGGTGGAGACGCCACCGCGCGTCACCTCGGCCTTCTTGTAGCCCTGAGTACCGTTGGGCAGCAGCCGCCAGTTGTGCAGCGCCTCGGCCAGCTGGCGCCGCTTCTTGGCCGCCAGATCCTTGCCGCGCACATTCGCCCCCTGCGCCGCCAGCCAGGCCTCGGCAAAGCGCTTGGACCAACCCAGCTCGCCCATGGCATTGGCCAGCAGCTGCTCGCTGCCGGCGCGCTCCTCCAGCCAGGCCTCGGCATCGATATCCGGCAGCAGGTCGATGACGATCTCCTGCCCCGGCTGCCAGTAGCTGGAGATCTGCAGAATGGCCGGGCCGGACAGGCCCTTGTGGGTGAACAGCACGTTTTCGCGAAAGCGCACCTTGCCCACCCGCACTTCCACATCCAGCGACACCCCGGCCAGCGGCGCAAAACGCTCGGCATCGTCCACGTGGAAGGTAAGCGGCACCAGCGCCGGCGTAAGCGACGTGAGCGGCAGACCGAACTGCTCGGCAATCTGGTAGCCCAGCGGCGTGGCGCCGATCTGCGGAATCGACAAGCCGCCGGTGGCCACCACCAGAGAAGCGGCGCGGAACTCGCCCTGCGAGGTGTGCACGCTGAACAGCTCGCCGTCGCGGCCAAGCTGCAGCACCGTCACACCCATGCGGTGGTCGACGTTGGCCGCACGGCATTCGCTATCCAGCATGTCGATAATCTGCTGGCTGCTATCATCACAGAACAGCTGCCCCAGTTTCTTCTCGTGGTAGGCAATACCGTAACGCTCCACCATGGCGATGAAATCGCGCGGCGTGTACTGCGCCAGCGCCGAACGGCAGAAGTTAGGGTTCTCCGACACGTAGCAATCGTGCCGTGCCTGCAGATTGGTGAAATTGCAGCGCCCGCCACCGGAGATGCGGATTTTTTCCGCCAGCTTGTCGGCATGATCCAGCAGCAGCACCCGGCGGCCACGCTGGCCGGCGGTAGCTGCACACATCATGCCGGCAGCCCCGGCACCCAGAACAATGACATCGAATTGCACAACGCGAACCTTTAGTCTAGTGATTTGGTCAACAATTGGCGCATTCGCCCAATTACAGTAAACTTTAACGGCCTAACAGCGCATGCTGTTTTACTTCCTAACTCTGGAGAGCACGATGGAACACAAACTGCCCGAACTCCCGTACGGCCTGGACGCCCTGGCGCCGATCATTTCCAAGGAAACCCTGGAATTCCACTACGGCAAGCATCACCAGACCTACGTGACCAACCTGAACAACCTGATCAAGGGTACCGAGTTCGAGAACGCCTCCCTGGAAGAAATCGTGAAGAAATCCTCCGGTGGCATCTTCAACAACGCCGCCCAGGTATGGAACCACACCTTCTACTGGTTCGGCCTGGCCCCGAACGCCGCTGGCGAAGAGCGCAAGCCGGCCGGTGCACTGGCTGACGCCATCAACGCCAAGTGGGGCTCCTTCGACGAGTTCAAGAAAGCCTTCGCCGCCTGTGCCGTTGGCACCTTCGGCTCCGGCTGGGCCTGGCTGGTAAAAGCCGCCGACGGCAGCCTGGAACTGGTTTCCACCAGCAACGCAGCCACCCCGCTGACCACCGACAAGAAAGCCCTGCTGACTTGCGACGTGTGGGAACACGCCTACTACATCGACTACCGCAACAGCCGTCCGAACTACATGGAAGGCTTCTGGAAGCTGGTGAACTGGGACTTCGTTGCCAAGAACTTCGCCTGATCCAGCCAGGCCCGGCGCCATGCCGGGCTAAAGAAAAAGGCCCCTTGCGGGGCCTTTTTTCATTCCGTCAACGCCTGGTTGATCACCACCTTGTGTTTCTGCCGCAGCTGTTCGAGATAGGCGGCCGTCACACTATTGGCCGACAGCTCGGACAGCACGCCGCTCAACTGGGCAGATTCTTCCGGCGCCAGCGCCGCAGCCGGCAGCACCTTGTCCACACGGTAGAGCACAAACTCGCCGGTATCGCGCTTCAGCCCGGCAAAACCCGGCAACGACTTGCCCGACACCGCGAAGATGGCGCGCACTTCGCCAGACGGCACCTGCCCGGCGGTACGGCGCGACAGCGACTGCATAGGCTGCCAGGCCTGCGCATCCACGCCCTTGCCCGCCTTCAGCTCCGCCAGCAGCGCTTCGCCGCGCTGTGCGGCCAACTTGCCACCCTCGCGGGCCAGCAGCTCGGCCTTCACCTGCTCGCGCACTTCGTCCAGCGGTTTCTGGCGCGCCGGCTGATGCTCGGCCACACGCAGCACCACCAGGGTGTTGTTGCCCACGTCGATCGGCTCGCTGTTGTGCTTGCCTTTCAGCACGTCGTCGCCAAACGCCGCATCCAGCGCCTTGCGATTGGACAGCACCGGGTCGCCGGCCTTGCCGGTACGCGGCAGCGCGTCACTGTGCTGCACGGTCAGGCCCAGCGCCTCCAGGCCTTTCAGCGAATCCGCCTGCTGGTAGGCAACTTCGCCCAGCTTCTCGGCCTTGCTGCGGAACAGCGCGGCAGCCTTCTGCTGCTGCAGCCTGGCCACTACCGCCGCCTTCTGGCTGTCGAAATCGCTGCCCTTGATGTCGTTGAGCTTGAGGATGTGGTAGCCGAATTCGGTTTCCACCACCTCGCTGATCTGCCCCTTCTGCATGCGGAAGGCCACGTCCTCGAACGGCTTGGCCATGGCACCGCGGGCAAAGAAGCCGAGGTCGCCACCGTTGGCCGCAGAGCCCGGGTCCTGCGACTTGGCCTTGGCCAGCTCGGCAAACTTGGCCGGGTTGGCACGCACTTCCTTCAGGATCGCCTCGGCCTCGGCCTTCACCTTGGCCTTGTCGGCAGCGGAAGCGCCCTTGTTCACGGCCAGCAGGATGTGCGACACGTCGCGCTGCTCGCCACCGAACTCGCCCTTGCTCTTGTCGAAGTAAGCCTTGGCCTCGTCGTCACTTACCTGCACGCCCTGCGCCAGCTGCGCCTGCGACAGCAGTACGTAGTCCAGCTTTACCGTTTCCTCGGCCTTGAAGCGCTTCAGGTTGGCGTCGTAGTAGGCCTTGAGCATGGCGTCGTCCAGCTTGACGTTGGCCGCAAACTGCTCCGGCTTCAGCACCAGGGCGCGCACTTCGCGCGTCTCGGTCATCATGGCCGCCAGACGGTTCTGCAAGGTATGCGACACGAACTGGCCACGCAGGTACGGAGCGGTCTGCGCCTGCAGCAGCAGGTCGCGGCTCAGCTGCGCCTCGAAGGTCTCGGCGCTCATATTGCGCGAGGTGAGGAACTCCTGGTAGCGCGCCGGGCTGAACTTGCCACCATCCTGAAACGCCGGAATGCCGGCAATGACGGTGCGCAGCTGCTCCGGCGCCACCGCCAAGTGTGCGGAGCGGGCTTCCGCCAGCAGCATCTCCTGGCGAATCAGGTTTTCCAGCGCAGCCTGACGCGATGCGGCGTTGGCGGGCTGATCCTGCAGCTGGCGTTCCAGGTCACGCTTGTAGATCTTGGCATCCCCCACCTTGGCCAGGTAAGGGTCATCCACTGCGGCACTGTAACTACCGATACCAAAGCCGACGAAAGTCAGCGCCACCGCCCCAAGAATGATCTTGATGGCGGCATTGTTGTTATGAACGAAATCAAACATGACGGAATGGGGTCTTGCAAAAGAACAAGGTGAACGGCGGGCCGTTCACCTTGATGTTATCTGATGGGGCCTGGTAGACCACCAGCCCCGGCCAGACTGTCAGACAGACATGCTGCCTGCGGTTACCGGGCAGGCGATTACAGGGCGTCTTTCAGAGCCTTGCCAGCACGGAACTTCGGAGACTTGGCAGCGGCAATGGTAATGGTCTCGCCGGTTTTCGGGTTGCGGCCACTACGCTCGGCGCGTTCGCCTACATAGAAAGTACCAAAGCCTACAACGGTGACGGTATCGCCAGTTTTCAGCGCTTCAGCCACGGCATCGATCATGCCGTCCAGTGCCTTGCCGGCAGCTGCTTTGGAAATGTCTGCCTTAGCGGCGATAGCGTCAATCAGTTCAGACTTGTTCACGTTAAGTCCCCTTTCGTCGTTCTCGGTGTACGGAGTACTGAATAAAACCGCTAGCTTTATAGCAAGGCCAAAATCCTTGTGTCAAGCGGCTTCCAGCGAAGTGCCAGCTTATTCGCAACCCCTCTGGAAGCCGATGCTAGCGCGCTTTCTCCAGCAAATCAAAACAATGCGTCATTAATGCGTCATTTGAACTGGTGCTGTCGCCGTCTCGGCAACAGACCCAGCAATGGCGGGCATTTCCGCCGACAAAGCCTCCGGCTGACGCTCCAGCGCCAGAGCCAAAACTTCGTCAATCCACTTTACCGCAATAATTTCCAGCTTGTTCTTGATATTAGCTGGAATTTCGGTCAGGTCCTTGACGTTCCCTTTGGGAATCAGCACACGTTTAATGCCGCCACGTTGCGCCGCCAGCAGCTTTTCCTTCAGACCGCCAATCGGCAGCACTTCGCCGCGCAGGGTGATCTCGCCGGTCATTGCCACGTCGGCACGCACCGGGTTACCGGTCAGCACCGACACCAGCGCCGTGGTCATCGCCACGCCCGCCGACGGGCCATCCTTGGGCGTAGCGCCCTCAGGCACGTGGATGTGCATGTCGTGCTTCTCGTAGAAGTCCGGCTTGATGCCAAGCTGGCTGGCACGGCTGCGCACCACGCTCATCGCCGCGGTGATCGACTCCTGCATCACCTCGCCCAGCTGACCGGTACGGATGATGTTGCCCTTGCCGGGCAGCGCCACCGCTTCAATGGTCAGCAGATCGCCGCCCACCTCGGTCCAGGCAAGGCCGGTTACCTGGCCGATACGGTTTTCTTCTTCGGCCAGGCCAAAGTCGAAACGGCGCACACCCAGGTATTTCTCCAGGTTCTTGCCGTTCACCACCGTCTTGCCGGCGCCAGCCTTCTTCTTGGATTGCACCGTCACCACCTTGCGGCAGATCTTGGCGATCTCGCGGTCCAGGCTACGCACCCCGGCTTCGCGGGTGTAATAGCGCACGATGTCGCGCAGCGCCGATTCCTGGATCTGCAGCTCGCCTTCCACCACGCCGTTGGCCTTCACCTGCTTGGGCACCAGGTACTTGGTGGCGATGTTCACCTTCTCGTCCTCGGTGTAGCCGGACAGACGGATGATCTCCATACGGTCCAGCAGCGCCGGCGGAATGTTCAGCGAGTTGGCGGTAGCCACGAACATCACGTCCGACAGGTCGAACTCCACCTCGGCGTAATGATCGACAAAGGAATGGTTCTGCTCCGGGTCCAGCACCTCCAGCAACGCGGAGGACGGGTCACCGCGGAAATCGGCACCCATCTTGTCCACTTCATCCAGCAGGAACAGCGGGTTCTTCACCCCGCCCTTGCTCATGTTCTGCAGCACCTTGCCCGGCATGGAGCCGATGTAGGTACGACGGTGGCCGCGAATCTCGGATTCGTCGCGCACGCCACCCAGCGCCATGCGGATGAACTTGCGGTTGGTGGCACGGGCAATCGACTGCCCCAGCGAGGTCTTGCCCACACCCGGCGGCCCTACCAGGCACAGGATGGGCGCCTTCAGGCGATCGACACGCTGCTGTACCGCCAGGTACTCCAGAATGCGTTCCTTGACCTTCTCCAGGCCGAAGTGATCCTCTTCCAGCACCTCTTCGGCTACGTCGATATCCTTGCTGATCTTGGTCTTCTTCTTCCACGGCAGATCAACCAGGGTCTCGATGTAGTTGCGCACCACGGTGGCTTCGGCCGACATCGGCGACATCATGCGCAGCTTTTTCAGCTCGGCCATCGCCTTGTCCCGGCCTTCCTTGGACATGCCGGCGGCCTTGACCTTCTTCTCCAGCTCGTCGAAGTCGTTGCCTTCCTCGCCTTCGCCCAGCTCCTTCTGGATCGCCTTCACCTGTTCGTTCAGGTAGTACTCGCGCTGGCTCTTTTCCATCTGGCGCTTGACGCGGCCACGGATGCGCTTTTCCACCTGCAGGATGTCGATCTCGGATTCCATCAGCGACAACAGGTACTCGATGCGTTCCTTGATGTCGAACATCTCCAGCACCTGCTGCTTGCTTTCCAGCTTCAGCGGCAGATGCACCACCACCGAGTCGGCCAGCCGGCCAGCCTTGTCGATGCCACCCAGCGAAGACAACACTTCGCTCGGGATCTTCTTGTTCAGCTTTACGAACTGCTCGAACTGCGCCAGCAGCGCGCGGCGCAGCGCTTCCACCTCGCGGGTGTCTTCGGCGTCCGGAGCCAGCGGGTCCACCACGGCGGAGAAATAGTCGCCATGGTCGTCCACCTGGGCCACGCGGGCGCGCTGGCGACCCTCCACCAGCACTTTCACGGTACCGTCCGGCAACTTGAGCATCTGCAGGATGCTGGCAACGGTGCCAATCTCGTGCAGATCGTCAATTGCCGGCTCGTCCTTTTCGGCCGAGCGCTGGGCTACCAGCAGGATTTGCTTGTTTTCGTCCATGGCCAGCTCCAGCGCCTTGATGGACTTGGCGCGGCCAACGAACAGTGGGATGACCATGTGCGGAAAAACCACCACGTCGCGCAGCGGCAGCAGCGCAAGCGTGGTCTGTTCTTTCAATTCGGCGGGTTGTGGCATATCACCTAACCTTGCTCTTGGGGATTTCAATTAGCAGGACAGATTAGGGCAATTCTGTCCTTATCAAGCATGCTAAAGCAGTTCCAGCAACGCTGGGAATAAAAAAACCGCCCTTGCGGGCGGCTCTGTCTGACCGGATCAGGCGGACTGCGCCGCCTCCGGCCGCGTATCGCCACCCTGGTAGATGAAGGTGGGCTTGTCGCCCTTTTCGATAACCTTTTCATCTACAACGACTTTGCAGACATCTTCCAGCGACGGCAGCTCGTACATGGTGTCCAGCAGCGCGCGTTCCAGGATGGAGCGCAGGCCGCGGGCGCCGGTCTTGCGGATCAGCGCCTGTTTGGCGATGACACGCAGCGCGGACGGCAACACGTCCAGTTCCACGTTTTCCAGCGAGAACAGGCGCTGGTACTGCTTGATCAGCGCGTTCTTCGGCTGGGTCAGGATGCTGACCAGCGCTTCTTCGTCCAGCTCTTCCAGCGTGGTCACCACCGGCAGACGGCCGATCAGCTCCGGAATCAGGCCGAACTTGATCAGGTCTTCCGGCTCCACCTCGTTGAACAGCGCGGTGATGGACTTGCCGTCTTCCTTGGAGCTGATGCTGGCGCCAAAGCCGATGCCACCCTTTTCCGAACGGCGACGGATGATCTTTTCCAGACCATCAAAAGCGCCACCGCAGATGAACAGGATGTTGGTGGTATCCACCTGGATGAATTCCTGGTTCGGATGCTTGCGGCCACCCTGCGGCGGCACCGAGGCCACCGTGCCTTCGATCAGCTTCAGCAGTGCCTGCTGTACGCCTTCGCCGGACACGTCACGGGTAATGGACGGGTTTTCCGACTTGCGCGAAATCTTGTCGATCTCGTCGAGATAGACAATACCGCGCTGCGCCTTTTCCACGTCGTAGTCGCACTTCTGCAGCAGCTTCTGGATGATGTGCTCGACATCCTCGCCCACGTAGCCGGCTTCGGTCAGCGTGGTGGCGTCGGCAATCACGAACGGCACATCCAGCAGCTTGGCCAGCGTCTGTGCCAGCAGCGTCTTGCCGGAGCCGGTGGGGCCGATCAGCAGGATGTTGCTCTTGGACAGCTCCACATCGTCCTTGCTGCTCGGGGTGTACAGGCGTTTGTAGTGGTTGTACACCGCCACCGCCAGCGCCTTCTTGGCGTGCTCCTGGCCGATGATGTGCTGATCCAGCGAGGTGCGGATTTCCTGCGGTGTCGGCAGCGGCGGCGTGCCAGCGGCATTGCCGTCGCCAGCCACCTTGGCCTCCACTTCCTCGCGGATGATGTCGCCACACAGGTCGACACACTCGTTGCAGATGTAAACCTGCGGGCCTGCAATCAGGCGCTGCACTTCATGCTGGCTCTTGCCGCAAAAAGAGCAGTACAGCAGTTTTTCGTTACCGCCTTTTTCTGCCATCTGATCGACGTCCTAATTAAGCCGCCACGTCGGCGCGCGAGCTCAGCACCTTGTCGATGAGACCGTAAACACGGGCATCTTCGGCGGACATGAAATTGTCGCGCTCGGTGTCGGCTTGTACTTGTTCCACGCTCTGGCCAGCATGCTTGGCCAGCAGCTCGTTCATCTGCGCCTTGGTTTTCACCAGTTCGCGGGCGTGAATCTCGATATCGGTAACCTGGCCGGTCAGACCACCGCCGTACAGCAACGGCTGGTGGATCATCACGCGGCTATGCGGCAGCGCAAAGCGCTTGCCGTTGGCACCGGCGGACAGCAGGAACGCGCCCATGCTGGCCGCCTGGCCAATGCAGAGGGTGGATACGTCCGGCTTGATGAAATTCATCGTGTCGTAGATCGACATGCCGGCCGTAATCGAGCCCCCCGGGGAATTGATGTACAGGTAGATGTCCTTGTCCGGGTTTTCCGATTCCAGGAACAGCAGCTGTGCCACCACCAGATTGGCCGACTCGTCGGTAACCGGACCGACCAGGAACACGATGCGTTCCTTCAACAGGCGAGAGAAGATGTCGTAAGCGCGCTCGCCACGACCACTCTGCTCTACCACCATGGGCACCAGGCCCAGACCTTGCGGTTCAATCATCGATTTCATCGACCTCTCCGGTTATTCAACAAATCAGGCGTTCTGGCCCATCAGGGTTTCGAAGGAAACATCCTTCTCGACAACATTGGCCTTACCCAGCACAAATTCAACCACGTTGTCTTCCAGCACCATGGAGGTCGGGCCTTCCAGGCGTTCCTGGCTGGCGTAGTACCACTGGATCACTTCTTCCGGCTGCTCGTAGCTCTCGGCGAACTCTTCCACCAGTGCCTTCACCTGTTCCGGCTTGGCTTCCAGCTTGTTGGCTTCAACCACGGCGGACAGGATCAGACCCAGAGCCACGCGACGCTCGGCCTGCTGGGTGAACAGGTCTGCCGGCAGCGGCATATCTTTCACCTGCATGCCACGCTGGGCCAGGTCCTGGCGGGCCTGCTCCATCAGACGGCCGACTTCCAGATCAACCAGTGCCTTCGGCAGGTCCATCGGGGTTACGTCGATCAGCGCCTGCATCACGTTTTCCTTGATCTTGGCAGACAGGCGGCGCTTCACTTCGCGCTCCACGTTCTTGCGGATCTCGGCACGCATCTTGGCCACGTCGCCATCGGCGATGCCCAGTTGCTTGGCGAACTCTTCGTTCACTTCCGGCAGCTGTGCTTCAGCTACGTTCTTCACCAGGATTTCGAACACGGCGGTCTTACCAGCCACATCCTTGCCATGGTAGTCAGCCGGGAAGCTCACTTCCACGCTCTTGATCTCGCCTTCCTTCATACCGATGATGCCGGCTTCGAATTCCGGCAGCATCTGACCCTGGCCCAGCATGAACGGGAAGTTCTCGGAGGAACCGCCTTCGAAGGCCACGCCGTCGATGGCGCCCTTGAAGTCGATGATCACGCGGTCGCCATCGGCGGCTTCGCGCTCAACACGGTTGAAGCGGGTACGCTGCTTGCGCAGGATGTCCACGGTCTTGTCGATTTCGCCGTCGGTCACTTCGGTGTTCGGCTTTTCGATTTCCTTGCCGGCCAGTTCGCCAACAGTCACTTCCGGGAACACTTCGAAAGCGGCAGCAAACTTGAAGTTCTCGGCATCGCCTTCAGCCGGTTCGAAACGCGGGTAGCCGGCAACGCGCAGCTTCTGCTCGGCAGCGGCCTTGTAGAAGGCTTGCTGAACCTGCTCGCCCAGCACTTCTTCGCGCACTTGTGCGCCGTAGTTCATTTCAACGATCTTGGCCGGAGCCTTGCCCGGGCGGAAACCCTGAATCTTTGCGGAGCGAGCTACACGCTTGAGGCGCTCGGCCACTTGGGCGTCGATGGCAGCCAGCGGCAGGGCGATACTCATGCGACGCTCAAGGCCGCTCAACGTTTCCAGTTGTACTTGCATTTCCAATCCTTAGTCTTGAAAGGTGTGGGGTTGAAGCCAGAAGCGGGAAAGTCCTAAGAGCCCACTCACGATCAGCTGCGCTTCGGCGATACGGCGTTAAAAACGACTTCGAAATGCTCATTTACTCTGTGTAAATTCCGCTTTCTCAGCCGTTTTTGCCTTGTCTCGCCCTAGCTCGCGAGATCGTGAACGCGCTCAAGCCTAGCGTAGTGCTGGAGGAACCTTGCAGATGATGCTTTCCTGCGCCATGAAATCAGAACTTAAACCAGTTCGCCCACCCGCGGCGCGGGCAAGCCTAGCAGGCTAAAGCAAAGGGCGAGTATAGCATGCAGTGCCAAATTGAACAGAGCAGCCACCCTGCCCGCACGGGCAAGCCGCCACGCGCTGCGCCAGTGTCATGGCGGCTGTCTGCAGGCGACCGCCAGCCGCTACCTGCCGCCACTACCCCTTTCGGTGGATTGTGCCCACCGCCGGCTGGCGGTAAGGTGACACACCATCCGCTTTTACAGAATCAACAGCATGAGCCGTTTGACCCACTTCGACACCGCCGGCCAGGCCCACATGGTTGATGTCGGCAGCAAGCCGGAAACCCGCCGCGTAGCGCGTGCCGGCGGCCATATCGACATGGCGCCCGCCACCTTCGCGCTGCTGCAGGCCGGCAACAACAAGAAGGGCGACGTGGTGGGCATCGCGCGCCTGGCGGCCATTCAGGGCACCAAGCGCACCGCCGACCTGATTCCGCTGTGCCACCCGCTGGCACTGACCCGCGTGGCGGTGGAATTCAGCGCCGATGCCGCCGCCAATCGGCTGTACATCGAGGTAACCACCGAGACCGTTGGCCGCACCGGCGTGGAAATGGAAGCGCTGAGCGGCGTGATGGCCGGCCTGCTGACGGTGTACGACATGCTCAAAGCCGTGGACAAGGGCATGACCATTGCCGGCGTGCAGCTACTGGAAAAACAGGGCGGCAAGAGCGGCCACTGGCTGGCAGACGGGCAGCAGACCGACGCCGAATAGGCACCGGGTTGCTGCATGAACACAGGGGCTGCGCCCGGCAGCCCTTTTGTCGCCCTAGCGTTAACCCGATTTTGAATAGCGAAGAATAACGATGAACGATCCCTGGCAGTTGTTCGCCGGCCACGGCGCCAGCCAGCGCCTGGCTCTGTTGCGCGCCATCGCCACGCAAGGCTCGATCAGCGCCGCGGCACGCAGCTGCGGCATCAGCTACAAAGCGGCCTGGCAGCAGGTGGAAAACATGAACCGGCAAAGCCCCTGCGCGCTGGTGGAGCGCGTCAGCGGTGGCCGCGGCGGCGGCGGCACCCGCCTTACCGAGCTGGGCGCCCAGCTGCTGCACGCCTGGGATACCGCCGGCAGCGCACTGCAAGCCGCCGACGACAGCCCGGCCACCCTGCCCGCGCTGTCGCGGCTGCCGCTGCGCACCTCGGCACGCAACCAGCTACCCGGCCGCATCACCCGGCTGGAAGCCGGCGCGGTCAACGACACCGTACACATCCAGCTGGCCGGCGGCCAACCGCTTATCGCCCAGGTAACACGCAGCAGCAGCGAGGAGCTGGCACTGGCGCCGGGCCGCCAGGTGGTGGCGCTGATCAAGGCATCGTGGATGGCCCTGGCCACGCCGGACGCCGCTGCACACATCGCCGTGGCCAACCGCCTGGTCGGCAGCATCAGCCGCATCAGCCCCGGCGCGGTGAACAGCGAGGTGATCCTGCAGCTACCCGGCGGCGGCACGCTGTGCGTCATCGCCGACAACGACAGCATTGCCAGCCTGCAGCTGCAAACCGGCAGCACGGCCAGTGCCCTGTTTTCCGCCCAGCACGTGATTCTGGGCATCTTCGACTAAACCCTTTCATAACCCTGACAAGGAAACCCCGATGCAATCGTTTACCCCCCGCCTGCGCCCGATCGGCGCCCTGCTACTGTGCCTGCTCGCCCCCGCCGCCTTTGCCGGCCCGGTCAAGGTAGCCGTTGCGGCCAACGTGCAGTACGCCTTTGCCGACATCGCCGCAGCCTTCACCCGCGACACCGGCGTGGCGGTGGAACCGTCCTACGCCTCCTCCGGCAAGATCGCCACCCAGGTACTGGCCGGCGCACCGTTCGAGCTGTTCCTGTCCGCCGACGACGAAACCCCGCGCAAGCTGGCCAGTGCCGGCCAGACGGTTGCCGCCCCCAAGACCTATGCGCTGGGCGCGCTGGTGCTGTGGTCGAAAGACCCGGGCTTTGACGGCAAACAGTGGCAGAACTGGCTGAAGGCCGCCAGCGGCAAAGTGGCGATCGCCAACCCGCAAACCGCCCCCTACGGCGCCGAGGCACTGCGCGTACTGGACTTCTACAAGCTGGCCGACAGCGTGAAGCCGCGCCTGGTGCAGGGCGACAACATCGCCCAGGCGGCGCAATTCGTGGACAGCGGCGCAGCGCAATCCGGCTTTGTCGCCAAGGCACTGGTGCTGGCACCGCAGATGCAGGGCAAGGGCCACTGGGTGGACATGCCGGAACAGAGCCACCAGCCCATCGTGCAGGACATGGCGTTGCTGAAGCCGGCTGCGGCCAACCCTGATGCGCGCAAACTGTTCGACTACCTGAGCTCGCCGGCGGCACGCGCCATCCTGCAGCGCTACGGCTACCGCCTGCCATGAACCAGTTGCCCGGCTTTGTCACCGGCGTGCACAGCGCCGACGGCATCCACCTGCTGCAGGTCAGCGTGGGCGAGCATCACTGCACCGCGCTGGCACTGGGCGACGCGGCCCCGGCCAGCGTCGGCCAGCAGGTGATGCTGGGCTTTCGCGAAATGGACGTGGCGCTGGCACGCGATCTGGCCGGCGACATCAGCATCCGCAACAACCTGCCCTGCGAGGTGACGGCGCTGGCGCTGGGCACGCTGATGGCGCGGGTGGACCTGCGCTGCGGCCAACTGGCGCTGCACGCCCTGATCACCCGCCAGTCGGCGCTGCGGCTGAAGCTGGCGCCCGGCATGGCGGTGAGCGCGCTGATCAAGTCGCACGCCATGCTGTTGCTGCAAGGAGTAGCGCATGATTGACCTGCAACCGCTGTGGCTTACCGCGCGGCTGGCAGCCAGCACCACCGCTATCCTGCTGTTGCTTGGCGTGCCGCTGGCCGGCTGGCTGGCGCACAGCCGCCGCTGGTACAAACCGCTGCTGGAAACCCTGGTGGCCATGCCGCTGGTGCTGCCGCCCTCGGTACTGGGCTTCTACCTGCTGCTGGCCTTTGCACCGGCCGGGCTGGTGGGGAGCGTGCTGCAGCACTTCGGCATCCAGCTGCTGTTCTCCTTCCCCGGCCTGGTGCTGGGCTCGGTACTGTTCAGCATGCCCTTCATGGTGCAGCCGGTGGCGGCAGCGCTAGCCGGGCTGCCGGAGCACCTGCGCGAGGCATCCTACACGCTGGGCAAATCGCGCTGGCACACCTTCTGGCGGGTGGAACTGCCGTGCATCAAGCCGGCGCTGGTGGCCGGCATGGTGATGAGCTTTGCCCATACCGTGGGCGAATTCGGCCTGGTGCTGATGCTGGGCGGCAACATCCCCGGCGTCACCCGCGTGGCGTCCATCGCCATCTACAACGAGGTGGAGGCGCTGAACTACACCGCCGCCCATGTCTACGCCGCCGTGCTGTGCGGTTTCTCCTTCCTGGTGGTACTGGCGGTGAACCTGCTGCGCCGCCACAGCGAAAGGTTGGCCGCATGATCCGCTTCAAGCTGCACAAGACCCTGTCGCCACATGCCAGCCTGGAAGTGGCGGGCGAACTGCCGGCCGGGCGCATCACCGCCCTCACCGGCGAATCCGGCGCCGGCAAAACCACCCTGCTGCGCCTGCTGGCCGGCCTCGCCAACGCCGACGGTGGCGAACTGGAAGTGGACGGCGAATGCTGGATACGCGGCCGCCACAGCCTGCCGCCGCAGCAACGCGGCGTGGGCATGGTGTTTCAGGATTACGCGCTGTTTCCGCACCTGGACGTACGCGGCAATGTGGCCTTCGGCGCTGCGCCCAGCGATGCGGCACTGGTGGAAGAACTGCTGGAGCTGACCGGCCTGGCGGCACTGGCCGGCCAGCGGCCACGCCAGCTGTCCGGCGGCCAGCGACAACGGGTGGCCCTGGCGCGCGCCCTGGCGCGCCGCCCGCGCCTGTTGCTGCTGGACGAGCCGCTATCGGCGCTGGACCCGGCACTGCGCGAGCGGCTGCAAGACGAGCTGCTGCAACTGCAACAACGCTTTGCCGTGACTACCGTACTGGTAAGCCACGACATTCCGGAAGTGTTCAAACTGGCCAGCCAGGTGCTACAGCTGTCACAAGGCCGCATCGTACGCCGCGGCAGCCCGGCCGAGGTCTACCTGCAGGGCAATGCTGCCGACCGGCTGCGGCTGAACGCCACCGTGCTGGCCATCCAGCCAGCAGACCTGCTGTGGCGGGTAACGGTGCAAAGCGGCGGCAGCATGGTGGACATCCTGCTGGATACTGAGGAAGTGGCCGGCCTGCGGGTGGGTAGCCAGCTGCCGCTGCTGGCGGGGAATCTGTGCCCGTTGCCGGGGAACTAGGTCGTGCTACGACTCCACTTGCAGCAGTCGAACTGTACCCCCCACACTCACCACGAACGGATATTGCTTGCCGACAAGCGGAACGCGGCCTTAAATTCACGCGACATATGTAATTGAAATTCGACTGACAAGACATCCCTGTCCGATGGCCACATTCTCAACAGCAGATGCCGCACAATCTGAAAACACTACTTTGCCAATAGCCAAGTCGAAGTAAAGCTATAACAAAGCACTGCAAAGGACAACAAATCCGCTACACCAAATACGATGTGCGTACTTAACCACATTTAGCTTCACCTCGCTGCCACCGTTGAGCTTGGAGTTATACACCATGATTGATGCCGTTCTCGAACTCGTGAAATTGGGCAGCGTCGGCATAGTGGCAGGCCTATTCTCATCCATTCTTGCCAACCATGACCATCGTCAACGGAAATGGTGGGAAATGCGCGTTGGCGCATACCAAAATGCCATCGAGGCGCTATCTGATCTGGTCTACTACTATGATGTGCACTTCAATGCCGAAATCGAGTACAGGGAACTTTCTGAGGATTTCAAACAGAAACTAAACGCCTACTGGGAGCAGTCATTCCCCAAAGTCCGTAAATATGCTGACAGTGGCGCATTCCTCTTCTCCGACAAAGCCAACGCAGCCCTGAGCGAGCTAATGACAGATGATGACGAGCCCACCTATTTTGAGCATCTCGACAACAATCTCACTAAAGCCCGCAAGTGTCTTAATCAATTGGTAGAGTGCTCAAAAGTCGATTTAAAGTTGAAGCCAAGCCTATTGGAGCGCTTATGGTAACGCTAGCAAATAACAGAGCAGACAACTGATTTTGCGTAAATAACCGAGTAACCAGTGATTTCACACGACAAGCTCTAACTTAAATACATACCACCAATTTCCCACTATTTCCAAACGATATAGCCGAAGATCTACATACCACTTCTAATTCATACCCACCGCAGGGAGGCCAACGTTGGCCGCATGGGTGTGGCAGAGCAGAATGGTCGGAAGGGAAAAGCCGCAAGTGTGTCCAGCGGCAAAACACCACTTCGGCCCCACACGTAGGGCGGATGCCCAAAGGGCGATCCGCCGCGGAGTAGTCGGTGGAACGCCCTGCGGGCTTCCACCCTACCCCTCAGGCCGGCGTAGCGGAGAGGAACTGCGCCACCTTGGCGGCGGGGACTTTCTGCAGCTTGCACAGCAGCTCGTGCGCCGGGGCTACACCGTGGCGCTGGCGCAGGGTGCTGCCAAGATGCAGCAGCAGGTTGGCTGCCATCTCGGCATCGGCCAGGGCGCGGTGGGCGCGGCCGGTGGCTGGCAGGCCTGCCCAGCGGGTGAGCGTGCCCAGCTTGTGGTCCGGCGCCTGCGGCAGCAGGCGGCGCGACAGTAGCAGCGTGCAGGCGAAGGCCTGCGGCCGGCTGCGGCCCAGCTGGGCCAGCTCGTAATCCCAGAACTTGCTGTCGAAACTGGCGTTGTGCGCCACCAGCGGCGTGCTGCCGACAAAATCGGCCGCCTCGCGCATGACCTGCGCTACCGGCGGTGCGCTGCGCAGCATGGCATTGGAAATGCCGGTGAGCTGTTCGATCATCGCCGGCACGCGCACGCCGGCGTTCATCAGGCTCTGGTAGCGGTCAACGATCTGCCCGCCCTCCAGCAGCACGATGCCGATCTCGGTGGCACGGCAGCCTGGCCCCGGCGTGATGCCGGTGGTTTCGAAGTCGATGACCGCCAGGCGCTGCTTCATGCCAGCGCCTGCTTGGCCGCCTCTGCCGGGCTCAGACCGTCGTAGAACATGTCGGTGTACCACTCGGCCTGCTCTTCGATGTGGTCCTGCGCCTCTTCCTGGGTGGCGCCGGCGGCCACCAGGTGGGTTTCCACCTCCATGCACCAGGCCAGCAGTGCCAGGGTTTCGTCGTCGAGTTCGTCGTCGTGCTTCTGCTTCTTGGACATGGTTTTTCCTTGCGAATCAATACAATAAAAGAGCCGCGCATTGTACGCGGCTCAACGGCAAGTGCAAGCGCCTCGCCGGCTAATTATCCTCCGGCAACAGCACTTGCCAATCCGTTTCTTCCAGCGGCAGATGGCAGGCCAGCCGCGGCGTGGCCTCGGTATCCGGCCAGCTGTCGCGCGCCGCCATGGCGGCGTCGATCAGGCCGGCGCGCAGCAGCACGTTGCGCTCCTTGCGGCCAACCATTACCTCGCGCGGCTGCGCGGCGTGACGGATGTGCACCGCGCAGGTGCCGCAAGTGCCCTGGCCGCAGCGCCAGTGCAGTGGCACGTCGTGAAAACGGGCCACATCAAGCAGCATGTCGCCGGGCTGGGCATCGTCGACCTGCGCCAGCAGCGTACCGCCGCGCCAGAAGCTCAGGCGAGTCACAGCGGGTAGACCGCCACCATGTCGCCCAGCGCCACGCGCTGCCCCGGCTGCAGGCGCACCAGCGCATCGGCCCAGGCGCAGGAGGTCAGCACGCCGGAACCCTGGTTGGGGTAGCGGCTCACTACAAGCTGCCCGCCCTGCTCGCGCAGCTGCACGCGCAGGAACTCCTCGCGCTTGGTATCCGGTTTGTTCCATTCGAACGCTGCCGGCAGCTGGCGCGCTTGCGGCCAACCTTGCACCGCCTCGCCCATGCGTGCGCGCAGGAAGTCGCGCACCAGCACCGCGTAGGTAACGAAGCCGGACACCGGGTTGCCCGGCAGGCCGATGAAGTCGGCCTCGGCCACCCGGCCACTGGCCAACGGCTTGCCGGGCTTAATGGCGATCTTCCACAGCTGCAGCTCGCCTTCGGCTTCCACCGCTGCCTTGACGTGGTCTTCCTCGCCCACCGACACGCCGCCGCAGGTCATCACCACGTCGGCGCTGGCCGCCGCTTCGCGCAGCGCGGCACGGGTGGCCTCCAGGCTATCCGGCACGATGCCCAGGTCCAGCACCTGGCAGCCCAGGCGGCGCAGCGCCGGCACCAGCCAGTAGCGGTTGGAGTTGTAGATCTTGCCGGCGGCGAGCGGCTGGCCCGGCTCCACCAGCTCGTCGCCGGTGAAGAACACCGCCACGCGCAGGCTCTGCCGCACCGGCAGCGCGGCCACACCGATGGAGGCGGCCAGGCCGATGTCGGCATCGCCCAGGCGGCGGCCGGCATTCAGCACGACCTGGCCGCTGGCGATGTCCTCGCCGCGGCGGCGGATGTTCTGCCCGGCGGACACCGGCGCGGTGAAGCGCACGCTGCCGTCGTCCTGCAGTTCGGCCTGCTCCTGCATCACCACGGCGTCGGCATCGGCGGGAATCGGCGCGCCGGTAAAGATGCGCGCAGCACTGGCGGCGGCCAGCGGCTGCGGCTGGCTGCCGGCGGGAATGCGCTGGCTTACTGGCAGAAGGTTGGCCGCATCGGCGGCGCGCACGGCATAGCCGTCCATGGCGCTGTTGTCGTGCGGCGGCACGTCCAGGGTGGCCACCACGTCGGCGGCCAGTACGCGGCCGGCGGCATCCAGCAGGGAAACAGTTTCGATGGTTTGCAGCGGACGGGCCTGGGACAGCAGCCAGTCGCGGGTCTGATCTACGCTTTGCATGGCAGGAAGAACGGCAAGAGGGAAAGCCGCATCATCGCACAGCTTGCGCGGTGGCGGCATACGCCTTCGGCAGGGGTAGCCGGGGCGCTAGCGATCCTCGAAGCGCTGCCAGTTGGTGATCATGATGCGTGGCAGGCGTAATTCGTCGGCCAGGCGCAGTTCGATCTCTTCAAGCACCTGGTTGCTGTGCAGGGTGCCGGCCAGGCTGACCTCGGCGCGGCGGGTGGCGGTGTCGTCAGCGGTGACAAACCAGATGCAGTAGCGATTCATGTGGCAGCGGTCCGGAAACAGCGATTAGCTGATATATCGGACAAGTTGCTGCCATTCTTCAAGTTTTTTATCAAATGCCGTGGTCAGCGCCGGGCTGGACGACGGCAGCACCAGCAGTTCCACCCCGCAGCCGGCCAGCTGCGCCTGCGCCCGGCCGGCGGTCTTGCCGTTGAAGGCTACCGCACGCAGCGCCGGCAACTCGGCCAGCAACTCCAGCAAGGGGTTGTAGCGCGCCTCGCGGATGTCGGCATCCAGGCTGCCGCGGCGCTGCGCGTCGGCCACCACGTCCCACAAGCCGACTCCGTGCGCCTGCAATGCGGCCAACCTTTGCGGGTAGTCCAGCATCGGCAGCGTGCTGCCGGTCACCGCCGCCATCAGCCGCCAGAACTGGTTGCGCGGGTGAGCGTAGTACTGCCCGGCCTGCAGCGATGCCTCGCCCGGCAGCGAGCCGAGAATCAGCAGCCGGGTATCGGCGGCCACCACCGGAGGAAAGCTGGATTTGCGCATCAGAACAGGCTACCCTGCTCCGCCGCCAGCTGGGCGCGCACCGGGCCGAAACTGCGTCGATGCTCGGCCAGCACGCCGTGCGCGGCAATGGCGGCCAGGTGCTCCGGCGTCGGGTAACCCTTGTGGCGGGCAAAGCCGTACTGCGGATGCAGCTGATCCAGCGCGATCATTTCGGCATCGCGCGCGGTCTTGGCCAGGATGGAGGCGGCGGAAATCTCCGCCACCTTGGCATCGCCCTTGACGATGGCCTCGGCCGGCAGGCGCAGGGTCTTGGGCACCTTGTTGCCGTCGATCAGCACCTTGTCCGGCGTGATGGCCAGGCCTTCCACCGCGCGCACCATGGCCAGCATGGTGGCCTGGAAGATGTTGACGCGGTCGATTTCGGCGGCGTCGGCCCGGGCGATGAACCAGGCCAGCGCCCTGGCGCGAATCTCCAGCGCCAGCGCCTCGCGCTTCGCTTCGCTCAGCACCTTGGAATCGGCCAGCCCGGTAATGGGCTGCGCCGGGTCGAGGATGACCGCCGCGGTGTACACCGCGCCCACCAGCGGGCCGCGGCCAGCCTCGTCCACGCCGCAGATCAGCATCGCGCCACCCGCAGCACCGCGCGTGCGGCCAACTTGGCGGAGTCCAGCTTCAGCACTTCATGCAGGCGCTCGAAGGTGCCGATGATGTCCTGGCGGCTGTCCTGGTCCTGGTACAGCTTGCTTACCGCGGTGGCCAGCTTCTCCACCGTGGCTTCCTTCTGCAGCAGTTCCGGCACCACGAAGCGGCCGGCCAGCACATTGGGCAGGCCGACAAACGGCAGCCTGAGCTTGCGCTTCACCAGCTGGTAGGTAAGCCAGGACAGCTTGTAGCTGATCACCATCGGCCGCTTGGTCAGCGCCACTTCCAGCGTGGCGGTACCGCTGGTGACCAGCACCACGTCGGCGGCGATCATCGCCATCTGCGCATGGCCGAACAGCTTGCGGATCGGCAGATCCCAGGCCTTGTGGCGGGTGAGCAGCTGGTCGAACTGGTCCAGGGTTGGCCGCGTGGCCAGCGGCACCAGGAACTGCGCGTCCGGGTATTCCTGCAGCAGCTTGCGCGCCACGTCGATATACAGCCCGCCCATGAACTCCAGCTCGCTGCGGCGGCTGCCCGGCAGCAGCGCGAACACCGGGCCATCCTTGCGCAGGCCCAGCTGCTCGCGCATCGCGTCGCGGTCCGGGGTGAACGGAATCTCGCTGGCCAGCGGGTGGCCGATATAGGTGGCATGCACGCCGGCGGCGTCGTACAGCGGCTTTTCCATCGGGAACAGGCACAGCACCAGGTCGGCGGATTCGCCGATCTTGCTCACCCGCTCCGGCCGCCACGCCCACACCGAGGGGCTGACGTAGTGCACGGTATGCAGCCCGGCCTGGCGCAGTTTTTTCTCCAGCCCCAGGTTGAAGTCCGGCGCGTCGATACCGACGAACACGTCCGGCCGCTCCCTGATCAGCGTGTCGCGCAGGGTACGGCGGATGCGCAGCAGCTCCGGCAGGCTTTTCAGCACTTCCAGGTAGCCGCGCACCGCCAGCTTTTCCTGCGACACCTGGCTGTGGAAGCCACGGGCCTGCATGCGCGGGCCGCCAATGCCGGCGAATTCGATATTGGGGTGGGCGCTGCGCAGTGCATCCATCAGGTGCGCACCCAGCATATCGCCCGAGGCCTCGCCGGCGACCATGGCCACCTTGAGCGCACCCGGGCGGGTAAACAGCTTTGCAGTCATGGATTAACGGATGATGCCGCGGTTGGCTGTCTCGAAGAAACGCACGAACAGGTCGAGTTCGGGGTTGGCCGCAGCGGCGGCAACGATCTCGGCCCGGGCCTCGTCAAAGGACAGGCCCTTGCGGTACAGCGACTTGTAGGCGTTGCGGATGTTGCGGATCTGCTCTGCCGTGAAGCCACGACGCTTCAGGCCCTCGGCATTGATACCGCTGGGCACCGCACGGTTGCCGTGCGCCATCACGTACGGCGGCACGTCCTGCGCCACGGCGCTGGAGAACGCAGTCATGGCGTGGTCGCCGATGTGGCAGAACTGGTGCACGCTGGTGAAGCCACCCAGAATCACCCAGTCGCCGATGTAGACGTGGCCGCCCAGGGTGGCGTTGTTGGCGAAGATGGTGTTGTTGCCCACCTGGCAATCATGCCCCAGGTGCACGTAGGCCATGATCCAGTTGTTGTTGCCCATGCGGGTAACACCCACGTCCTGCGCGGTACCGATGTTGAAGGTACAGAATTCGCGGATGGTGTTGCCGTCGCCGATTTCCAGGCGGGTCGGCTCGCCGGCGTATTTCTTGTCCTGCGGCACCGCACCCAGCGAGCTGAACTGGAAGATGCGGTTGTTCTTGCCGATGCTGGTATGACCCTCGATGACCACGTGCGGGCCTACCCAGGTGCCGCTGTCGATGCTGACATTGGCGCCGATGATGCTGTAGGCGCCAATCTCCACGTCCGGCGCAATCTGCGCGCCCTCGGCGATGATGGCGGTTGGATGAATGGCCATGCTCACACCTCGCGTTTGGCGCACATGATTTCGGCTTCGCAGGCCACCTGGCCATCCACCAGCGCGCGGGCGCTGTATTTGCCGATACCGCGCTTCACGGTGATGGTTTCCACCTCGAATACCAGTTGATCGCCCGGCACGACCTGGCGCTTGAAGCGGGCCTTGTCGATGCCGACGAAGAAATACAGCTCGTTGTCGGCGCGCTGGCCCTGGCTCTTGATCGCCAGGATGCCGGCGGCCTGTGCCAGCGCTTCGATGATCAGCACGCCCGGCATCACCGGGTACTGCTCGAAGTGGCCCATGAAGAACGGCTCGTTGATGGTGACGTTCTTCAGCGCCTTGATGCGGGTATCGGCCACGAATTCGGTGACACGATCCACCAGCAGGAAGGGGTAACGGTGCGGCAGATAGCTCATGATCTCGCGCACGTCGATGTGAACTGCGGCGTTGTCGGTGTTGTTTGCGGCGTCGGTCATGCTTGTACTTCCTTGTTCTGTTGCACTTCTTTCAGTGCTTTTTCAAGTTGTTTTACACGGGCGACCAGTTGGTCCAGGTGGCGCAGGTGCGCGGCATTGGCCAGCCAGTCTTTATAAGTGGAAAGCGGGAACGACGAGGCGTAATTGTCGGCGTTACGGATCGACTTGGAAACCAGGGTGCCGCCGCCGATATGGGTGCGGTCGGCAATCTCGATATGGCCGACAAACATCGCCGCGCCACCGATGGTGCAGTTGGCACCGATCCTGGTGCTGCCGGCAATGCCGGTGCAGCCGGCAATGGCAGTGTGCGCACCGATTTCCACGTTGTGCGCCACCTGTACCAGGTTGTCGATCTTGGCATCCTGACGAATGATGGTATCGGCCAGTGCGCCACGGTCGATGGTGGTGTTGGCGCCGATCTCCACGTCGTCTTCGATGATCACGCGGCCGGTCTGCGGAATCTTGTACCAGCGATCGCCGGCCCAGGCCAGGCCAAAGCCATCGGCACCGATCACCGTGCCGCTGTGCACGCCGACGCGGTTGCCCAGGCGGCAACCATGATAGATGGTGACATTGGGATACAGCACCACGTCATCGCCCAGTACCACGTCATCGCCCAGCACCACGCCCGGGTGCAGGATGCAGCGCTCGCCTATCACCACGTTGCGGCCAACGCTGACCAGCTCGCGCACCTCGGCACTGGCGGCGATCTGCGCGCCGGCGCCGATTACCGCGCGCTCATGGATGCCCGCGCGTGCGCTGGCCGGCGGGTTGAACAGCGTGGCCACCTTGGCAAAGTACAGATAGGGATCGGCCACCAGGATCAGGCTGCGGCCCTCGCCTGCCGCCTCGTCGGCCAGCGCCGGCTTGACGATGATGGCGCCAGCCTGGCAGCCGGGCAGCTGGCTGCGGAACTTGGGGTTGGCCAGAAAGGTGATTTCCTGTGCCGTTGCCTCGCCCATCGGCGCCAGGCGCACGATGTCGCGGTCCTCGCCGCGCAGCTCACCGCCCAGCTCGGCAACAATTCGGGATAATTTCATCGTTTGTCATCAACAATGAAGCCGACAGTTGTCGGCTTCGGGGTTGGCTGTCTGCTGGATTTACTTCTCCAGCTCCTTGAGCACTCTTGGCGTGATGTCCAGTTTGGGGCTGACGTACACCGCATCCTGCAGGATCAGGTCGAACTGTTCCCGCTCGGCAATCTGCCGGATGATGCGATTCGCCCGCTCCTGCACCGAGGCGAACTCCTCGTTGCGCCGCTGGTTCAGATCGTCGCGGAAGTCACGCATCTTGGCCTGGTATTCGCGATCCACCGCCGCCAGCTCGCGCTCCTGCGCCTTGCGTTCGGTTTCATTGGCCTTGTTGCGCGCGATGGTGCCTTCCAGCTCCTTGCCGCGGGCGGCCAGCTTTTTCAGCTCCTGCTCGCGGGTGGCGAATTCCTTCTCCAGCTTTTTCTGCGCCACCACCGCCGGGGCGGCCTCGCGATAGACCCGCTCGGTATTGATGTAACCGATCTTGAGGTCTGCCGCCTGTGCCAGGCCCGCCGTTGCCAGCGTGCCCAGCATTGCTGCCATGGAAACGAATGCTTTCATGTGCCTGCCTTAGAAAGTCTGCCCCAGCACGAACTGGAAGCGCTGCAGTTTATCGCCTTCCTTCTTGCCCAGCGGGTAAGCGAAGCTGAACTTCATCGGGCCGATAGGCGACAGCCAGGCCAGCGCCACACCGCTGGAGTAGCGCATGGCGTCCGCCGCGCTCACGCTCTTGACCTTGTCGTCCCATACGGTGCCGGCATCGAAGAAGATACTGGTGCGCAGGCTGCGGTTGTCGCGCATGCCAGGGAACGGGAACAGCAGTTCTGCCGAGCCGCTGATCTTGCGGGTGCCGCCCAGCGGATCGCCGTCGGTGTCACGCGGGCCCAGGCTGCCGCTGTCGTAGCCACGTACCGAGCCGATACCGCCTTCGTAGAAGTTCTGGAAGAACGGCACGCGCTTGGTCTTGCCGTAGCTGTTGACGAAGCCCACGTCGCCGCTGAGGGCGAAGGTCAGGGTCTTGGACAGCGGCCAGAACCAGCTTTCGCTATGGGTAATGCGGTAGTACTCAAGATCGCCGCCGGGCAGGCCCATATTGGCGTTGACGCTCATATTGTTGCCGCGCGTCGGCCATACCGCGCTGTCGCGCTTGTCACGCGACCAGCCGGCGGTGCCCAGCAAGGTGGTGTTGTGGGTGCCGTTGGTATCGACGAAGTCCTTGTACTGCTGCGGGCTGTTGCTGCTCAAGGCCAGCGTGCCCATTTCGGCGCCGATGCCCAGGTTGATGCGGTCGTACTCGGTAACGGGCACACCGAAGCGCACCAGGCCACCGGTGGTGGTGTTCTTGTACAGGTCGTAGGCGCCGGTATTGGAGTTGTACGGCGTGCTGATGCGGTGGTAGATGTCGTAGCCGACGCTGACGCCGTCGATGGTGTAGTACGGGTCGGTAAACGATACCGAGTACACCTTGGACGACTTGCCCTGGTTGAAGTTGACCGACACCGATTTGCCGGAACCCAGCACGTTGGACTGCGATACCGATGCCGACAGCTGGATGCCGTCATGCTGCGCATAGCCGATACCGGCCTGCACGGAACCGGTCGGGCGTTCCTTGACGTTCACGACCATGTCCACCTGGTCCGGGGTATCCGCTACCGGCGGGGTCTGCACGTCCACCGTTTCGAAATAGCCCAGCAGTTCCAGGCGCTCCTTGCTGCGCTTCACTGCGTCGCCGTTGTACTGCGCAGTTTCCAGCTGGCGCAGTTCGCGGCGGATCACTTCGTCGCGGGTGCGGGTGTTGCCGGCCACGCTGATGCGGCGCACGGTGGTCAGACGGCCCGGATCGACGAAGAAGGTCAGCACCAGCGTCTGCTTCTCCTTGTCGAATTCCGGGTTCACGTTGACGTTGGCAAAGGCATAGCCTTCCGCTCCCAGGCGGTCGGTCAGCGCGGTTACCGATTCGTTGACGTGCTCGCGGTTGAACAGCTCGCCCGGTTTTACCACCAGCAGCTTCTTGAGATCGGCTTCCGGCAGTTTCAGGTCACCAGCCAGGCGGGTTTCCGCCACACGGTACTGGTTGCCTTCGGTGATGTTGATGGTCAGGTAGACCTGCTTTTTGTCGGCGCTGATCGACACCTGGGTGGAGTCGATGTTGAATTCGGCAAAGCCCTGGTTCAGGTAGTAGGCGCGCAGCTTTTCCAGGTCAGCGCTCAGTTCCTGGCGCGAATACTGGTCGGCGCGGGACAGCCAGGTCATGTAACCGGAGGTGGTGAGCGAGAACTCGTCCAGCAGGTCCGCTTCCTTGAAGTGGCGGGCGCCCACGATGTGGATGCTGGCGATCTTGGCGGTAACGCCTTCCACGATGTCCAGGGTGATGGCCAGGCGGTTGCGGTCCAGCTTGGTGATCTGCGGGGTGATTTCCACCGCGTACTTGCCCTTGCTGAAATACTGGCGCTTGAGTTCCTGGATCGCCTGGTCCAGCAGGCTCTGGTCGAAGATGCGGGACTCGGCCAGGCCGTTGTCCTTCAGGCCCTTGATCAGCTGGTCCTTGTTGAATTCCTTGGCGCCGGAAATATCCAGGCGGGAGATCACCGGCCGTTCGTTCACCGACACGATCACCACGTCCTTGTCGGTTTCCACGCGTACATCGTTGAAGAAGCCGGTGGCGTACAGTGCCTTGATCGCGGCAGCGGCCTTGTCGTCGCTGAAGCTGTCACCCACCTTCAGCGGCAGGTAGTTGAATACGGTGCCAGGCTCGGTACGCTGCAGCCCTTCAACGCGAATATCCTTGATGACAAAACTGTCGGCCGCCCATGCTGGCGACATCAAAACGACAGAAACTGCAGCGGCAATAAAACGTTTGTTCATTAGTTTTCCCTATTGGCCCAGCAGCCGAGCGAAGTCATTGAATAGGGCCAGCAGCATGACAGTCATAATGAATGCCATCCCCAAGCGCTGACCGACTTCGTATGCGCGCTCCGGAAGCGGGCGCCCCCGGATCAATTCGATGACATGATACAGCAAGTGCCCACCATCCAATACCGGTATGGGCAGCAGATTGAATACCCCCAGGCTGACACTGATCAGCGCCATGAATTCCAGCAGCGCGTCCAGACCGGCATCGGCACTCTTGCCGGCGTACTCGGCAATGGTCAGCGGGCCGCTCAGGGCATCCAGCGACACGGTGCCGGTGAGCATGGCAAACATCATGTGCAGCGTGCTGCCGCTCAGCTCGACCGTGCGGTGCAGCGCGGCCACTACCGCATCACCGGCCGGCACCTGCTTGCCTTGCAGCAACTGGCGCATCCAGGCCTGATCCAGCGCCGGCGCCACGCCGATGCGGCCAACCTGTTGCCCGTCCTGCTCCACCGCGTCCGGGCGCAGATTCAGCAGCAGCAGCTTGCCGGCACGTTGCACCTGCAGTTTTACCTGCCGCCCCGGGTGATTCTGCACCCAGGCCACCCAGGCTTCCCAGTTGCCCACCGGGCGACCATCGATGGCCAGCAGGCGGTCGCCGGTCAGCAGGCCGGCACGCGCGCCGGCACCGCCCGGCAGCACCGCCCCCACCTGCGGCAGGTAGCGCACCGGCATCAGCCCCAGCTTGGCAAAGGTATGCTCGTTGAGCGTTTGCAGCTCGAAACGTTCCAGATCAAAGTTAAGGTTCTGCTGCAGCTGTGCACGCTGCACCCGCAGTTGCAGCTTGCCGCCATCGGCGATGACGTCGGCGATGGTGCCGCGCAGCTCGGTCCAGTCCGCTACCGGCTGGCCGTTGACGGCCAGCACCCGGTCGCCGGCCTGCACGCCGGCGGCGGCAGCGGCAGTCTGCGCCACCACGGTGCCGATCAGCGGGCGTATGGTGGTCTGGGCGCCGGACATGGTCCAGGAGAACAGCAGCACCGCCAGCAGCAGATTGGCCAGCGGGCCGGCGCTGACCACAATCATGCGCTGCCATATCGGGCGCGCATCGAAGGCACGCGCAGCATCCGCGGCCGGCACCTCGCCCTCGCGCGAATCCAGCATGCGCACGAAGCCGCCCAGCGGCACCAGTGCAATGCGCCACTCGGTTTCCCCCGGCTGCCAGGAAATCAACTTGCGGCCAAAACCGATGGAAAAGGTCAGCACCTTGATGCCGCAGGCACGGGCAGCAAGGAAGTGGCCGAACTCGTGAAAGGTCACCAACACGCCGATGACCAGCAGGAAGGCCAGGAGCGTCATCAGACGATCCAGCCCTGAACCAGACTACGCACCATGGCATCTTTCTCCAGCAGGCTGTCGAGGTCGCCGCTTGCAGTCAGCTCGGCCTGCGCCAGCGCGCGTTCAATCAGCTGCGGAATCTGCAGGAAGGCGATGCGTCCGGCCAGGAAGGCCGCCACCGCCACCTCGTTGGCCGCATTGAGCACCGCCGAGGCATCCCCGCCGGTACGCAGGCAGTCGAATGCCAGCCGCAGGCAGGGGAAACGTTGTAGGTCGGGTTGCTCGAAGGTCAGGCCCGACAGGGCCATGAAATCCAGCGGCGCCACCGGTGCGGTGATGCGCTGCGGCCAGGCCATGGCGTAGGCAATGGGGGTGCGCATGTCCGGCGTGCCCAGCTGGGCAATCACCGAGCCATCCTGGTAGCGCACCATGGAATGAATCACGCTTTGCGGATGCACCACCACCTTGATGCGCTCGGCCGGGGTGGCGAACAGCCAGTGTGCCTCGATCACCTCCAGGCCCTTGTTCATCAGCGAGGCGGAATCCACCGAGATCTTGCGCCCCATTACCCAGTTGGGGTGGCGGCAGGCATCTTCGGCGGTTACCTGCTGCAGCTGCTGCAGCGTGTGCTGGCGGAACGGGCCGCCGGAAGCGGTGAGGATCAGCTCCTCGATGCCGGCGGCGGCATGATCGCCGGCAAAACCGGCCGGCAGCGACTGGAACAGCGCGTTGTGCTCGCTGTCCACCGGCAGCAACTCGGCACCGCCGTGGCGCACCGCCTGCATGAACAGCTCGCCAGCCACCACCAGCGATTCCTTGTTGGCCAGCAGGATGCGCTTGCCGGCCAGCGCGGCGGCAATGGTTGGCCGCAAGCCGGCGGCGCCGACGATGGCCGCCATCACCATGTCCACTTCGCCGGCGGTCGATACCGTCTCCAGCGCCGCGGCGCCGTGCAGCACTTCGGTGTGGCTGCCGGCGGCGGCCAGGCGGTTGCGCAGTTGCGCCGCGGCAGCGGCGTCCACCAGCACGGCAAACGCCGGTCGGAAGCGCTGGCACTGCTCGAACAGCTTGTCCACCTGGCTATTGGCTGCCAGCGCGTAGACCTGGTAACGCTCCGGGTGCATGGCCACCACATCCAGCGTATTGCCGCCGATGCTGCCGGTAGAACCCAGAACGGTGATTTTTTGGATCGTCATGATGCCCTTAAGACGAAAGGAACTCGGAGCCCGCTTGCGACCTCGCGAACCAGCGCAAGGCAAGGCAAAAACAGCTGCGACAGCGGCGTCTGCATGCAGCAAACGCGCCACCGCAGGCGACTCGGCGCATTACGTTTTCACGCAGCGCGGCAGATCGCAAACAGGCTCTCAGGCAAACAGAGTGTACAGCGCGGCGGAGACCGACAGTACGGCAATCAGGCTGTCGATGCGGTCATACACGCCACCGTGCCCCGGCAGCAGCTTGCTGCTGTCCTTGATGCCGGCACTGCGCTTGAACCAGGATTCCAGCAGGTCGCCCACCACGCTCACCGCGGTCAGGCCCAATGCCAGCGGCAGCAACAGCGGCAGCGGCAGATCCAGCTGCAGCCAGCCCAGCCGGGTAACCATCCACACGTAGACCGCCACGCCCAGCACGGCGCCGGCCACGCCCTCCCAGCTCTTGCCGGGGCTGATGGCCGGTGCCAGCTTGCGCTTGCCAAAAGCCTTGCCGGCGAAATAGGCGGCAATGTCGGCAATCCATACCAGGCCCATCACCGCGAACAACTGGGTGGCACTGGCGGCGTTGTGGTCCGGCCGCCAGGCGATGAAGCCCAGCCAGGCCGGCAGCATCAGCAGCCAGCCCAGCAGCATGGCCTTGGCGCCACGCGGCAGCGCCCAGCGCCTGGCCAGCCACATCGGCGCCAGGATCAGCCATACCGGCAGCGACAGCAGCAGCAGCCCCTTGCTGACCAGGGCAAAGCTGGCAGCCGGCAGCTGGTGAATGCCCAGTGCCAGCAGCGTGCTGCACGCCAGGTACAGGCGTTGCGGCCAACCTTGCAGTGCGGCCATGCGGGAGAACTCCCACAGCGCCAGGCCCACCACCAGCCAGGCGAACACCGCCCACAGGGGTGCAGACAGATAGAACACAGCGCCCAGCATGATGGGCAGCAGCAACAAGGCCGTGATGACGCGGGTTATCAGCATGGATCAGCCTCGGCGATTCGCTTGCGGCAATTGTTCGCTGGTGCGGCCAAAGCGGCGTTCGCGGCTGCGGAAGGAAGACAGGGCCTGACCCAGCGCTTCCTTGCCGAAATCCGGCCACAGCAAATCGGTGAAATAAAGCTCGGTATAGGCCAGCTGCCACAGCAGGAAGTTGCTGATGCGCTGCTCGCCGCCGGTGCGAATGAACAGGTCGGGTTCCGGGGCGTAAGCCATCGACAGGTTGGCCGCAAGGTTTTCCTCGTCGATCAGCACCGCGCCCTGCGCATGCAGCCGGTTCACCGCCTGCAACACATCCCAGCGGCCGCCGTAATCGGCGGCAATGGTCAGCACCAGGCCGCCATTGGCCGCGGTCTTGGCCTCCGCGGCATCAATACGCTGGCAGATGGCGGCGGAGAAGCGCTCGCGGGAGCCGATCACGCGCAGGCGGATATTGTTCTGGTGCAGGCGCTCCACCTCGCGGTCCAGCGCCACGAAGAACAGTTCCATCAGGAAGTTGACCTCGTCCGCCGGACGACGCCAGTTTTCGGTGGAGAACGCAAACAGCGTCAGGTATTCGACGCCAAGATCGATGCAGGTCTTGACGGTATCGCGCACCGCATCCAGACCGCGCTTGTGCCCCGCGACACGGGGCAGCAGACGTTTCTTGGCCCAGCGGCCATTGCCATCCATGATGATGGCAATGTGCCGGGGCACGCACTGTACCGCCGGCACGCTTTGCGTGGAACTTGCAAACACGCAATGCTCCTTACACGGCCATCAGTTCGGTTTCTTTGGCGGCCAGCGCCTTGTCGACTTCGGCAATGTACTTGTCGGTGAACTTCTGCACTTCGTCCTGACCGCGGCGCTCGTCGTCCTCGGTGATTTCCTTGTCCTTGAGCAGGTTCTTCAGGTCGTTATTGCAGTCACGGCGCACGTTGCGGATGGATACGCGGGCACCTTCGGCCTCGGCACGCACGACCTTGATCAGGTCCTTGCGGCGCTCTTCGGTCAGCGCCGGCATCGGCACGCGGATGATCTCGCCCATGGAGGACGGGTTCAGGCCCAGGTCGCTGTCGCGGATGGCTTTTTCCACCTTGGCCAGCATGTTCTTTTCCCACGGCTGCACGCCGATGGTGCGCGCATCGATCAGGGTAACGTTGGCCACCTGGTTTACCGGCACATCGCTACCGTAGTAGTCGACCATGACATGATCCAGGAGACCGGTGTGGGCACGGCCGGTACGCACTTTGGCCAGGTCGGTCTTGAAGGTTTCCAGCGACTTCTGCATGCGCTGTTCAGCCGACTTTTTTACGTCGTTGATCATGATTACTCCCGTTGCATTCTGAAAAACAAGGCGGAAAGCGGCTTGCAGCCGTTTCCGCCTATGTGGAATCACTAAATCAGCAGTGTACCAGCGTGCCTTCGTCTTCGCCAAGCACGACACGGGCCAGCGCACCCTGTTTGAAAATGCTGAATACCTTGATATTCAGGTGCTGGTCGCGGCACAGCGCGAAGGCAGTGGCGTCCATCACTTTCAGGTTGCGCGAGATCGCTTCGTCGAAGGTCAGGGTCTGGTAGCGCACCGCGTCCGGGTTCTTTTTCGGGTCGTCGGTGTAGACGCCATCCACCTTGGTGGCCTTCAGCATGATGTCCACGTTCATTTCCATGCCGCGCAGCGCAGCTGCGGTGTCGGTGGTGAAGAACGGGTTGCCGGTACCGGCGGCGAAAATCACCACCTTGCCTTCTTCCAGGTACTGCATGGCCTTGCCGCGCACATAGGGCTCGGCAATCTGCTGCATGGTCAGCGCGGACTGCACGCGCGCCACCATGCCAGCCTTGGTCATGGCATCTTTCAGCGCCAGCGCGTTCATCACGGTGGCCATCATGCCCATGTAGTCTGCAGTGGCGCGGTCCATGCCGGATGCTGCCGGCGCCACGCCACGGAAAATATTGCCACCACCAATCACGATGCCGATTTGCACACCCAGACCCGCCACTTCCTTGATCTGTGCCACGATCTGCTCGATCGTGTTGCGGTTGATGCCGTAGCTGTCATCACCCATCAGGGCTTCGCCGGACAACTTCAGCAGGATGCGCTTGTATGCGGGAACTTGGCTCATGATTACCTCTGGCATTCGGTTTGAATTCTGTTTGCGAAACGGCACCCTGTTTTGCAGGGTGCCGTTTTTTTGTACAACCTAGACTACGAAATTACAGCTTGGCAGCAGCAGCTACTTCAGCAGCGTAGTCTACAACCTTCTTCTCAATGCCCTCGCCCACTACGAACATGGCGAATGCCTTGACGGAAGCACCCTTCTCGGCCAGCAGCTTTTCTACGGTCTGATCCGGGTTCTTCACGAACGGCTGACCAACCAGGGTCACTTCAGCCAGGAACTTGTTCACGCGACCTTCCACCATCTTGGCAACGATGTCGGCCGGCTTGCCGGATTCGGCAGCCTGAGCGGTGTAGATCTTGCGCTCTTGTTCCAGGGTTTCGGCCGGAACCTGATCCTTGGAAACGCAGATCGGCTTGGAAGCGGCAATGTGCATGGCCACGTCCTTGCCAATTTGCTCTTCGCCCTTGAAGTCGACGATCACGCCGATCTTGGCGCCGTGCAGGTAGGTGGCGATGGCGCCGTCGGTTTCGTAGCGTACGAAACGACGGATGGTCATGTTCTCGCCCAGCTTGGCGATGGCAGCCTTGCGGGTCTCTTCCACGGTCTGGCCGTCAACCTCAACGGCAGCCAGGGCTTCAACGTCAGCCGGGTTGGCGATTACAACAGCCTTGGCAGCGGCAGTAACCAGGGCGATGAAGGTCGGGTCTTTAGCCACGAAGTCAGTTTCGCAGTTCACTTCCACCAGGGCGCCAACACCGCCGGCAACGAAAGAACCGATGATACCTTCTGCAGCTACGCGGCCAGCCATCTTGGAGGCTTTGTTGCCGGACTTGATGCGCAGGATCTCTTCAGCCTTGGCAGCGTCGCCCTCAGCTTCAACCAGAGCCTTCTTGCACTCCATCATGCCCAGACCAGTCGCAACGCGCAGGTCGGATACCATCTTTGCGGTGATTTCCGCCATGACTAACTCCTTAAAAATAAATACGTCCCGGAGGATTTAAAAAAAGGGGCTTTCGCCCCTTTTCGCCAAGTGCTTACTCGGCGGCTGCCTCGGCGGCAGCTACGATTTCCTGCAGCGACTGGGCACGGCCTTCCAGTACGGCGTCGGCGATGCCGCGAGCGTACAGGCGGATGGCACGGCTGGAGTCGTCGTTACCCGGAATTACGTAGTCAATGCCTTCCGGCGAGTTGTTGGTATCAACCACGCCAATAACCGGTACGCCCAGTTTCTTGGCTTCAACGATGGTACCTTTCTGGTAGCCGGTATCGATTACGAAGATCGCGTCCGGCAGACCTTTCATATCCTTGATACCGCCCAGCGAACGCTCCAGTTTTTCAACTTCGCGCTGCATATCCAGCAGTTCCTTCTTGTTGAAGCCGGACTGGTCGCCAGCTTCCAGCTGGGCACGCTTGTCTTCAAGACGCTTGATGGACTGCTTCACGGTCTTGTAGTTGGTCAGCATGCCGCCCAGCCAGCGGTGATCCACGAACGGAACGCCAGCACGAATGGCTTCTTCGCGGATGATCTCACGCGCCTGACGCTTGGTACCCACAAACAGGATGGTGCCCTTGTTGGCGGCCAGACGACGCACATATTCCTGAGCCTGCACGAACAGCGGCAGGGTTTTTTCCAGGTTGATGATGTGGATCTTGTTGCGGCTGCCAAAGATGTACTGAGCCATCTTCGGGTTCCAGAAGCGGGTTTGGTGGCCGAAGTGTACGCCGGCCTCAAGCATTTGACGCATGGTCACATTGGTGGACATCTTTAATCTCCAAAAGGGTTAAGCCTCCACCCGTACAATCAACCCTTGCGGGCACCCTAATTGCGTACGGATGTGTGTAATTTCCCCCGGAATTGGGGGAACTCGTAATTCTAGCATTTTCGCCGGCGCGCACTCAAGCCCCGTCGGCACCATCCGCATCGCGCCGCCGCCGCTTGCGCCCGGCGATCCACAGCCACAACCAGGTAGGCAGCACGCCCAGGAACAGCAGCACCAGCACGGACTGCACGATGCTGTTCTGCCCCACCGCCAGCATCAGCACGAAATACAACCAGCCTATCAGCACCAAGTACATATCAAACAACCGTTTGAAATTTATCGAGAGTTGCGACAAGAATAACGCACTACAACGCACAACACAGGGCTGACACCATGCAAACCCGCTTCACCCAGGCCTTCGGCGTAGCCAGACCGCTGCTCTGCCCCGGCATGAGCTATATCGCCACTCCGGAGCTGGTGGCCGCCACCTGCAACGCCGGCGGGCTGGGCATACTCGCCACCGGGCCGCTGTCCGCCACGCAGACCCGCGCCGCCATCCGCCGCATCCGCGAACTCACCGACAAACCATTCGGCATCGGCTGCACGCTGATGATGCCGGGCGCGCACGAAAACGCCGAGGTCGGTCTGCAGGAGCAGGTGCCGGTGATCAACTTTTCGCTGGGCAAGGGCGACTGGATCGTCAAGCGCGCCCACACCTACGGCGGCAAGGTCATCGCCACGGTGGTCACCGAGAAGCACGCGCAGTCTGCGGCCAACAGTGGCGTGGATGCGCTGCTGGTGACCGGCCACGAGGCGGCGGCGCATGGCGGCGAAGTCACCTCGCTGGTGCTGATCCCGGCCATCCGCCGCCTCACCACGCTGCCCATCATCGCCGCCGGCGGCTTTGGCAACGGCGACGGCCTGCTGGCGGCGCTGGCGCTGGGTGCCGATGCGGTGGCCATGGGCTCGCGGCTGGCAATGACGCAGGAAAGCCCGGTGCATCAGCGCAGCAAGGAGATGATCCGCCAGCGCAGCGTGGCGGACACGCTGTACTCGCGCAATTTCGACGGCCTGTGGTGCCGGGTGATGGACAGCCCGGCCGCGCGCCGCGCCACACGCAAACCGCTGGGGCTGCTGCGTGCCGCCTGGCGCGCCGCACTGGCCGCCCGCAGCATGCACATGCCGCTATTCAGGGTGGTGATCGGCGGCCTGCTGCGCCAGCCGCAGCAATTGCGCCAGCTGGCGCAGTTCGGCGCCGCCACCGAATCCATCCGCCTGGCGATCCAGGATGGCGACCACCAGCGCGGCGTGCAGCTGATCGGCCAGGTGCAGGGCCTGCTTGACGATACGCCGACCGTGGCCGAGCTGTTCCAGCGCATCGAAATGGAAGCCCAGCAGTGCCGCGAACGGCTGGCCCGGTTGTAGCATGACATTGCCGAATTAAACGATAACGATTATCATTTGCTATCGTTTATCTGCGGTGCAAACCACCCGCGCCATTCGACAGGAACCCGCATGCTACGGCCCGCCTACAACCTGCATTACCAGTTGCCAGCCACCACGCCCGGCGCGGCATCCCGCGCCATCACGCTGCGCCTGCCGGCCAACCGCCTGAGCATCATCAGCGGCGGCAGCGCCGGGGAACGCAGCCGGCTGCTTGCGGCGCTGTCCGGCCAGCACGGCGAGGTGTGCGGCCAACTATTCGGCCAGCCCGCCTGCCAGCAAAGCCTGCGGCAGCTGACCTGCCGCGCAGGCGACTGCGCCGAAAGCTGCCGCCAGACCCTGCACCACTATGTACTGCAGGGGCGCCAGCCGCGCGGCTTCTGGTGGCCGCGCCATGATGAGCATGATCTGCAGGTGGTAGAGCTGCTGCTGCGCGAGCTGGGCCTGACCCCGCTTTCGCAGCAGCGGCTGTGCCAGCTGGATGCCGGCAGCCGGCAACTGGCCGCCGTGGCCCGCAGCCTGGCCGGCGCCGCACCCATCGTGCTGCTGGACGAGCCACTGCCGGATGCGGTGCAGCCCGCCCGTCGGCTATTGCTGACCCGCCTGCAGCGCCTGGCACGCACCGGCCGCACCATCGTACTGAGCCTGGCCGATGCCGTGCTGGCAGCGGAGCTGGCCGACTGCCTGCTGCAGCTGGATGCCGGCAGCCCGCATGCGGCCTGACTTGGTACCGCGGCGGCGCTCGGCGTAGAATCGCCCCGTCCCCGCCGCCAGGTCAGCCCATGAGCCTCAACCTTCCCGCCAGCCCCGATCCGCAACTGCCCACCCAGTGGTGCATCTTCGATGGCAACGGCCTGTACCTGCTGGCCGAGGCACTCCCCGCCCAGGCGCCGGCACTGCATACCGCGGTGCGCTACATCGGCCACAACGCTGCGGCCAACCTGTTTGCCACCGAGCTGGTAGGTGAGCCGCCGGCAGACTGGCAGAAGGTCGGCCTGCGCCAGGCGCTGCTGACCCTGAGCGCCGACTACACCCCGCTGCTGGCACGCGCCGCGCAGCTGCGCCGCTTCGACCAGACCCACCGCTACTGCGGCGCCTGTGCCGCGCCGCTGCTGGCCAATGCCCACGACCACGGCAAGCACTGCCCCAGCTGCGGCGAGCTGTACTACCCGCGGCTGTCGCCGGCGATGATGGTGCTGATCCATCGTGGCAACGAACTGCTGCTGGCGCGCAGCCCGCAGTTCGCCCCCGGTATGTACAGCGCGCTGGCCGGCTTCGTCGAGGCCGGCGAATCGGTAGAGGAATGCGTGCACCGCGAGGCGTTCGAAGAAGTAGGCGTACGCGTGCGCAGCCTGCGCTACATGCGCTCGCAGTCCTGGCCGTTCCCGCATTCGCTGATGCTGGCCTTCACCGCCGAGTACGAAAGTGGCGACATCACTCCGCAGCCGGGCGAAATCGAAGATGCGGCGTGGTTCCATATCGACAGCCTGCCGCTCACCCCGCCGCCGCGCTCCATTGCCCACTTCCTGCTGCAGGACTTCCTGGCCGGCCGCTGAGCCACCCCACCCGGGCCGTGCGCTGCCAGCCACGGCCTGCGGCCAACTGTTGCACCGCTGGTTCTTGATTCCCCCGCCGTACTGCCCCTGTCCGCGTTAACACTTCTACAAACTGCAAGGCCGATTTACTATCGTTAACACAAAATGACCGGCATATTTCCAAACACAAGCAAGCCGGCTGCTACGCATCGCCACCAACGTAGAAGTGCTTCAGCAAGGAAAATAATCATGGGGAAACTCACACTGGCCCAGCGCCTGGGCCTGGGCTTTGGCGCGGTCATCCTGTTGCTCGTGCTCGGCTCTGCCTTCACCCTGCTTCGCCTCACCACCATCCAGTCGCGGGTATCCGAGCTGGTGGAACACCGCATTCCCATCATCCAGAACTCGCGCACCCTCAGCGGCGCCCTGCTTTCCTCCACCAACGCTGCGCGCACCATCCTGCTGGAAAGCGACGACAAGCTGGTGGAAGAAAAAATGGGCATCCTGAAGAACTCGGTAAAGGTTGCCCGCGAGCAGTACGCGCAGATGAAATCCATTTCCCGCGACGAGCAGGAAGTGGCGCTGGTAAACAAGATCGGCCAGTCGCTGACCGAGTTCACCGCTTTGGTGGACAAGCTGGAACCGATGATCACCCGCCAGAAATGGGATGCCTCGATCATCGTCAGCGAGAAGATGGAACCGCAGGAAAAACTGCTGGGCATCCAGCTGGACAAGCTGATCGCCTACCACACCAAGGTGATGGACGAGCAGAAGGAATCCACCACCAGCACACTGCGTGACACCATGATCGCCTCGCTGCTGGCCATCGTCATCAGCGTGGGCGCCAGCATCTTCGTGGCGCTGCTGCTGGCCCGCACCCTCACCCGCCAGCTGGGCGGCGAGCCGGACTATGCGGCCAACGTGATGAAGGAAATCGCCCACGGCAACCTGGGCGTGGCAGTAAAACTGCGCAAGGGCGACAACAGCTCGCTGCTGTACAACCTGTCCTGCATGACCAAGGAGCTGAACGACGCCCTGCACACGGTTGAACACAGCGTGCAGGAAAGCGCCTCCGCCTCGGCCGAACTGCAGAACACCATGCAGCGCCTGATGACCCGTTCCGAAGAACAGAACCGCGCCGCCGACGACATGGTGAGCGTGATCCAACAGATGGCCGTAGGCGTGCAGGAACTGCACCGCAACGCCGACGACACCGAAGCCGCCGCCCGCTCCGCCAGCGGCGAGGCCCAGCAGGGCGTGGAAGTGATCAAGGGCGCGGTGCGCGAGATGGATGCCATCAGCAATCTGATCAAGGAAACCTCGGGCAGCATCAACGAGCTGGGCCGCCAGTCGCAGACCATCGACAACATCGTGTCGGTGATTCGCGACGTGGCCGACCAGACCAACCTGCTGGCACTGAACGCCGCCATCGAGGCCGCCCGCGCCGGCGAACAGGGCCGCGGCTTTGCCGTGGTGGCCGACGAAGTACGCAAGCTGGCCGAACGCACCACCAAGGCCACCGGCGAGATCGCCGCCATGATCGGCGCCATCCGCATCAGCGCGCAGCAGGCCGTGGAAGCCATGAACCAGTCGGTAGAGCGCGCCCATACCAGCGCCACCCAGGGCCAGCTGGCCGGCCAGTCCATCGTGGCCATCCAGAGCGGCACCGACACCGTGGGCCACAGCGTGCAGGGCATTGCCAGCGCGCTGTCGGAACAGGCCCGCTCCGGCGAGCAGGTATCGCGCGAAGTGCAGCGCATCACCTCGATTGCGCAGCGCAACCGCGATGCGGCCAACGAGGCCGCCAGCGCCGCCGCGCGCATGAGCGAGCTGACCGAGGAAATCAGCCGCAGCTTCCGCCGCTTCCAGACCACCTGATGCCGGCAAGCCGGCACCGCGCCGGCCCGACGCAGCATCTAGCCGCCCGCCTCACCCGCGGGCGGTTTTTCATGCCGCTGCGCACAACTGCATCGCGGCCCTGCCTCGCCACCGCCAGCAGTATTTCATCCAGATCCTTTTCGCTGCCCAGCCCCTGCGCCAGCAAGCTGGCTCGCCGCTCGCGCTAGCGTGGCTCATGCGGCATGGGTGTAGCACAGCCGCAGCACCAGCGGCATGCTGCCCTCCTTCTGTAGCGCTGGCCTGGCATGTCAGGCAGCCCGCTATAGCCATGGCTCTTTCTACTGACTGCGCCGCAGCCTTCAGCGCCGCCCCGCCAAAAACAGCAACACCCCGGCATTGCCAGGGTGTCAGCAACAAAAAGGCCCCCGACTAGCGGGGGCCTGCGACAAATGAACGTTGCGCTTACAGCCAGCCGTTCACCCGGCTGGCATTGCCTGCCACCCACTTCTCCGCAGCGGCGGCCGGCTTCACGCCATTTTCCACGTCCAGCATCACATTGCCGATCTCCTCGGCCTTCCAGCTGAATTTCTTCAGGAAGCTGGCCACGGCCGGCGCCTTGGTAGCCAGGCCCGGGTTCATCACCGTATCCACATGCTCTTCTTCGCCGTAGACCTTTTTCGGGTCTTCCAGGAAGCGCAGGCGCCACTTGGCGAACATCCAGTGCGGAATCCAGCCGGTTACCGCGATCGGGCGCTTGGCATTGATGGCGCGCGCCAGTTCCGACGCCATGCCCGGGCCGGAGCTGGGCATCAGTTTCAGGTCCAGGTTGTAGTCCTTGATCGCCAGTTCGGTCTTCTTCATCACACCGGCGCCGGCGTCGATGCCAACGATGCGGTCCTGGAACACGTCCTTGTACTTGTTCAGGTCGGCAATGGTCTTGGCCGGCACGTATTCCGGCACGATCAGGCCGATCTTGGCACCGGGGTAGTTGGTACCTGCCACCACTACCTTGTCCTTCAGCTTCTGGTAGTAGTCACCGTGGGTGGCCGGCAGCCAGGCCGACAGCGTAACGTCCAGGTCGCCACGTGCCACGCCCTGCCACATGATGCCGGCAGCCACCGGCACCAGTTCCACCGGGTAGCCAAGCTTGGTCTTGATGATGTTGGCCGCAACCTGGGTGGTGGCCACACTGTCGGACCAGCCCTCCACGTAGCCGATTTTGATCAGGGGTTTGTCAGCGGCCCAGGTGGCGGTGCTACATGCCAGGGCTGCGGCCAGCAAGGTAAGACGGGTGAAGCGCTTGTTGCCTGTATTCATGTCGATGCCTCAATCTGTTTTGTGAGTAATGACGAGAACTGCCCGCTATCGAGCGCCTGCATGGCGCCTCTTGTTGAATTACCGGTTGCTGCACAAACAAAACCTGCGCCCTGCCGCCAGCCTGGCGCGCCGGCAAGGAGCCCGATACAAAAAACCCGGCATGCCATGCATGCCGGGCACAAATGGGGTTACGCCCCCCACACTTCTCCAAACACTCGCAGCCAGTTCTCACCCAGCACCTTGCGCATCTTGGCCTCGCCCCAGCCGGCACGCTCCATGGCGGCGGTCAGATTGGGCGTCTCGCCGATGGTGCGGATGCCTTCCGGGTTGAGAATGGTGCCGAAATTGGTCAGACGGCGGTAACGGCCCTTGTCGTGGGTAATCCAGTCAAAGAAGCCCTTGTCGTAGCCCTGGGTGAAGTCGGTGCCGAAGCCCACGCAGTCTTCGCCCACCAGGTTGATCACGTAGTCCATCGCCTCCACATAGTCGTCGACGGTAGCTTCGATGCCGCGCTTGAGGAAGGGCGGGAACATGGTCACGCCGATGAAGCCGCCGTGGTCAGCGATGAACTTCAGCTCCTCGTCGCTCTTGTTGCGCGGGTGCTCCTTCAGGCCGGACGGCAGGCAGTGCGAGTAGCACACCGGCTTTTTCGATTCCAGGATCGCTTCCATGGAGGTGTTGCCACCCACGTGCGACAGATCGACCATGATGCCGACGCGGTTCATTTCGGAGATCACCTCGCGGCCGAAGCCGGACAGGCCACCGTCGCGTTCGTAGCAGCCGGTGCCAATCAGGTTCTGTGTGTTGTAGCACAGCTGTACTACGCGCACGCCCATGTCGGCGAAGGCCTCCACGTAGCCGATGTTGTCTTCGAAGGCATGCGCATTCTGGAAGCCCAGGATGATGCCGGTCTTGCCGTCGGCCTTGGCCTTGCGGATATCGTCGGTGGTGCGTACCAGCGACAGGATCTCGTCGTGCTGGCGGATCTTCTGCTTCATCTCGGCGATGTTGTGCACGGTGTCGGCAAAACCTTCCCATACCGACACGGTACAGTTGGCCGCAGAAAGCCCGCCCTTGCGCATATCCTCGAATACCGAGGTTTCCCACTTGGCGATGATCAGGCCGTCGATAACGATGCTGTCTTGATGCAGAGACATGGAGTGGTGTCCTTTATCAGGTTGGCCGCGGCGGCAGTTGCCGCCGTGGCGAAATGGATAGAGCCAGGTTTAAGCAGTAACCGCTTTGCGTGCCGAAGCCCCATGCTGACGATCCAGCAGGCGCAGCAGCGGGTGGCTGCCGGATTCCGGCAGCTTCGCCACCGCGAAGCGATACGGTGCCGCCACCTTGCGCAGCAGCAGCCACAGGTAGTCCGCAAAGCTGCGGCGGATCAGCAGGAACACACCATCGTCCTCCAGCCGCAGCACGGTGCCCCCCGCCTTGCCCAGCACGGTGCTCACCGCCTGGCCCACCGCCAGCGATTCGAAGTCGTACACCCCCATGTGGCGCAGCACGGTCACATGTTCGGCACCGGACAGCGACACGCAGGTCAGCCCGCCGCTGTTGTCCACCGCGTGGGCGAACAGGCCGGCGAAGGCTGCGTCGAATGCGGCCAACCTGGCGCCCAGTTCGGCGCGACGGGTCACCAGCAGCAACTCGTCCGGCGACACCCAGACCAGCACGCCGCCTTCGCCGCTGCTGAACCGTTCCGCCGCCGGCACTGCCGCACCGGTGACGCTGCTGACCGCGGCGGCGATGGCGGCATCCGCCAGCTCGCCACGGATGGCGATGTAGCCCAACAGCGGCAGTTCGTTGGCGCGCGCCAGCTGGCTGTTGTCGGCCAGTACGGTTTCCGCCGCCAGGTTGAAGTTCACCAGCGGGGACTGCAGGGAGGGTTGGAAGTTAGGCATGTTGGCGCACCCCTTCTTGATCGACGAATACGGAGGAAACCACTTTGGCCGGGTACATCTTGCCCTGCGCCCACACGTAGACGGTGTCGCCGCTGCGCTGGCTGCCACCCTTGAGCACGGCCATGGCGATGGAGCGGCCAAGGAAGGCGCTGTGGTAGCTGGAGGTGACGTGGCCCTGCATGGCCGCCGGCGGTGTGGCGTCCGGCGTGGACAGGATCTGCGCGCCTTCGGTCAGCACTACTTTCGGGTCTGCGGTGTACAGGCCCACCAGTTGTTTGCGGTCGCTGCGCACGGTGTCGGAGCGGCTCAGCGAGCGTTTGCCAAGGAAGCTGAACGGCTTTTTCATGCCCACGGCCCAGCCCATGGCCAAGTCGATCGGGGTCATCGAGCCGTCGGTATCCTGGCCGACGATGATGAAGCCCTTCTCGGCACGCAGTACGTGCATGGTCTCGGTGCCGTACGGGGTGATGTCGAACTCGGCGCCGGCAGCCATCACCTGTTCCCAGATGTAGTGGCCGTAGCAGGCATCGACGTTGATCTCGTACGCCAGTTCGCCGGAGAAGGAGATGCGGAACACTTTGGCCGGTACGCCGGCAACGGTGCCTTCGCGCCAGTCCATGAACTTGAAGTTCTCGGCGGACAGGTCGATGTCGCTGCACAGTTTCTGCAGTACGGCGCGGCTCTTCGGCCCCACGACCGCGGTGGTGCTCCAGTGGTCGGTGGTGGAGGTGAAGCGTACTTTCAGCTCCGGCCATTCGGTCTGGTGCCAGCGTTCCAGCCAGTTCAGCACGCGGGCGGCGCCGCCGGTGGTGGTGGTCATGTGGAAGTGGTCGTCCGCCAGGCAGGCGGTCACGCCGTCGTCCATCACCATGCCGTTCTCGTCCAGCATCAGGCCGTAGCGGCACTTGCCCGGGTCCAGCTTGCTCCAGGCGTTGGAGTAGATGCGGTTGAGGAATTCGCGCGCGTCCGGGCCTTTCACGTCGATCTTGCCGAGGGTGGAGGCATCCATCACGCCCACGCTGTTACGGGTGGCCAGGCATTCGCGGTCCACGGCCTGGTGCAAGGTTTCCTTGCCCTTGGGGAAGTACCACGGGCGCATCCACTGGCCGACGGTCTCGAACAGGGCGCCACGCTTGAGGTGCGAGGCCTGCATGGCGGTGTAGCGGCGCGGTTCGAAGGTGTCGGCCTTGTGGCTGCCGGCCAGTGCACCGAAGGTCACCGGGGTGTAGGCCGGGCGGTAGGTGGTGGTGCCCACCGCGGAGATCGGTTTGCCCAGTGCTTCGGCGGCGATGGCGAAGCCGTTGACGTTGGACAGTTTGCCCTGGTCGGTACCGAAGCCCAGCGCGGTGTAGCGCTTGACGTGTTCGATGGAGCGGTAGTTCTCGCGCACCGCCAGGTGGATGTCGGCGGCGGAGACGTCGTTCTGGAAGTCGATGAAGGCTTTGGCGCCATGGCCTTCCGCCAGGCCGTCCGGCACGCGGAACAGGCGGCGGGTGGCGGCCACTTCGTGCTCGCCGCCCTGCGGGCAGTCGCCGTGGGTGCTGCGGCCGAAGCCGGCCAGCATGGCGCTGGTGGCGGCGTGGGTCTGTGCCAGTGCGCCGGCCAGTTCCCAGCGGCCGGTGATGGCGCCGGCACAGCTGATGCCCTGGCGGCCTTCGTCCGGTACCACGAAGGACAGGCTTTCTTCCTTCCAGTACGGGCGGCCGGTGTTGTGGCAGAACAGGTGTACGGTGGAGGTGAGGCCGCCGGAGGACAGGATGCTGTCGGCCGACAGGCGCGGGCCTTTGCCGCGCACGGTGTTGGTGAACGGGTCCAGCTGTACCAGCTGTGCGCCGCTGACGGCGGTCCTGCCGTGCACTTCGGCAATGCCGTAGCCCAGCAGCAGTTCGACGCCGGCCTGCTTGGCCTGCTGCAGGCGCCAGTCGGCGGCACCGCGCAGGCGGGTGTCCACCAGGGTGACGCGGCTGCCGGCGCTGGCCAGGTCGCGGGCGGTGTCGTAGGCGGCATCGTTGTGCGTCATCAGCAGCACGTTGCGGCCAACGGCAACGCCGTAGCGGTTGAGGTAGGTCTGGCCGGCGGCGGCGGTCATCACCCCCGGGCGGTCGTTGTTGCCGAAGACCAGCGGGCGTTCGATGGCGCCGGCGGCCAGCACCACGTGGTGGGCGCGGATCTTGTGCAGGCGCTGACGCGGCTGGCTGCGGTCGCGGCTGCCCGGTGCCAGGTGGTCCTGGCGCAGTTCCAGCGCCTGTACCAGGTTCTGTTCGTGCAGCGCGAAGGCGGTGGTGCGGGTCAGTACGCTGACGTTGCCCAGGCTGTCCAGCTCGGCCAGGCGCTCGCCCACCCACTGCATCGCCGGCTTGCCGTCGATCTGGGCGCTGGCGTCGGACAGCATCCAGCCGCCGGCTTCGTTCTGTTCGTCCACCAGCAGGGTCTTGAGGCCGGCGCGGCCGGCCAGGGTGGCGGCCCACAGGCCGCAGGCGCCACCGCCCACTACCAGCACGTCTACGTGGTGGTGCAGGTGGTCGTAGAATTCCGGGTCGGCTTCCACCGGCGCGCGGCCATAGCCGGCGGCCTTGCGGATCATCTTCTCGTACAGCGGCCAGGCGGCTTTCACCGGGCCCATGAAGGTCTTGTAGTAGAAGCCCGGCGGCATGAAGCGGCTGAAGGTGCCGGCCAGACCCTTGAGGTCGAAGTTCAGCGACGGGAAGCCGGTGGTGGTGGTGGCGGACAGGCCGTCATACAGCTCCACCTGGGTGGCTTTCAGGTCCGGCACGGTCAGCGCGCCGGTTTCCAGCTGGATCAGCGCGTTCGGCTCTTCCGAGCCGTGGCCGATGATGCCGCGCGGGCGGCCGTACTTGAAGCTGCGGCCGATCAGCTTGACGCCATTGGCGATCAGCGCCGAGGCCAGGGTATCGCCGGCAAAGCCCTGCATGCGCTTGCCGTCGAAAGTGAACTGCAGCGGCGCCTGGCTGTTGATGCGCTGGCTGCTGCGGTGGACACGGTAGGCGCTCATGCTTCGCTCTCCTTCAGGTAATGCGCTTTGCCTTCTGCCAGCGTCCAGCTGCCGGCAATCTGGTAACTGGCGGTGTGACGCTTGACGACGAACACCTTGCGGCAGCCGGCGGTGTGCTGCCATTGCTCCCAGAACCAGCCGCGGGTGTTCTTGCGCATGAACAGGTAATCGCCCCATTCGGCGTCGCTGGCATCTTCCGGGCTGGCCGGGCGGGCAATATAGGCCTCGCCGGCATAGCTGAATTCTTCTTCCTCGCGGGTGGCCCCGCAGTGCGGACAGTGAAGCTGGAACATCGAACTCTCCTCCTCAAGCTTGTTCACAAACCCCAGCGTAGCGGTCCCTGCTAGGCGCGCCGCCGCAGACAGTACTAATCGTACGGCAAGGCGGCGCAACAACGCAGGGAGGGGTTTGTGGGCAAGCTTCTCCTTAGTGGGCTACGCCGGCGGCGCCGTGTTCGTCAATCAGGTGGCCGGAGCTGAAACGGTCCAGCGCAAAGGCGGCGTTCAGCGGATGCGGCGCATCGTTGGCGATGGTGTGGGCGAACACGTGACCCGAGCCCGGCGTGGCCTTGAAGCCACCGGTACCCCAGCCGCAGTTGAAATACAGCCCCTTCACCGGCGACTTGCCGATGATCGGACAGGCATCCGGTGCCACGTCCACGATGCCGCCCCACTGGCGGTTCAGCCGCACGCGCGAGAAGCTGGGGAACAGCTCGATGATGGCGGCGGCAGTGTGCTCGATCACATGCGGGCTGCCGCGCTGGCCGTAGCCCAGGTAGCTGTCGATACCGGCACCGATCACCAGCTCGCCCTTGTCGGACTGGCTGACATAGCCGTGCACCGCGTTGGACATCACCACGGTATCCAGGCACGGCTTCATCGATTCGGACACGAAGGCCTGCAGCGGGTGGCTCTCCAGCGGCAGCCGCACCTTGGCCATCTTGGCCAGGGTGGAGGTGCTGCCGGCGGCGACACAGCCGACACGGTCGGCGAACACATCGCCCTGGCTGGTATGCACGCCCTTGATNCGGCCATCCTCGATGATCATGCCGGTGACTTCGCACTGCTCGATCAGGTCCACGCCCAGCTCGCTGGCGGCGCGGGCAAAGCCCCAGGCCACCGCATCGTGACGTGCCACCCCGCCGCGCGGCTGGTAGCTGGCGCCCATCACCGGGAAGCGGGTGCTGGCACCNACATCCATCAGCGGCACGATGTCCTGGATTTCCTTGGGCGACAGGATCACGCCGTCGATGCCGTTCAGCACGTTGGCGTTCACCCGGCGCTCGATGTCGCGCATGTCCTGCAGGGTGTGGCCGAGGTTCATCACCCCGCGCTGGCTGAACATCACGTTGAAGTTCAGCTCCTGCGACAGCCCTTCCCACAGCTTGAGCGCGTGCTCGTACAGGTGGGCCGATTCGTCCCACAGGTAGTTGGAGCGCACGATGGTGGTGTTGCGGGCGGTGTTGCCGCCGCCGAGATAGCCTTTCTCGAGCACCGCCACGTTCTTGACGCCGTGGTTCTTGGCCAGGTAGTAGGCGGTGGCCAAACCATGGCCGCCACCGCCGATGATGATCACGTCGTAACGCGACTTGAGCTGCGGCGTGCGCCAGGCAGGCTGCCAGGTTTCATGATGTTTGAGCCCGTGTTTGAGCAGGCTCCAGAAAGAGTAACGGTTTGCCATGGACGTATCCGTGTTCAAGTGCCAGGGTGAATGCATTCTTGGCGACTTGGCCCGGTATCGATAGCTTGCAGCAGACGAGCACTTGTTGATTTACGACAAGGCGGTCGTGCGGCCAACGTGTTGGCCGCACAATATGGCGGGATGAGGCGGTATCAGCGCTGGCCGGCCGGCAGCAGCGGCGCCACCCACCAGCGCAGCAGCACCGCGGCGCCGGCGGCGCAGGCGGCAGCCACGGCGAAGGCGGCAAACGGCGATACATGCTGGTACAGCTCGCCGAACAGCAGCGAAGCCGGCAGCAGGCAGAGGCCGGCCACCAGATTGAACCAGCCGAAGGCGGTGCCGCGGCGATCCGGCGGCGCGATGTCGGCCAGCAGCGCCTTCTCCACCCCTTCGGTAGCGGCGAGGAACAGGCCGTAGGCGGTGATCAGCAGGTACAGCGCCCAGCCGCCCTGCGTCAGGCTGCCCAGCAGCAGGTAGATCAGCGCATAGCTGGCATAACCGGCCAGGAGCAGGCGCATGCGGCCAACCCTATCCGACAGCGCCGACAGCGGCGTGCCGAACAGCATGGCCACCGCCGACACCCCGGCCCACAGCAGCGGTACCTCGGCCTGTGGCACGCCCAGATCGCGGGCGCGCAGCAGCAGGAACATATTGGAAGAGTTGCCCAGCGTGAACAGCGCCAGTACCAGCAGGTAGCGGCGCAACACCTGCGGCAGCTGGCGCCAGCGCCAGTCGAACGCCGTACTGGCAGCGGCATGCGCCTGCGGCGCCGGTTCGCGCAATGCCAGCGCCAGCGCCAGGCACAGCAGCGCCGGCACGATGGCCCACTGGAACACCTGGCGCAGCGACAGCCCGGCGGCCAGCAGCCCCGCGGCCAGCAGCGGCCCCACCACTGCGCCGGCATTGTCCATCGCCCGGTGCAGGCCGAAGGCCAGCCCGCGCCGCGACGGCTCGACACTGGCCGCCAGCAGTGCATCGCGCGGCGAACTGCGCAGCCCCTTGCCCACCCGGTCGGCAAAGCGGATGGCCAGCAGCCACGGCCAGCTGCTGACGAAGGCGATCAGCGGGCGGCCAAAGCCGGCCAGCGCGTAACCCCACACAATCCACGGCTTGCTGCGCCCGCGCCGGTCCAGCATCACCCCGGAAAACAGCTTGAGCAGGCTGGCGGTGGCCTCGGCGATGCCCTCGACCAGCCCCAGCACCTGCGGCCCGGCCATCAGCACCGACGCCAGGTACAGCGGCAACAGCGGATACAGCATGTCGCTGGCGCTGTCGTTCAGCAGGCTGATCAGGCCCAGCAGCCAGACGGTACGGGGCAGACTGCGCAGCGCAGTCAACATGGCGGCTGCTCCCGCGACTGCTCCGGCGCCCGCGACAACTCGCCCAGGCGCAGGCCCTCCGGCACCGGCCGATGCTTGCCCTGCCCCAGCCGCTGCGCCTTGTAGATGCCGGAATGGCCGGAACACAGATAGCTCACCACGCAGGCCAGCGCGGCGTAGATGCCGATGTCGCTACCGAACAGTTCCATCGCCATCAGCGTGGAAGCCAGCGGCGTGTTGGCCGCTCCGGCGAACACCGCCACGAAGCCGATGCCGGCCATCAGCGGCAGCGGCAACTGCAGCAGCGGCGCCAGCGCATTGCCCAGCGTGGCGCCGATGTAGAACAGCGGCGTCACCTCGCCGCCCTTGAAGCCGCTGCCCAGCGACAGCACCGTCAGCGCCAGCTTGGCGGCAAAATCGTACGGCGCCAGCGGCTGCCGGAACGCCTCGACAATGGTGGGAATGCCCAACCCCAGGTAGCGGTCCAGCGGCAAACTCCAGGCCAGCACCGCCAGCAGCAGGCCACCGGCCAGCGGCCGCAGCGGCGCGTAGGCGATGCGCCGTTTCACCCAGGCGGTCAGTGCGTGGGTGGCATCGGCGAACAGTTTGCCGGTGAGGCCGAACAGCGCGCCGGCCAGCAGCATCGCCGCCAGCCCCCAGGCCGTTACCGCCGGGATATGCGGCACCAGGTAATGGCTGTGCTGCACGCCCCACAGCAGGCTGATGCGGTCGGCCAGGATCGCCGCCAGCATGCACGGCAGAATGGCGTCGTAGCGCAGGCGGCCGATGGCCAGCACCTCCAGCCCGAACACCGCACCGGCCAGCGGGGTGCCGAACACCGAGGCGAAGCCGGCGCTGATGCCGGCCATCAGGATGATGCGGCGGTCTTCATGCTGCAGGCGAAACAGCCGGGTGAGCTGGTCGGCCAGCGCACCCCCCATCTGCACCGCGGTACCCTCGCGCCCCACCGAGGCGCCGAACAGGTGCGACAGCACGGTGCCGCCCAGCACCAGCGGCGCCATGCGCAGCGGAATCACCTTCTTCGGGTCGTGGATCTCGTCGATCAGCAGATTGTTGCCGGCTTCCACCTGCTGGCCATAGCGCAGGTACAGCCAGCCCACGCCGAAGCCGGCCAGCGGCAGCAGCCACAGCAGCCAGCGCGACGCCTCGCGGGTGGCGGTAGCCCACTCAAGGGAAAACAGGAACAGCGCCGAGGCGCTGCCGGCCAGCGCCGCCACCGCGGCGGACAGCAGCAGCCACTTGCCGATATAGGGCAGCAGCGGGACAGGCTCCGGGTGAAGCGGGTGAACGGGATGCGTCATGGGCAGCATTGAGCGCCGCAAGGTGCGGCTGGCATATCGATGCGGCAGTGTAGCCCAGCCAGGCAGCGTGCAGCCAGCGGGCCGGCCTCAGGCACCGCTGCGCCCGGCCGCCAATGCGGCCAATGTTGCCGGGTCGTTGGCATTGGCAAACGCCGCCGCGTCGGCAAACGGCACCTCCACCACCCGCTGCGTGGCCAGCCAGCCGCGGATGCTGCGCTGGCCGCCGGCCAGATACGGCGCCACGCTGGCCAGTACGCCCACCTTGAGCAGCAGGCAGGCAGGCTGCGGCCCCTGCGGCGTTACCGGCAATGCGATATCGGCATCGCCGGCCGCCAGTGCCGCCGCCAGGGTGGCGGAGAGATCCGCCGGCAGGTCCGGCGTGTCGCACGGCGCCAGCTGCAGCAGCGCGATGTGCGGCGGCAGCTGGTCTGTTGCCGTGGCCAGCGCCGCCAGCGGGCCCATGCCCTGCCAGGCGACAGCGTCGGTCCACAGCGGCAGGCCGAAGCGGCGGTAATCCGCCAGGCTGCGGTTGGCGCTGATCGCCAGCCAGCCCAGCTGCGGCGCCAGCCGCGCCAGCACGTGTGCGGCCAGCGGTTGGCCGCATAGCGGCAGCAGGCCCTTGTCCTGGCCGCCCATGCGGCGGCCTTCACCACCGGCCAGCAGCAAGCCGCCCAGTTCCTGCGGCCCGTTCAATTGCAGCATGTTGCCTCCTGTGGCCAGGCCAGCGCTCGCCGGCTGTCGAATACCCGTTGCTGGCCATCGATGGGGTCGGTAAAGGCAATGCGCCGCGCCAGCAGCGCCAGCGGGCGACTGAAATCGTCCGCGGCCTTGTCATTGTGGAATACCGGGTACCACGGGTCATTGGCAATGGCGATGCCCAGCGCCGCCAGGTGCGCGCGCAGCTGGTGCTTCTTGCCGCTGCCCGGCGTCAGCCGGTACTGCGCCCAGTCGCCGCGCTGTTGCAGCAGCTCGATCAGCGTATCGCTGTTCGGCTCGCCGACCACCTCCTGCATCACGAAGCCGCCCGGCAGCTCCTGCAGCCGGCTGCGATGCTGCAGCGGCAGTGCGAGATCGGCGCGATACGGCGCAATCGCCTCGTAGCACTTGTACACCGCGCGCGCTTCGAACAGCCGCTGGTAGGCGCCGCGTGCTGCCGGCTCCAGGCAGAACAGCATCACGCCGGCGGTTTCGCGATCCAGCCGGTGAATGGGCGATGCGTCTGCCAGCGCCGGGTCGCGCCGCAGCCGGGTGAGCACCGTCTCGTGCAGGTGGCGGCCGCCGGGCACGCAGGCCAGGAAGTGCGGTTTGTCCACCACCAGCAGGCGTTCGTCGTGGTACAGGATATCGATATCGAACGGCACCGGCGTTTCGCCAGCCACGCTGCGGAAGTACCACAGCCGCTGACCGGGCCGATACGGCGCATCCGCCGGCAAGGGCTGGCCAGCATCATCCCACAGCTCACCTGCGGCCAACCTTTGCTGCCAGCTGTCCGCCACGTGGGCAAAACGCCGCAGCAGGTAGGCCAGCAGGCTGGGCCATGCCTCGTGCGGCAACACCACGCAGCTGGCATGCACACCGTCGCGCGGCGGCAAGGGGCAGAATCGGACTGACACGCATACTCCATCGGATGCCCGCACAGCGGGCGCAAGGCGGCCATTTTAGCGGATAATGCCGCCTTACCCTTTTTGCCGGATGGCCAACATGAAACACACCCCGCTCAGCGAGCAGGATTACCAGCGCCTGGAGACCCTGCTGCAGCGCTTTGCTGCCCAGGGCGCGATGAACCTGGAGCAACTGGACGGCTTTCTGGCCGCGTTGCTGGCCGGCCCGGAATCGCTGTCGCCGCAGGACTGCCTGCCGCTGATCCTGGGCGATGCCTTCGACGACGAAGACGCCTTCCACAGCCCCAAGGATCTGGAACGCTTCGCGCGGCTGGTAAGCGGCCACTGGCACGACATCAGCCACGCGCTGCAGCACGACGACTTTGCGCCCTGGTTGAGCCCGGACGCCGCCGGCGAAGTGCACGGCAACGACTGGGCGGAAGGCTTCTACCAGGGCATGCAGCTGATGGCCGAAGACTGGCAGCTGCTGTTCGACGATGCCGACAACGCACCGGCGCTGGCGCCCATCCTGGCGCTGGCCTTCGAGCGCCACCCGGACCCGGAGATGCGCCCCTTCATCGACGGCGCCAGCCGCGAACAGAAAGACGCCTGGCTGGGTGAAATCGGCGCCGCGGTGCCGGCCATCCATCGCTTCTTCGCCGACATCCGCGCCCGCATCGCCGCCGAGGTCGAGGCGGACGAAAACTAGCCCCGGCCCGACAGTAAAGGACATGCCATGAGTGAGCTTGCCGCCTTCTGGAACCAGCGCTTTAGCGGGCCGGAATACGCCTACGGCGAGGCGCCCAACGATTTTCTGCGCGAACAGGCCGGCCTGCTCGCCCCCGACAGCCGGGTACTGAGCCTGGGTGAAGGCGAAGGCCGCAATGCGCTGTACCTGGCCAGCCTGGGCCACCAGCTCACCGCGGTGGATGCCGCATGGAGCGGCCTGGCCAAGCTGCTGCAGCGAGCCGACGCCGCCGAGCTGTCGGTGACGGCCACGCTGGCCAACCTGGAGCAGTACGCGCTGGGCGAAGCGCAGTGGGACGCCATCGTATCGGTGTTCTGCCACCTGCCCGGCCCGCTGCGCCGGCGCGTGCTGGCCGGTACGGTGCGCGCACTCAAGCCCGGCGGCCTGCTGATCATGGAAGGCTACACCCCGCGCCAGCTGGCCTACAGCACCGGCGGGCCGAAGGACGCGGACATGCTGCTGGAGCCGGCACTGGTGCGTAACGAGCTGGCCGGGCTGGACTTGCTGCGCTGTGCGGAAATCGAGCGCGAGGTGGTGGAAGGCCGCCTGCACACCGGCCGCGCCGCGGTGCTGCAGGTGGTTGGCCGCAAGCCCGGCTGAGCTGCCCCAATCGGCAGCAAGACAGGCGGCGGCCCGGTGGCGGGGCCGCCTGCCCGGCGATAAGCAAGCACATCGGCTTATCGACAAAAACGCCACACTCCCCCAGCCGTAACGCACTGCGTTCTTGCCTTGTTATTTGAATTCGTACAGAATCAAATCAACAGGAGGACGCCATATGACCCAAGGTGGAAAACGCGAAGGTGCCGGCCGCAAGTCCCGCTTCGGCGGCGACAAGACCATTGCCATGCGGGTACCGGAACCACTGAAACCGGTGCTGGAAGGCTGGCTGGATGAATACCGCATCCTGCGCGGCCTGCGCAACAACGCCGCCGGCGACATCGCCCTGCTGGGCGAGGCGCTGCAGAACCTGTCGCTGCCGCTGTTCGCCAGCCGCGTGCCGGCCGGCTCGCCGGTGCCGGGCGATGATCTGAAAGAAGCCGACATCGACCTGAACGAGCACCTGGTGCGCAAGCCGGCCTCCACCTTCCTGGTCACGGTCAAGGGCGATTCCATGCTCAACGCCGGCATCCACGATGGCGACCTGCTGGTGGTGGACCGCTCGCTGGAGCCGCGCAACGGCAAGGTGGTGGTAGCGGTGATCAACGATGAACTGACGGTGAAGCGGCTGGAACGCTCCGCCGGCCGCATCCGCCTGTTGCCGGAAAACCCGGATTTCAGCCCGATCGAAGTACCGGAAGGCGCCAGCTTCTTTATCTGGGGTGTCGTGACCAACGTGATCCACGCCGTGGATTGATGGCAAGGAGTCAAACATGAGCAAGCAAGACAACGCAGCGATCAAGATGATGTTCCGTGACTGGAAACGCCTGCCGCGCGCATTCCGCAGCGTGGTGGAAGGCCAGCCGCAGGTACTGCTCACCCGCACCGGCCGCAGCTACTTTGTCCCGGTGGAATTCGTAGGCTGACCCGCTCCCTGCGGCCAACGTTGGCCGCATGCTTCACCCCACACGGCTACCGGCAAGGTGGCCGTTGTCTTTGTGGCAACACCCGTCGCCAGAGCCCCCGGCACCGGCCATGCGGTAACGGTGCCCGGCGTAGGGCGGGTTGAACCAGCGGTTCATACCCGCGTGACCCGGCAACTGCGCGCGGGTATGGCCTGCGGCCAACCCGCCCTACAGGCTGCAACACCGACATTGCGATAACGGCGCCCGGCGCAGGGCGGGTTGAACCAGCGGTTCATACCCGCGAGGCCCGGCAACTGCGTGCGGGTATGGCCTGCGGCCAACCCGCCCTACGGGCTGCAACACCGACATTGCGGCAACGGCGCCCAGCGCAGGGCGGGTTGAACCAGAGGTTCATACCCGCGAGACCCGGCAACTCCACGCGGGTATGGCCTGCGGCCAGCCCGCCCTACGGGCTAAATCATCATCCCCGCAGCGGATTCAAGCACCCTCCCCAGCCACGGCCAAAGCCGTGGCGATCCACTATAGTTAAGGCCCAACTCCCGTGCGGGCGAGCGTTAGCGCACGGGGCACAAGCAATTGATTCAGTTCGATTCCAGCGAATCGTTTGGCGGATTTCCGGCCAGCCGCAGCAGCGCCCGCAGCACAAGCGCCTTGCTCCGCCTGACTGGCCGGCGCAGCAAGAGCATGGTTGCCTCCCGTTTCGTCCGCCTGGACATCTTGATCAAGGGATACTTCTGGAGGACGCTGAAATGTCACAAATGCTGGAAAAGAAGGCCCTGAACGAGCCGGATGAGCTTCGCCCGTTCAAGGATGACATGGGCAGGCTGGCCGTGGTCACGCTGGGAGATATGACCATGGGCCGCGGCGAGTTCGAACCCGGCTGGCGCTGGAGCGAGCACGTCAAACCGCTGGCCGGCACCGACTCCTGCCAGGCCGCTCACACCGGCGTGGTGCTGGAAGGCCGCATCGTCGTCAAGATGGATGATGGCTCGCAAATGGAGTACGGCCCGGGAGATGCCTTTTACATGCCGCCCGGCCACGATGCCTGGGTGGTGGGGGATCAGCGCTGCGTGCTGATCGATGTCACCGGCGTGGCCAAATACGCCAAACCGCACTGAGTAACAGACAAGCGGTGCCCCCGGACTGGTGGCACCAACCCATGCGGCCAACCTTAAGGTTGGCCGCATGTCTGTCGGCAGGGTCTTTACTCTACCGCGTTGCCAGCACCGCACAACGGCCACCAGGGCTACACGCCCCGGCACACCGCCTACTTCGACGCCTTGCGTTTGGCCGGCTTGGCGGCATTCAGCGCCACCGCAGCGCGAATCAGCGCCTTGAAGGCATCGGCATCAAGCACCTCTCCGGCGCCGATGTCGATGGCGCGGCGCACATTGCCGTCGAGGCTGGCATTGAACAGCCCGGCCGGGTCCGCCAGCATGGCGCCCTTGGCGAAGGTCAGCTTGATTTTCGCCTGGTAGGCCTCGCCGGTGCAGATGATGCCGTGCCGCGACCACACCGGCGTGCCCATCCACTTCCACTCCTCGACCACTTCCGGCTCCGCCTCGTGAATCAGTTCTCGTACCCGCCGCAGCAGCTCGCCGCGCCAGTCGGCCAGCTCGGCGATGCGCCGGTCGATGCACGCCGATGCCGATAATGCTTCATCCGAAGCCGCAGTTGCCATGTTGTTCTCCTGGTATGCCGGGCTTAGCGCTGCCAATGCGGCACGGCGCAGCCGTTCAGTGCCGTGCCGGGCGCTTCTCCTGGTACATGCGGCCGTCGGCAAATTTGAGCAGCGCACCGGCATCGCCGCCATCCTGCGGGTAGCTGGCCACGCCCATGCTGGCCGACACCCGGTAGCTGTGGCGGCCATCGCGCACCGGGCGCTCGATCTGCGCCAGTACCTCCTGCTGCAGCATAGCCAGACCGCGCCCCGGCGCCATGCCCGGCAGCAGCAGCACGAACTCGTCGCCGCCCACCCGCGCCACGGTGTCGGTGGTGCGCAGCATGCGCTGCAGGCGGTTGGCGATGGCCATCAGCACCTTGTCGCCGGCATCGTGGCCGTGGTGGTCGTTCACCAGCTTGAAACGGTCCAGATCGATGAACATCAGGCTGAACGACTGCTGCAGACGTTCGCAGCGGCGGATTTCCTGCTCCAGGCGGTCGAACAGCAGCACGCGGTTGACGCAGCCGGTGAGCCCGTCGTGCGAAGCCTGGTACAGGATCAGCTGCTGAGATTCCTTGGCCTCGGTCACATCCATCAGCACGCCGAACAGCAGCGGGCCGTCGCCGCGCTCCACCAGTTGCGCGCGCAGCGACAGCCAGCTGACGCGGTCGTCCTGCTGCCGCAGCCGCACCTCCTGCTGCAGCTCGCCACTTTCATACAGGCAGCCGGTGAAGGCCTTGCGCCAGCGCTGGCGGTCTTCCACTACCATGCGCCGCTCCACCTCGCTCAGCGGCAGGTGCTGGCGCGGCAATGCCAGCAGCGCGCAGGCCTCGGCGGACAGCGTCACCCAGCCGCTGCGCGGCGAGTAGCTCCAGTGCCCCAGCCGCGCCACCTGCCCTGCCAGGCGCAGCCAGTCCAGTTGTTCTTCCAGGATGCGATAGGACAGCGACAGCTCGTCTGCGGCCAACTTGCGCTCCAGGCCGATGCCCACCCAGCGCGCCAGGTGGCGCACGAACTGCGCATCGGCCTCGGTGAACGGCGCATGTGGCGGCAGCCCCCAGAACGCCAGCGTGCCATAGCGCTGGCCGTCCACCTCCAGCGGGATGCCGATATAGCTGCGGATGCCGGTCTGCCGGTAGCAGGCGCTGTCGGCCAGCACACTGTCCAGGATGTCGTGCACCGCCAGCAGGCTGTTGCTGCGCAAGGTGTGCTCGCAGTACATCAGCTCCAGCGGCAACAGGGTGCCGTGGCTGAACGGCTGCGGCGCGCAGTGCGCCACCACCTCCAGCGCGTCACCGCAGTAGCGCGTCACCAGCCCGGCCTGCAGGCCCAGCGCCTCGGCGGCGTGGGACAGCGCCAATTCCAGCCGGCGCACGCGGTTCTTCTCGGGCAGGCTGGACAGCTCGGATAGCACCGAAAGGTAGCACTCGCGCTGGCGGCGCTCATGCTCCTGCTGCAGCGCCGGTGTCAGGTCCACCAGCCGGCATAGCTGCCAGCCGGCCTGCGGCGGCTGCAGCTGCACCCCCAGGGTGAGTTCGTCCAGCGCCAGCTGGGCCAGATCCAGCAGGCTGCTGCCCTCGCCCAGCAAGGCGCAGGGCGCAAGCGGTGGCAGGGCCTGCCCCGGCATCAGGGCAGTACCCAAAAGCAAACTGGCCGGCGGGTTGCGATGGTGGATCACACCATGCGCATCCAGCACCAGCCAGCATTGTTCCGTCTGAGCCAGGCTTGCAATCAAGCCATCGTCCACATGAAACCGCATAGCCATTGCCGCAAAAAATTTCGCCACATCGTACGCAGGCAAAAGCGGCAAAACAATGCTTATTTCATATTGAATGTATCAATTTCAATACAACTGTGGCGAAGATGCCAGCAACGATATCGTCCAGCATCACGCCGAAGCCACCGTGCACATGCGCATCCAGCCAGCGAATCGGCCACGGCTTGATGATGTCGAAAAAGCGGAACGCAGCGAAGGCCGCCAGCCAGGCCAGCGGCGTGGCCGGCACGAAGGCCAGCACCAGCAGCATGGCGACAATCTCGTCCCAGACGATATGGCCGCTGTCGGCCACGCCCAGCGCACGGCCGGTGCGATCGCACACCCACACCCCGAGCAGGAACAGCGGCAGCGTGAGCCAGGCCAGCGCGGCACCGGTCACCCCCAGTTGCAGCAGCAGCCAGGCCAGCGGCAGCGCCGCCAGCGTGCCCCAGGTGCCGGGTGCCGGGGTGATCAGCCCGCTGCCGAAACCCAGCGCCAGAAAATGCGCCGGGCTGGCCAGCAGAAACCGTAGATCCGGTTTACGCGAAGTGGTCATAACCCAGCCTTTCCAGTTGCAGTTCGCTGCCGTCCGCCGCCAGCAGGCGCAGACCCGGCACGGTAGTGATGCGGCCAACCCTGCTCACCGCCACCCCGGCGGCCAGCGCGGCAGCTTCCACTGCGGCGGCGCGTTCCGGCGGCGCGGTGAAGCACAGTTCGTAGTCGTCGCCACCGGCGGCAATGCATGGCAGCAGCTGCGCCCGCCACGGCTGCAGCGCCGGGTGGGTGGGCAAGGCATCCAGCCACACCTCGGCACCGCAATGCGAGCGCTGCAGGATGTGCGACAGGTCGGCGGCAAAGCCGTCGGATACATCCAGCGCGGCGTGGGCAATGCCCAGCAGCAGTTGCCCCAGCGCGACGCGCGGCTGCGGGCGCTCCAGCTGCTGCTGGCAGTCCGCCGGCAGCGCGATGCCGGGCAGCTTGCCCAGGCGGCTGTGCAGCGCGGCGGCGGCCAGGCCGAGCTGGCCGGAGACCCATATATCGTCGCCAGCACGCGCGCCGTCGCGGCGCAGCGCCTGGCCCTGCGGCGTCTCGCCCATGATGGTCACCGACAGCGTCAGCGGGCCGCGGGTGGTATCGCCGCCCACCACGCTGACGCCGTGCGCCGCTGCCAGGCCGAAAAAGCCGCGTGCGAACGCCGCCACCCAGGCCTCGTCCAGCTGCGGCAGCGCCAGGGTGAGCAACGCCCAGCGCGGCGTGGCACCCATGGCGGCCATGTCGGACAGGTTCACTGCCAGCGTCTTGTGGCCCAGCGCCTCCGGGTCGACATCGGCAAAGAAGTGGCGCCCGGACACCAGCATGTCGGCGGACACGTGCAGATCATGGCCGGGGCTAGGCCGCAGGATGGCGGCATCGTCGCCCACGCCCAGCACCGCGCCGCTGGCGGGGTGGGTGAAGTAGCGGCGGATCAGGTCGAATTCGTTCATGGTCTACCCAGATAAACATTCGCCGAAGCGGCAATACCGTTCATAAGGCTTTCTCCGATTACTCAGGCGCCAGAACGGTAACGACTTGCCCCAAACCCGTTGGCGCGAGCCGGGCAAAATGGTGCGCCACGTAGGGCGGGTTGAACCAGCGATTCATACCCGCGACAGCCAGCCATACCAGTCTCGGTAAACGTTGGGCTTCGCTACACTCAACCCAAGCTACGAGCTTGGTTCGCGAGCTTGTACACACGCCCTACGAAAAACACCCGCCGTGGCGGGTGTTGTCAGCAACTAAAAGCTACGGCTCAGGCGCCCTGGCGGCGGGTGCGGATGGCCTGCACCTCGTCGGCGCGCACTTCTGCGGCCAGCTTGTCCAGCACGCCGTTGACGAACTTGTGGCCGTCGGTGCCGCCGAAAGTCTTGGCGATCTCGATGGCCTCGTTGATGATCACCGGGCACGGGGTCTGCGGGTGGGCGGTCAGTTCGAACGCCGCCATCAGCATGATGGCACGCTCCACCGGGCTTACCTCGGCGGCGTCACGATCGTAGAACGGCACCAGCAGCTTGGACAGGTGCGCGGCGTCGTTAAGCACGCCGAACAGGATCTCGCGGAACAGGGCTTCGTCGGCTTTCGGGAAGTAGTCGTTCTCGCGCAGATGCTTTTCGATCAGCGAAGCCGGGCGATCGGCATTCAGTTGCCATTCGTAGATGCCCTGAACGGCATATTCACGGGCACGGCGACGGGCGGTTTTCATTACGGCAATTCCTTCGGTAAAGAGCGGGCGTACGGCTCAGAGCGTATTCACGATCTAGCGAGCTCACGCGAAACAAGGCAAAAAACTGAGGGACGCGGCATTTACCCAGCGTAAATGCGCATCCCTAGTGAGCCCATGGGGCAGGACTTCAGCCGCGCAGGGCCTTGTGCAGATTCACCATCTCGACCGCCACCTGTGCCGCCTCGCGACCTTTTACCGACATGCGCACTTCGGCCTGCTCGTCGTTTTCGGTGGTGAGGATGGCATTGGCGATCGGGATGTCGAAATCCAGGCCGACGCGGGTAACGCCGGCACCGGATTCGTTGGATACCAGTTCAAAGTGATAGGTCTCACCGCGAATCACCGCACCCAGCGCGATCAGCGCGTCAAAGGCACGGGATTTGGCCATGGTCTGCAGCACCAGCGGCACTTCCAGCGCGCCCGGCACGGTGGCCAGGGTGATGTCGCCGGCGTCCACGCCCAGCTTCACCAGCTCGGCGAGGCAAGCATCGCGCAGGCCGTGGCAGACGTTGTCATTGAAACGGCCCATGACCACGCCGATTTTCAGACCCTTGCCGGAGAAATCGGGGGCGATAGTGTTGACCTGATCCAGCATGCAGCAGCTCCTTGCGGCAAAAACCAATCACGAAGAGCCTGTGCACGATCTTTATTACAGCCAGACGATCGTAAACAGGCTCTATAAGGGGGCGTATTCTAATCCAAATCGATGTGCACGTGTTCCGGCTGTGCAAAGCCGGTCACTTCCAGGCCGAAACCGGTCATCGACGGCAGGTTGATCGGCGAGGCCATCAGCTTCATGCGGCCAACCCCCAGCGCGCGCAACATCTGCGCGCCGATGCCGAAGGTCTTGCTGTCCCAGCGCTGGCGAGCGTTGGCATCCACCTGTTCCGGCAGCGCACGCGCCAGCAGGTCGGTGCCGGATTCCGGGCGGTGCAGCAGGATCACCACGCCGCAACCCTGTTCGGCGATTTCTTCCAGCGCGTTGGGCACCGTCCAGCTGTGCTTGCCGCCCATCGGATCCAGCAGATCCATGACCGACAGCGGCTCGTGCACGCGCACCAGGGTGTCGCGCTCGGCATCGGGTTGGCCGCATACCAGCGCCAGGTGGGTAGCCCGGGTCAGCACGTCCTGGAATACATGCAGCTTGAAAGTGCCGAACGGGGTCTCGGCCAGGCGCTGGCCCACTTCTTCCACGAAGCACTCGGTGCGGCTGCGGTGGTGGATCAGGTCGGCGATGGTGCCCACTTTCAGACCGTGCTGCTGGGCGAACTCCAGCAGCTCCGGCAGGCGTGCCATCGTGCCGTCGTCGTTCATGATCTCGCAGATCACCGATGCCGGCTCCAGCCCGCCCAGGCGCGCCAGGTCGCAACCGGCTTCGGTATGGCCGGCACGCACCAGCACGCCGCCCTTCTGCGCCTTGAGCGGGAACACGTGGCCCGGCTGCACGATGTCGGTGGGGCGGGCGTCGCGCGCCACCGCCACCAGCGTGGTATGCGCACGGTCGGCGGCGGAAATGCCGGTGGTCACGCCCTCGGCAGCCTCGATGGACACGGTGAAGTTGGTGCCGAAGCTGGTGCCGTTGTTGGTGGCCATCATCGGCAGATTGAGCTGTTTGCAGCGCTCTTCGGTGAGCGTGAGGCAGATCAGGCCACGGCCGTACTTGGCCATGAAGTTGATGGCTTCCGGCGTCACGTGCTCGGCGGCCATTACCAGGTCGCCTTCGTTTTCGCGGTCTTCAGCATCCATCAGCACTACCATTTTGCCGGCCTTGATGTCGGCGATGATGTCCTGGATCGGGGAGATAGTCATATTGTTGTCCTCTGCGTCCGCCGGTTTGCCCGCCGCGCGCTGCACCAGCCGGTACAGCTCGGCGGCGGCAGCACGGGCGTGGTCAATGTCCAGCCGGGTAAACGTCACCATGCCGTCTTCGATGAAGCAGCGCGAACGGCTGCCGGCATGGCGCTGAAAAATGATTTTTACGGCGTGCGTGTCGATGTCGAACAGTTGCTGGTCGCGCAGCGGGTTGTAGGTGATGTGATCCCAGCATACGTCGGCGTGGTGCTTGCCGCCCAGCCGCAGCACCACGCAGGGCAGCTGCAGGTCGCGGCAGTGCTGCTGCCAGGCATTTTCCTGCTGCAAACCCCGCGCGCTGTCCGGCACCTCGACGAACAAGCCCACGCCGCTACTGCCCTGCCCGCGCCGCCAACACCCGTTCCACGGTATCAACGATGGCCTGCGTCTGCGGGTCGATCTCGATATTGATCCGGTCGCCCACCTTGCGCACACCCAGCAGCGTGCGCTGCAGGGTTTCCGGAATCAGGTGCACGCAGAAGCGGTCACCCTGCACATCGCCGATGGTGAGGCTGCAGCCGTCTATGCCGATATAGCCCTTTTTCAGCACATATTTGGCCAGTTCCACCGGCAGGCGGAACCATACGGTGCGGTTGTCGGGGGTGATGATGACATCGGTCACCTCGCCGGTGCACATGATGTGGCCGGACATGGCATGGCCGCCGATGTCGTCGCCAAAGCGCGCGGCGCGCTCCACGTTGACGGCGTCGCCCGCCTGCAGCTCGCCCAGATTGGTCAGCCGCAGCGTCTCGGCCATCAGGTCGAAGCTCACCACATCGCCGTCGATGTGCGTCACGGTAAGGCAGCAGCCGTTGTGCGCTACCGAAGCGCCGATCTGCAGGCCGGGCAGCAGCTCGGCGGGTAAGGCCACCTGGTGGGTGCGAAAGCCAGGTCGTTCCTCGATGGCGACCACACGGGCCATCCCCTGCACGATACCGGTAAACATCGGGCGTTTCTCCCTTGCGGCAAAGCAGCAATTGTAGCGTGCCGGGCGATAAAAGCCGACCCTGACAGCAGCAAGGTTGGCCGCAAGGGCGCGCCGCCGCCGGCTACGCACCTTCCCCTCTACGCCAGCGTCAAACTCAAGTACAATCCGCTGTTTTTTCCGAATTTTCCAACCGCCAGAGCCATGTCCGCCGAATTGACCCGCATTGCCGACGAAGTCGCCCGCCGTCGCACCTTCGCCATCATCTCCCACCCCGATGCCGGTAAGACCACGCTTACCGAAAAACTGCTGCTGTTCTCCGGTGCCATCCAGATGGCCGGCACGGTGAAGGGCAAGAAAGGCGGCAAGTTCGCCACCTCCGACTGGATGGAGATCGAAAAGCAGCGCGGCATCTCGGTCGCCTCGTCGGTAATGCAGTTCGATTACCGCGAGCACACGGTGAACCTGCTGGACACCCCGGGCCACCAGGATTTCTCCGAGGATACCTACCGGGTACTGACCGCGGTGGACAGCGCGCTGATGGTGATTGACGCCGCCAAGGGCGTGGAGGAGCAGACCATCAAGCTGCTCAACGTCTGCCGCCTGCGCAGCACGCCCATCGTCACCTTCATGAACAAGTACGACCGTGAAGTGCGCGATTCGCTGGAACTGCTGGACGAGGTGGAAAGCATCCTGAAGATCCGCTGCTCGCCGATCACCTGGCCTATCGGCATGGGCAAGTCGTTCCGTGGCGTGTACAGCCTGCTCACCGATGAAGTGATCCTGTTCGAAGCCGGCAGCGAGAAGCTGATTACCGATATCGAGGTAATCAAGGGCATCGACAACCCGCGCCTGGACGAACTGTTCCCGCTGGAAATGGAACAGCTGCGCATGGAGATCGAGCTGGTGAAAGGCGCCTCCAACGAGTGGAGCCTGGACGAATTCCTGGCCGGCGAGCTGACCCCGGTGTTCTTCGGCTCCGCCATCAACAACTTCGGCGTGCGCGAGATCCTGAACGCGCTGATCGACTGGGCGCCGGCACCGCAAGTGCGCGACGCCACCCTGCGCGATGTGAACCCGGTAGAAGGCAAGTTCTCCGGCTTCGTGTTCAAGATCCAGGCAAACATGGACCCGAAACACCGCGACCGCATCGCCTTCCTGCGTGTGTGCTCCGGCCAGTTCGAGCGCGGCATGAAGATGAAGCACCTGCGCCTGAATCGTGACATCGCCGCCTCCAGCGTGGTGACCTTCATGTCGCACGACCGCGAGATCGTGGAAGAAGCCTTTGCCGGCGACATCATCGGCATTCCCAACCACGGCAATATCCAGATCGGCGACAGCTTCAGCGAAGGCGAAGAGCTGGCCTTCACCGGCATTCCGTTCTTTGCGCCGGAGCTGTTCCGCAGCGTGCGCATCAAGAACCCGCTGAAGCTCAAGCAGCTGCAGAAAGGCCTGCAGCAGCTGGGCGAAGAAGGCGCGGTGCAGGTATTCAAGCCGCACAGCGGCGGCGACCTGATCCTGGGCGCGGTAGGCGTGCTGCAGTTCGAAGTGGTGGCATCGCGCCTGGCCGCGGAGTACGGCGTGGACGCGGTATTCGAATCCTGCAACATCTGGTCGGCGCGCTGGTTCAGCTGCGACGACCGCAAGAAGCTCGGCGATTTCGGCGACGCGCTGGTGATGAATATCGCCACCGACGCCGGCGGCAACCTGGCTTACCTGGCGCCCAACCGCGTCAACCTGGCGCTGACCCAGGAACGCTGGCCGGACATCGTGTTCCACGAAACCCGCGAGCACGCGGTGAAGCTCAACGACTGACCCGGGAACGCCCATGCCCGCCTGGCTTGCCGAACTGCTGCACCTCTACGGTACCGCCCTCGCCCACTCCGGTGTGCTGATCGTGGTACTGCTGCTGGTGCACGCCAGCATCCTGCGCACCATTGCGGCCAACCAGCAGGTACCGGTGGAAGTACGCCGCCGCTGGATGGTGAACGTGCGCAACGTCATGCTCATCATCGGCATGGGCGGGCTGGTGGTGATCTGGGCGCAGGAGCTGCAGACCATCGCGCTGTCGATGGTGGCCTTCACCGCCGCGCTGGTGGTGGCCACCAAGGAGCTGCTGATGTGCCTGGGCGGCGGCCTGGTGCGCTCGCTGGGCAATACCTACCAGCTGGGTGACATCATCGAGATCGGCACCCTGCGCGGCCGGGTGACGGACATCACCATGCTGTCCACCTCCGTGCTGGAGATCGGCCCGCGCCACGACGCGCACCAGATCACCGGCCGCATGCTGAGCTTCCCCAACAGCATGCTGCTCACCCAGGCGGTGGCGCGCGAGAACTTCACCGGCGACTACGTGATGCACATCCTCACCATCCCGCTGCCCTACAGCCTGAAACCGGCCCGGGCGGAGCGGCTGCTGCAGGCCATCGCCGACGAAGTGTGCGCCACCCACCTGGAAGGCGCACGCGCCCACATGGCCATGCTGGAAAGCAAGCTGCTGCTGGATACGCCGTCGGTAACGCCGCGCATCTCGCTGCAGCCGGCCAGCGAAAAGGAATACCGCATCATCCTGCGCTACGCCGTGCCGCCGCGCGAGAGGCAGCGCGTCGAGCAGGCCATACTGCGGCGCTTTTTGTTTGACTGCTTCCCGGAAAACGGCAGCCAACCCGACACCCACGCCGACCACCACTGAGCCATGCCCAAGCCCCGGATCAAGACCTACGACCGCATCGTTGAAGAAAGCCTGGCGCTGTTCAACGAGCACGGCGAGCGCAGCATCACCACCAACCACATCGCCGCCCACCTGGGCATCAGCCCGGGCAACCTGTACTACCACTTCCGCAACAAGGAAGAGATCGTCTACCAGATCTTCCTGCACTACCGCCGCTTCATCACCGAACGTTTGGCCGTACCGCAAGGCCGCAGCATGGACGTGAACGACCTGGTGAACTACCTGGAAACCGCCTTCGAGGCGATGTGGCGCTTCCGCTTCATGTTCTACGACCTGCCGGGGCTGATCGCGCGCAACCCGCAGCTGCAGGCCGACTACCACCAGTTCGTCAACAGCGAGCTGAAAACCATGCTGGAACAGCACTTCCGCCAATTCATCCACCTGGGGCTGCTGAAGATGGCGCTGGAAGACATCGAAGCGGTATCGGTGAACATCTGGCTGGTGGTGAAATTCTGGTTCGCCTTCGAGCAGACCGCACGCCCCAAGGCGCCGATCACCGAAGCCTCCGGCCACCGCGGCGTGCATCAGGTTCTGGCGCTGCTCAAGCCCTACGTCACCCCGGAATTCCTGCCGGCCTTTACCGAACTGCAGGCCCGCCACCCGGCGGCATGAGGGCTTGCGGCCAACCCAGGCCGCCCATACCCACCGAACCGCGCGATCACGCATGACGCGCTGACGCGCACCTCCCGGCCCCTGCGGCAAGCAGCACCGGCAGCCGCAAAAACAAATGGCCCGCAGTGCGGACCATGATCAAAAACACGCCAGCGCTGGCGCGTGTAGCGCGGAACTCACGCGCCCGGTTCGTCACCGTGACGGGGCGCATCGTCGCCGCGCATGCCGCGCTTGAAGCCGCGCACGGCCGCACCCAGGTCCTCGCCCGCGGTGCGCAGCTTGCTGCCGCCAAACACCAGCATCACCACCAGCAGCACGATCAGCCAGTGCATCAGACTGAATTCACCCATTATTGCTTCCTTGTTGCCACCACGAAAAACCACGGCGGCCTTGCGGCCAACCGTGGCGACAGCCCGTCAATCAGGCTTTCTTGGCATACACATTACACCAGCCCTTGGCGGAAACCTGCTTGCCGCCCAGCATCGGACAGGGGCCGAAAGCGTCGCCGGCCTTGCCCTGGAAGAACTGGCAGTTGCTACAGGACTGGCCAGCGGCGTATTTCGGATGCTTGGCCTTGTCCATCTTGCTGGCGTCGGCGGCATAACCCAGGGATACGGCGGCCGGGTCCTTCTCGTCCACCTTCGGGCTGGCAGCCAATGCGGTACGGGCCATTGCCAGGGCGGAAACCACACCCACGCTATGAATCAGAAAACTGCGACGCGATTGCATATTCGACTCCTGTTTTAAGTGCCGGCAACACCGGCGATTGCGGAAAAAGATGGTACAGCCGACCGGCACGATGCCCGGCTATTGCCAGCCGCGGCGGCTGGCCCGGCTGCCAATGTTGCACAGCAGCGCAGAAAAACCTTTGGCCAAACTCAATCTTTTTACAGAAATCCGCCAGCCGGCACCATTCGCCAAAAGTCGTACGGGCTTGCAGCCGGCGCCGGCATGGCGATAATCGTAGGCTGTCTTTCACTCACGAGGCCGGCATGAGCTTGCAATCGGTACGCGCGTTCTTTGCAGAACGCCAGCTTGATATCCCCATCATAGAACTGGACACCAGCACCGCCACCGTGGCGCTGGCGGCCGAGGCACACGGCGTGGAGCCGGGCCGCATCGCCAAGACCCTGGCCTTCCGCCTGGCCGACAGCCGCGTGGTGCTGCTGGTGGCACGCGGCGATGCCCGCATCGACAACCGCAAGTTCAAGGATGCCTTCGGCAAGGGCCGCATGCTGCCGGCGGAGGAAGTGCACGAGCTGACCGGCCACCCGGTGGGAGGCGTGTGCCCGTTCGGCCTGGCGCAGCCGCTGCCGGTATACGTGGACAGCTCGCTGCAGGTATACGAAGAAGTGCTGCCGGCCGCCGGCGATGTGCACACCGCGGTGCGCATCAGCCCGGCGGAGCTGGCGCGCATCGTGGACGGGCAATGGGTGGATGTGTGCCAGACGCTGGAAACCGCCGGGGTGTGAGGCCCCTGTAGTAGTACCGTCTTGGCGGTCAAGCCACGACAAAGGATGCGGCCAACGTTGTGTGGCACCCAAACTGCCCCACGGGGAGCGCCGGTCAAAATGGTGTTCGCCAGGTTTTAAGACGGCAGCTGAGCCGTTTGACGTTAGCAAACGGCGAATTGCCGGCGCCTGGCGAATGCCTTTTTGGCCGGGGTTTCGCGGACCACCCTATTGAACCATCCGGCGAGCGGGGTCGCGAGGGGGCGGCGGCACGCCCCCTGGCCCGTCCGCCGGGCGGAACCGGCGACTTCAAACAACATCCGCGCAGCGGATACAAAACCCGGCACGGTAAACTTCGGGCTTCGCTACGCCGGGCCGCAACCTACATGGCAAGGGCGGAAGCCCGCTTCACCGGGCGTTCCGCCAATCCTGTGACCTGCCGTGGCTGCAGCGATGGCGGATCGCCCCTTTGGGGCATCCGCCCTACTGCCGGGCTACTCCCAGCTCACCGCAGCCAGAAAAAGATACCCCGCGCCGTACACCGTCTTGATCATGCGCGGGCTGTAGGAGTCGTCCTCCAGCTTGCGCCGCAGCCGCGAAATGCGCACGTCGATGCTGCGATCGTACGGCGACATATCGTCCTGCCCCAACAGCTGCTCGCGTGGCAGCACGCGGTTGGGGCGCTCCAGGAAGCGCTGCAGCATCTGGCCCTCGCCGGCGCTGAGCGCCTTTTCGCCGCCATCCGGCGCAATCAGCGTGTAGCTGTCCACCTCGTAACGCCAGCCGGCGAAGCTGGCCACCCGCCCGCCGCCACTGGCCGGCGCTTCCTGGCGGCCGTCGCAGCGGCGCAGGATGCTGCGCACCCGCGCCACCAGTTCACGCGGCTCGAACGGCTTCATGATGTAGTCGTCGGCGCCGCTTTCCAGCCCCATCACCCGGTCGCCGACATGGCCGCGGCCGGTGAGGATCACCACGCCGCAGCGGCCGTGGGCGCGGATCTCGCTCACCAGGCTCATGCCGTCCATGTCCGGCAGCCCAAGGTCGAGGATCACCAGGTCAGGCAGCTGCTGCCGCAGCCGGCGCTGCAGTTCGCTGCCACTGTGAAACACCTCGCAACGAAAGTGATAGTCGCGCAGCACGTTGCCGATCAGCCGTGCCACCGCCAGGTCGTCTTCCACCAGGTAGATCAGCTTGTCGGCGTCGGTGGCCGGGTTCAGGGTTGGGGCGGACACAGCATCACCTCGTCGAGCAAAGCGGCCAGTTGGGCCGGGGTAAAGGGTTTTTCCAGCTTGGGGAAGTTGGCCGCAGCGCCGCGGCCGGCCTCGTCGTAACCACTCATCAGCACGATGCGCATCTTCGGCCGCAGCTGGCGCGCGCGCTGCGCCAGGGCGCGGCCGTCCAGCTGGCCGGGCATCACGATGTCGGTGAGCAGCAGGCCGATGTCGTCGATGCTGGCCACCATCACCGCCGCCTCGTCGCCGCTTTCCGCTTCCAGCACCGGGAAGCCCAGCCCGGTGAGCTGCAGCCGCACCACGCGGCGCACGTCCGGGTCGTCCTCCACCAGCAACACCAGCGGCCGCTCGCGCCCGCCGGCCTTGCCGCTGAAGTTGAGCCGCCCGGTAAGCGCCGCCTCCGGCTGCGTCAGCGGCAGGTAGAGGCTGAACACCGTGCCCTGCCCCGGCGCGCTGGCCACCTGCACCGCGCCGCCGGACTGGCGGGCAAAGCCGTACACCATGGCCAGCCCCAGGCCGCTGCCGGAGCCGAAGCGCTTGGTGGTGAAGAACGGTTCGAACACCCGCAGCTGCACTTCCTGGCTCATGCCGCTGCCGCTGTCGCGCACTTCCAGCCGCACGTAGTTGCCGGGCTGCAGGTGCAGTTCGCTGTCGCGCTCCGCCAGCGTGATGCGGCTTGCGGCCAAGGTCAGCTGGCCGCCCTCGCCCATGGCGTCGCGCGCGTTGAGCACCAGGTTGAGGATGGCGCTTTCCAGCTGGTGCGGGTCAGCCAGCGCGTGCAGCGCCTCCACCGGCAGCTGCGTGCTCACCGCGATGTTTTCCGGCAGCGAGCGGCGGATCAGCTGCAGCATGTCCTGGAACAGGCTGGCGATGTTCACCGCGCGCGGCGCCAGCGGCTGCTGGCGGGCAAAGGTCAGCAGCCGGCGCACCAGCGCCACGCCGCGCTCGGCGGCCTGCAGCGCCGGGTCGAGGTAGTCGCGCACCGCGGCATCGTGCTGGTGGCGGCTTTGCAGCTCGGCCAGGTTGCCTATCACCACGGTGAGCATATTGTTGAAGTCGTGCGCCATGCCACCGGACAGCTGGCCCACCGCCTCCATCTTCTGCGCCTGCACCAGCGCCGCCTGGGTCTGCGTCTGTTCGGTGATGTCGAAGGACAGCACGAAGCAGCCCAGTACCTGGCCATCCGCCGCGATCTCCGGCACCAGCGTGCTGCGCGCGAAGATGGTGCTGCCGTCGTCCTTGTCCATCGAGTATTCGTAGGTGATTTGCTTGCCGGACAGCGCCTCGTTCACATAGCCCACCACCGCGGCGTAGAACTTGCTGCCCAGCGCCGCCTCGATGTGGCGGCCGACGATGTGCTCGTTGCGGCGGCCGAACCAGTCGGCGTAGCCGCGGTTGGCGTAGCGGTAGATGTGATCCTTGTCGAAGTAGGCGATCAGCGCCGGAATGGTGTCGGTGATCAGCCGCAGCCGCTCCTCGCTGCGGCGCAGCGCGGCGGTGATCTGGGCGTTGGCCGCATCGGCCTCGCGCAGCTGGCGGTTGGCGGCTTCCAGCTCGGCGGTGCGTGCGCCCACATGCCATTCCAGATCCTGCTTCTGCTGCTGCAGCAGGCGCTCGTAAGCCTGCTGTTCGGTCTTGTCGGTGTACAGCGAGATGAAGCCGCCACCCGGCAGCGGCTCGCCGCGCACCCGCAGCACCGAGCCATCCGGGCGCATGCGCTCGGTGTCGTGCGGCTCGAAGCGCCGTGCCAGCGCCACCCGCTCGGCCACCTGCTGGCCGGCATCGCCCGGGCCGTATTCGCCGCGTTCCGCGTTATAACGAATGAATGCCTCGAACGGCGTGCCCACCTGCCCCAGCGCGGCCGGGAAGTCCAGCAGTTGCAGGAAGCGCTGGTTGCAGGCCACCAGCCTGAGGTCGGCGTCGAACACCGTCACGCCCTGATTCAGCAGATCCAGCCCGGCCAGCAGCATGGCGCCACGCTGTGCCGGGTCGGCATCGGCTGGAAAGGCTTGGGACATGACGGTCACCCGGTAACAATTCGAAAGTTTTGATTCTAGGCCAAGCCCGCCCGGCAAGGGGGCACTGCAATCATTCGTTACATTTGCCACATAGTTGTGCAAGGTTGGGCGGCAATCATCGACCCCATAACAGAGCACAACATGACGACCGCCAGGCCTGCAAGGCACGGCGCGGCGACAGCCGGGCGCCTCGAAAAACCCGGATTTCCAAGCGAGACAAGGCGAGAGCGAAAAATTTCGACGCAGCATATGTTTGATATGTCAGGAGAAATTTTTCGTGAGCAACGCAGTATCGCGATGAAAGCGGGAGTTTTTCGAGATGCCCAGACCAGAGGAGAAGCACAGCATGTCCCTGCAGGCATACCAGCAAGACCTGCCGCAAACCGCGGCCAACCACGTGGCGCTGTCGCCACTGAGCTTCATCGAGCGTGCGGCCAACGTCTACCCCACCCACCCGGCGGTAATCCACGGCGCCATCCGCTACAACTGGGCCGAAGCCTATGCCCGCAGCCGCCGGCTGGCTTCCGCGCTGGTGAAGGCCGGCATCGCCCGCGGCGACACCGTGGCGGTGATGCTGCCCAATATCCCGGCCATGGTGGACTGCCACTTCGGCGTGCCGATGAGCGGCGCGGTGCTCAACACCCTCAACACCCGGCTGGACCCGGAAGCCATCGCCTTCATGCTGCGCCACGGCGAGGCCAAAGTGCTGATCACCGACCGCGAGTTCTCCTTCACCATCGCCCCGGCGCTGTCCATGCTGGACACCCCGCCGCTGGTGATCGACGTGGACGACCCGGAATACGCCGGCCCCGGCGAGCGCCTGGGCAGCATCGAATACGAAGCCTTCATCGCCGGCGGCGACCCCGGCTACGACTGGCAGCTGCCGGCCGACGAATGGGACGCCATCGCGCTCAACTACACCTCCGGCACCACCGGCAACCCCAAGGGCGTGGTCTACCACCACCGCGGCGCCTACCTGAACGCGGTGTGCAACATCATGGAATGGGGCATGCCGCGCCACGCCACCTACCTGTGGACGCTGCCGATGTTCCACTGCAACGGCTGGTGCTTCCCGTGGACCATGGCGGCCAACGCCGGCACCAATGTCTGCCTGCGCCGCGTCGACCCGCGGCTGATCTTCGAGCTGATCAAGCAGCACCAGGTAAGCCACTACTGCGGCGCGCCCATCGTGCACAACATGCTGATCAACGCGCCGGACGACTGCAAACAGGGTATCAAACACGAGGTGAACTGCCTGGTGGCCGGCGCCGCGCCGCCGTCGGCAGTGATCGAGGGCATGGAAAAGCTGGGCTTCAACATCACCCACGTCTACGGCCTGACCGAAACCTACGGCCCGGCGGCGGTATGCGCCAAGCAGGAAGAATGGGCCGGGCTGGACATTGGCGGGCGCACCGAGCGCAACGGCCGCCAGGGCGTGCGCTACACCATGCAGCAAGGCATGACGGTGATGGACCCGGCCACCATGAGCGAGGTGCCGCACGACGGCGAAACCATGGGCGAGATCATGTTCCGCGGCAACCTGGTGATGAAGGGCTATCTGAAGAACCCGGCCGCCACCCGCGAATCGCTGGCCGGCGGCTGGTTCCACACCGGCGACCTGGCGGTGATCCAGCCCGACGGCTACGTGAAGATCAAGGACCGCAGCAAGGACATCATCATCTCCGGCGGCGAGAACATCTCCTCGCTGGAGGTGGAAGACGTGCTGTGCCGCTTCCCCGGCGTGATCACCGCCGCGGTGGTGGCGCTGCCGGACCCGAAATGGGGCGAGGTGCCGTGCGCCTTCATCGAGCTGAAGGACGGCGTGGCCGGCGACGAAGCGGCGGTAATCGAACACTGCCGCGCCCACCTGGCGCGCTTCAAGGTGCCCAAGCGCATCATCTTCGGGCCGATTCCCAAGACCTCCACCGGCAAGATCCAGAAATTCCTGCTGCGCCAGCAGACCAACGCCGCCGCTGCCATCGAGTAGCGGTCCCGAGTTTGCCCAGCCGCCGCCGGGTCGTCGCATCCAACAGGGGTGTTGGCGATGCCCCGGCAGCGGCTGGGCGGCAAACTGTGGTGCCGGCCCGGCTGCCACAATCATTCCCCACTCTGCCCCGCTTCGGCGGGGCGTTTTTTTTTGCGGCCAACGTTGGCCGCATATCATGACCTCAAGCCTGCAAGCCGAACGGGTCGTCGATGCTGTGGCTGGGCGGGGTAAACCAGCGCGGGCCGTGTTCGGTCATGTAGAAGTGGTCTTCCAGCCGCACGCCGAACTCGCCGGGCACGCAGATCATCGGCTCGTTGCTGAAGCACATGCCGGCCGCCAGCGGCGTGGCGTCGCTGCTCACCAGGTAGGGCCATTCGTGGATGTCGAGGCCGATGCCGTGGCCGGTGCGGTGCGGCAGGCCCGGCAGTGCATAGCCGGGGCCGAAGCCGTCCTGCTCCAGCTGCTGCCGCGCGGCGCGGTCCACCTCGCCGCAGGCCACGCCGGGCTGCGCCGCGGCAAACGCCGCCGCCTGTGCCGCCTTTTCCGCGTTCCACACCTGGCGCTGGCGCGCATCCGGCGTGCCAAACACGTAGCTGCGGGTGATATCGGACAGGTAGCCATGCAGCGCGCAGCCGGTGTCTATCAGCACCATGTCGCCGTCGCGCAGCGTTTGCGCCTCTTTCACGCCATGCGGGAAGGCGGTGGCGGCACCGAACAGCACGATGCAGAAGGTGGAGCCAGCGGCACCCACCTTGCGGTGTGCCTGCTGGATGAAGGCCTGTACTTCGGTGGTGGTGATGCCGGCGTGCAGCATGCTGGCGGTGGCCTGGTGTACCGCCAGCGTCATGTCCTTGGCGCGCTGCATCAGCGCCAGCTCGGCGGCCGATTTGCGCATGCGGCACCAGGCGGTAACCGCGCTGGCATTCACCAGCCGGGCCGCGGGGCAGCTCTTGGCAATGCCGTCCACGGTGAAGAACGGCGCGCTCTCGTCCATGCCCAGCACCGGCTGCCCACCCTGGCGCGGCAGTGCCTGCAGCAGGCTGGCCAGCAAGGCATACGGGCTTTCGTGTTCGTGCCAGCTCTGCACTGTGCCCGGCAGCTGCATGAAGTCCTGCACCGTGCCCAGCTCAAACCACGGCGCGATGTACTGCAGCTCGCCGCTGGCCGGCAGCAGCGCACCCACCATGCGTTCGCTGGGATACCACTGCAGGCCGGTAAAGTATTTCAGGCTGCTGCCGGCATGCAGATACAGCGCGTCCATGCCCAGCTCGCGCATGCGCTGCTGTGCCGTGGCGATGCGCTGGCGGTATTCGTCCAGGCCGATGGGCGTGGCGCCCGCGGTCATGTCCTGCAAGGTGGCCAGTGCCTGTTCCGCGCTGCTGCCGCCTACTCCGATAGTCATGTCGTTTCCTCTCTCGCTGGCGGCTACGGCACAGGGTTGGCCGCAACCGGGGTTGCCATGTGGCTTGCCTGCCGCGCTGTCATGCATCGAACAGCGGCAGGGTGCCCACGGAAATGATCACCGCCTCCACCGTGCCGGTATTGCTGAGCTGGTGGCGACGATGCGAATCGATGTGGATAGAGTCGCCGGGTGCCAGCTCGTAATCGCCATCCTCCAGGTGGTAGCGCACCTGGCCGGCCAGCACGTACACCAGCTCCTCGCCGTCGTGCGCCACGAAGTCGGAGCAGAAGCCCACCGGCAGATACACTTTCAGCGCCTCAAGCACGCTGCCCGGGAACTTAGCCGACAGCCGCTCGAAGCGCTGCTGCGCCTTGCTGGCGGCAAAGGTTGGCCGCACGCCGTTGCGGGTGTGCGCATCCGCCTGCGGCGGCTGGTCCAGCAGGCGGCTCAAGGGCACGCCCAGCGCCTCGGCAATGGCCTTGACGGAGGTGAGCGACACCCCGGCCACGCCGCGCTCCACCTGCGACAGAAAGCTGGCCGACAGCCCGGTGGCCGCGGCGATGTCCTGCAGCGTTCTGCGCAGCTGCTTGCGCAGCAGTTTTATTCGCTGCCCGGTTTCCAGCCCGCCCTGGGCGCTGGCCATATCCTTGTCCTGCATCGTGCTCCCGCTTTCCGCTTCGCTGTGTCCGGTGGCGCTGCGGGCGCCAGCCACGCAGGTAAATTAGCACATTTTTGAAGTGATACTTCAATTTTATCCAGCGATACCTGAATTCCACTGCAAAAACAAAAATGCCGCCCCTGGGGGCGGCATGGCGGGCAAGACGTGGACTCAGGCCTGGCGCGGCTTGTAGCCGGCAGCACCGTAGAACAGGATGAACAGGTAGCACAGCAGCGGCACGCCGAACGAAGCCAACAGGCTGATGCCATCGGCCACGCCGGCCTGCAACAGCGGCAGCAGCGCGCCGCCGACAATGGCCATGCACAGCACGCCGGAGCCGGCACCGGTGTCGCGGCCCAGGCCGTTCAGCGCCAGCGAGAAGATGGTGGGGAACATGATGGAGTTGCACAGCCCCACCGCCAGCAGGCTGTACATCGCCAGCTTGCCGCCGGCCAGCATGGCGGTAGCGATCAGCAGCACGGCCAGCAGTGCGTTGAACGCCAGCACGCGGTTGGCTGCCACGCGGCGCATTACCGCGCTGCCGACGAAGCGGCCAAGCATGGCGCCGCCCCAGTACAGCGCCAGCAGCTTGCCGGCGGCCGCCTGGCTCAGGCCGCCAATGCCCGGCTGCTGCATCAGGCTTACCAGGAAGCTGCCGATGCCGACCTCCCCGCCCACGTAGACGAAGATGCCGATGGCGCCCAGCACCAGGTGGCGATGGCGCAGCACCTGGCGCATGCCCTGGCTGCTGCTCGTCTCATCCTGCACCGCCGGCAGGCGCAGGCAGGCAAATACCGCCGCGATGACGAACAGCGTGGCCGCCAGCCCCAGGTAGGGCCACTGCACCGCCCTGGCGGCACCGGCACCGCTGGTGGCACCGAGAATCAGCAGCGAGCCCAGCAGCGGCGCCAGCGTGGTGCCCAGCGAGTTGAACGCCTGGGTAAGGTTGAGGCGGCTGGAGGCGGTGCGTGCCGGCCCCAGGCGGGCAACGTAGGGGTTGGCCGCAACCTGCAGCACGGTGATGCCGGCCGCCAGGATGAACAGCGCACCCAGGAAGGCGGCGTAGGACAGCCCCGCCGCCGCCGGGTAGAACAGCAGACAGCCGGCACCGGCGATGGACAGCCCCACCACGATGCCGCGCTGGTAACCCAGCGCCTGCACCAGGCGGCCGGCCGGCAGCGACACAATGAAGTAGGCGGTGAAGAAGCTGAACTGGATCAGTGCGGCCTGCACATAGTTCAGCGCGAACACGCCTTTCAGATGCGGAATGAGAATGTCGTTCAGCGAGGTGATCAAACCCCACATGAAGAACAGCGAAGTCAGAACGGTCAACGATTTGCCGTGGTTTTGCGTATCGACATGCGCTTGCATGTTGCGAGTGCTCCCTGTGTTATTGGGCAAAGGAGCGTCAGTCTAGTGGCAAGCGCGCTTGTACTCGATTCCTTTCATGATTCTTACAATGCAATATCACCAGAATTGTGCACACGGCACAGATAAATCCTGTTTATTCATAACCTTGACGGAATCATATCCTGGTGCACGTGCGGCAAAGCGGTGCAAGCTGGCAAAATTTCTGTAAGTTTAATGTAAGAAAACTACCATACATGCCAGCCGGCACCGCCAACCCGGGCAAGAACAAGGCTCAGGTGGTGTAACAGGCCACGTCGCGGCGCATGTCCTGCGCCAACTCATGCAGCCGCAGCGCATTGCTGGCGGTGCTTTGCGCCGCCACGCTGCTCTGCTCCGCCACCTGGGCAATGCCTTCCACCTTCTGCGCAATGCGCGCGCTGGCCTCGCTCTGTTCGTGGATGGCGCTGGCAATTTCCGCCACCTGCTGCCCCACCTGCCCGGCCAGTGTCCGCAGTTCGTCCATGGCCTCCCCCGCCTGCCGCACCTTGGCCACGCCGTGCTCCATGCGGCCAACCACGTCACCGATCAGCTGCACCGTCGCCTCCGAGCCTTCGCGGATGCTGGTCACGGTACTGTGGATCTGCCCGGTGGAGGCAGTGGTGCGCTCGGCCAGCTTGCGCACCTCGTCGGCCACCACCGCGAAGCCGCGGCCGTATTCGCCGGCGCGCGCCGCCTCGATCGCCGCATTCAGCGCCAGCAGGTTGATCTGCCCGGCAATGTCGCCGATCACGCCAACCACCGCGTCGATCGATTCGCTGCGGCCCTGCAGCGCCTGCACGTGGCTGGCGGTATCGCGCACCGCCACGGCAATGCCCTCGATCAACTGTACCGTGTCGCCGATCACCGCCGCACTGACCAGCACCTGCTGCCCGGAGGCCGCCGCCAGCGCGTCCGCGGCACGGGTGCGCCCGGCGATGCTGGCAATGCTCTGCGTCACCTCCTCGATGGTGGCCGCCATCTCCGCGGCAGACTGGCTGGCATGGCGCGCACCACTTTGCACCTGGTCGGATGCCACGCTCAGGTCTTCTGCGGCAATGGATACCGCGTGCGAGTGGTGGCCGATCTGGTGGATGGAGTCGCGCATCTTGCCCAGCAGCTGGTTGAAAGCGTGCAGCAAGCCGCCGATTTCATCGTTCTTGTGCACCGCCACCCGCTGCGACAGGTCCTGGCGGTCGGAGATGCCGCGCACCGCCAGCACCGCGGACTGCACCGGGCGGTTGATGCTGCGCAGGATCAGCCAGCCGCAGCCGAACAGCAGCAGCATGGAGAGCAGCAGCGAGGCGGCGAACAGCGTTCTGGCCGCCGCCATTTCCGCCTGCGCCTGGTCGCGGTTATGCCGCGCCTCGGCCAGCACGTCGCCCACGATGGCGGTAACCGAAGCGCCCAGCTCGGTGCCGGCCACCCGCCACGGCTCGGCTGCCGCCGACATCTGCACCACTGTCGCCCCCGGCGCCACCCGCACCGCCTGCACCCGGTCGAGCAGCTGCAGGTAGTGCTGGAACATCGTCTCGAACTGCTGCACGTGCGCCAGGTCCTCGGGGCGGCGCAGCTCGCCTTTCAGCTGTGCCAGCAAGTCGTGCAGCTTCTGCCCGGTCTGGCGGTTGCGCAGCCGCGCCTGCAGCTGGAAATTACGGTCCTGCTCGTACAGCTGCAGGATGTCGTCGATGCGCAGATCCTTGAACGTGCTGCGGATGTTCGCCACCAGCCCCAGCCGCGGAATCAGGCGGTCGTTCACCACCGCCAGCTTGGCGTCGGCATCGCGCAGCGCCTTCAGCCCCACCAGGCTGGGCACCAGCGCCGCCAGCAGGGCCAGAACGGTAAAACACAGCAACTTCAGTTTGATGGTCATGGTCGGTATCCCGGTGGCGTTGCAGCCGGTTGGATTAAGGGGGCAGTGCGCTTCCTGGGTGTCCTGTCATGCCGCCCGGTGCGGCCGGCTGTTGCCGTGCTCTTGTGTTGCCGGCAGGGCAAGCACCCTGCCCGCCTTCATTCCGGGCGCTCCGACATATAGCCGGCGCGCGGCGCCACGGCCTTGATCCATATCCAGAAAATCAGTACCGGTTTGCTGTGCAGCGCACAAAAAAAGCGCCCCTTTCGGGGCGCTCAAGAAGATGCAGAAGCCAGTCTGCAGCTTGGAGAACAGAACAGATCAGCACGGAATCTCGGCGTTTTTACGGGCGTAGAACCACCAGTTGATCAGCACGCAAGTCATGTAGAAACAGATGAAGGCATACAGCGCCGCTTCCACGCCGCCAGTCAGGGCGATGGACGTGCCATAGCTCTTCGGAATGAAGAAGCCGCCGTAGGCACCGATGGCACCGGAGAAGCCCAGCACGGCAGCGGCCTCCTTGGTGGCTTCGGCCACGGCCTGTTTCTGTGCGGTTTCGCTCTTGCCGGCCATGCGCTTGTGCAGGGTCAGGAAGATGGCCGGCACCTGCATGAAGGTGGAGCCGTTACCGATGCCGGTCAGCGCGAACAGGCACAGGAACATGGCGAAGAAGCCCTGGAAGCTGCCACCCTGGCCGCCGTGCGGCAGGAAGCCCACCACGCCGAACACCGCGGCGATCATCAGCAGGAACACCACCTGGGTAACCTTGGCGCCGCCGATCTTGTCGGACAGCCAGCCGCCGATCGGGCGGGCCAGCGCGCCCACCAGCGGGCCGAAGAACACGTACTTGGTCGGGTCGATGGTCGGGAACTGGCCTTTTACCAGCAGCGGGAAGCCGGCGGAGAAGCCGATGAAGGAACCGAAGGTACCGATGTACAGCCAGCACATCAGCCAGTTGTGCTTGCGCTTGAAGATCACCGCCTGATCGGCGAAGGAAGCCTTGGCGGAAGCCAGGTCATTCATGCCGAACCAGGCGGCAATGGTGGACAGCACGATGAACGGCACCCACACGAAGCCGGCGTTCTGCAGCCATACGTGCTTGGTTACCGCGCCTTTCACCCAGGTCTGCGGCTCGCCGCCAAAGGCACCGAACAGGCCCATGGTGATCACGATGGGCACCACGAACTGCACCAGCGACACACCCAGGTTGCCCAGGCCGGCGTTCAGGCCCAGCGCGGTGCCTTTTTCGGCTTTCGGGAAGAAAAAGCTGATGTTGGACATCGAGGAGCTGAAGTTGCCGCCGCCGAAGCCGCACAGCAGCGCCAGGATCACCATGGTGACATAGCTGGTGCTCGGGTCCTGTACCGCAAAGCCGATGCCCATCGCCGGAATCAGCAGGCTGGCGGTGGAAATGGCAGTCCACTTGCGGCCGCCGAAGATCGGCACCATGAAGCTGTAGAAAATGCGCAGCGTGGCGCCGGACAGCGCCGGCAATGCGGCCAACCAGAACAGCTGGTTCTGCGTGTAGCTGAAGCCGATATTCGGCATGTTCAGCACCGCCACGCTCCACACCTGCCAGATGACGAAGGCCAGCATCAGCGCCGGGATCGAGATCCACAGGTTGCGACGTGCCACGGACTTGCCGTCCTGTTGCCAGAAGGCGGTGTTTTCCGGCTCCCAGCGGGTCACTATATAAGACATGATGTCATCCTCTCTGCGGGGCGGCCCCTGCCGCCCCAATACCATCGAAATCGATCAGCGGGTGGCGGTAGCCAGCCGGGCTTCCTTCTCTTCTTCGGCGCGGGCTACCGGCCGGAAGGAGAAGTGCATCCACACCAGGGCCACGCACACGGTGCCGTACAGCAGCATGAAGGAGCTGGAGCGCACGCCGGTCAGGTCCACCAGCGCACCGAACATGATGGGCAGCAGGAAGCCGCCCAGGCCGCCGGCCAGGCCCACCACGCCGGATACCGCGCCGATGTTGTCCGGGAACTCGTCAGCAATGAACTTGAATACCGAAGCCTTGCCGATGGCCATGGCCACGCCCACGCCGAACAGCACCAGGGTGAACACGGTGGCGCTCAGGCCGATGTTGAAGCCCAGCGGGCCCTTCACGGTCTGGATGATCAGGTGGGTCTGCGGGTAGGACAGGATGAAGAAGGCCACCCAGCACGCCCACATCACGCCCCAGGTCACCTTGTAGGCGCCGTACTTGTCGGACAGCCAGCCGCCCAGTGCGCGCAGCACGCCGCCCGGCAGCGAGAAGCAGGCGGCCAGGAAGGCGGCGTGCTTGATGTCGAAGCCGTACTCGGCCACGTAGTACTTGGTCATCCACAGCGCCAGGCCCACATAGCCACCGAACACCACCGAGTAGTACTGGCAGTAGCGCAGCACGGCCGGGTTCTTCATCAGCGCCAGCTGCTGGCCCAGGCTTACCTTGCTGGACACCAGGTGCTTCGGGTCGTGATAGGAGAAGAACCAGAACAGGATGGCGGTAACCAGCATCACCGCGGCGTAGACATTGGGCACCAGCTGCCAGCCGCCGATAGCGATGATGCTGGGGGCGATCAGCTTGGTCAGCGAGGAACCGGCGTTACCGGCGCCGAAAATGCCCATCGCCAGGCCCTGCTGCTCCTTCTTGAACCAGCGGGCCACGTAGGGCGTGCCCACCGAGAACGCGCCGCCGGCCAGGCCGACGAACAGGCCGATGGCCAGGAAATGCCAGAACTGGGTGGCGTACTGCATGACGAAGATCGGCACCACGCAGGCCAGCATCAGCACGAACAGCACGATGCGGCCGCCGAAACGGTCGGTCCAGATGCCCAGCGGCACGCGGATCAGCGAGCCGGACAGCACCGGCGTGGCGGCCAGGATGCCGAATTCGGTTTCATTCAGCCCCAGCTGCTGCTTGATCGGAATGCCCAGCACCGCGAACATCATCCAGATCATGAAGCACACGGTAAACGACAACGTGCTGGATGCCAGCACCGCGTACTGTTTGTAGCTTTGTGAGGCCATGATGTTTTTATCCGCTCTATTGAGACGCTCTCACAGTACGCGCTCGCTCATGCGGCCAACATTGGCCGGTAGTGGAAACCCTGTGCCGATTAGGGATTATCCGAACCACCCCATTCGGCGGGGGGAACTAGTTCGGAAGGCGTAGCTTCCAAGCTCATCGCCACCTGCCGCCGGCCTGCCCGGCCGGGAGTTTTCATGCGCCTCCTGCTCCCCAGCCTTGCCGTCTGCGGCCTGCTGACGGCGCTACCCGCCGTCGCCGCACCGGCCAGCACCACCGTGTGGCCTCGCATCAACCAGACCACCCGGCTCAGCGACCGGCTGTTCGACAACGACTTCCACGACTACCAGCTGCAACTGCAGCAGGGGCAGCGGCTGTCACTGCGGCTGGATGCCGCCCCGCGCGGCACCTACTTCGAGCTGCACTCGCCGCAGGGCAAGCTGCTGTTCAACGGCCCGGCCGGCAGCGGTTTCCACGGTTTCATTCCGGATAGCGGCAGCTACACCGTGCACGTCTACGTGCTGCCCGGTGCCGCACGCCGCGGCGAGAGCAGCCGCTACACCCTGCAGGCCAGGGTGCTGGGCGATACCTTCGACGAGCCCCGCCGCGACCACCTTCGCCGCACACTGGCATGGCAGGGCATCCGCTTCATGCTGGATTGTGACTGCGAGGGCTCGATAGGCAGCTGGCAGCTGGCGGTGGAGGGACTGCTGCAGCCGATGCAGCCGCTGCAAGGCAGTGTGGACGGCACCATCACCGATGTGCGGGTGGCGGACCTGAACGGCGACGGCAAGCCGGAGCTGTACCTGTTTACCCGTTCCGCCGGCAGCGGCTCCTACGGCAATGTGCTGGTATTCGTGGTGGATGAGTGGAATCGGCTGAACAGCATCAGCCTGCCGCCGCCGGACGACTATCCGGATGCCATGGCGGGCTATATGGGGCACGACGAGTTCACGCTGAGCGGCCAGCGCCTGCTGCGCCGCTTCCCGCTGTACCGCGATGGCGACGGCAACGCCATGCCTACCGGCGGCATGCGTCAGCTGTCCTACCGGCTGGAGCGCGGCCCCGGCGGCTGGCGGCTGCAGCTGGAGCGCCCGTTCGGCAATTAGAGTTACGAGCAGGCAAGCCGCGGCGGGACAAGGCGAAAACGCGAGGGGCGCGGAATTGACATGAAGTCAACGCGCCCCCTGAATCGAACCCGCCAGCGTATCGCCGCCGCGCAACAGATCGTCAGTCAGCCCTGCCAGCCGGCCGCCGCCTCGCTGTCACTGGCCTTGGCATCCACCCAGCGGCTGCTGCCGTCGGCAAAATCCTCGCGCTTCCAGAACGGCGCCTCGGTCTTGAGGTAATCCATCAGGTATTCGGCGGCGGCAAACGCCGCCTTGCGGTGGGCGGAAGCCACCAGCACCAGCACGATCTGCTCGCCCGGCACCAGCTGCCCCACGCGGTGCACCACGCGCACCGCGCTCACCGGCCAGCGCGTGGCGGCATCCTGGGCGATGCGCTCGATCTCGGCCTCGGTCACGCCGGGGTAGTGCTCCAGGAACAATGCGCCCAACGGTGTGGCGGCATCGTGGCCGCGCACCATGCCCTGGAATGCCACCAGCGCACCGGCATCGCCGGCCTGCGCACGCAGCGCCGCTTCTTCGGCGGCAAGGTCGAAACGCTCGTGTTGTACGGTGATATGGCAGTGCATGCTCAGCCCCCGGTCACCGGCGGCAGGATGCCCACCTCGGCGCCATCCGGAATCATCACCTCGCCGCGCACCACCTGCTGGTTCACCACCAGGCGGAACACCTTGCCGGCGGCCAGCGCCTCGGCCCAGTCCGCGCCACGGCCGCGCAATGCGGCCAATAGTGCGGCGGTGTCGCCACCGGCCCAGTCCAGGGTTTCCTCGCCACGGCCCAGCGCGTCCTTGAGGCGGCCAAAATACAGAATGCGGATACTCACTTGCTTTCCTCCAGCCAGCGCGCGATGAAATCGGCGATGGCGTCATGATCGTTCAGCGCCAGTTGCGGCAGCGCAATCTCCAGCGCGGCATCGCTGGCCACCGCCAGCACCCGGCTGTCCTCGGCGCACAGCAGCGGCTTGCCAAGCGCCGGGCGGTGCACTTCCAGCTTGGGCACCGGCTGCCATTTCTGCCCTTCCAGCAGCACCAGGTCCACCGGCTGCAGCCGTGCCAGCTGCGCGTCCAGCGTCAGCTCCTCGGCCAGTTCGGCGAATACCGCCACCCGCCGCGGCGACAGCAGCATCACCTCGGCGGCGCCGGCCCGGCGGTGGCGCCAGCTATCCTTGCCCGCCGCATCCGGCTCGATATCGTGGTGGCTGTGCTTGATTACCGACACCCGCAGGCCGCGTGCGGCCAACCTTGGCAGCAGCGCCTCGATCAGCGTGGTCTTGCCACTGCCGGACCAGCCGGCAATGCCCAGAACTTTCTGCACATCCTCTCCTTTTGGTGGATTGTGGCAGCGCGGCACGGGCTGCTATCGTTGAGCTGTCAGCATTGTCAACAAATCAAAGCCATGTCCTGCTCCGCTACCACCGCCCGGCCTGCAACACCGGGCTGTCAGTCATTGTGCCGTGCCCTGCCGGCGCTGACCATCCACCGGACGACCTAACCATGCTCAGCCAACCGCCGCACATGCGCAGCCTGTCCAGCAAGCTGCTCACCCTGACCATTGCCTGGCTGCTGCTGGCGATGACCTCCATCGGCTACACCCTGGTGCTGTCGTGGAAGCTGGAAGGCGGCGCCGCCGCCATCAACGACGCCGGCAGCCTGCGCATGCGCAGCTACCGGGTGGCCATGCTGGTAAGCGAAGGCGCGCCGCTGGCCACGGTACAGGCGGAGAACCAGCACTTCAGCGACACCCTGGCCAGCCTGCGCAAGGGCGACCCGGCACGGCCGCTGTTCCTGCCAGACAATGACGAAGTGCGCCTGCAGGCAAACGAGATCGAACAGCACTGGCGCAAGGAGCTGCTGCCCCGGCTGGAGCTGGCGGCCAGCCAGCCGCACCAGCCGGGCAGCCAGGCGCGCCCCGACGTTTCCGGCTTCGTCGATCACATCGACCGGCTGGTGAAGCTGATCGAGGAAGACAACGCCCGCAATACCACCCTGCTGCGCTTCTTCCAGATGGCGCTGATCGCCATGGCCATCGTCGGCTCCTTCGCCATGATGTTCCTGCTGTTCCTGCTGGTGATCCGCCCGCTGAACACCCTGGGCGAAGGCATCGCCCGGCTGCGCGACGGCGAGCTGGATGCGCGCATGGAAGTCAGCGGCAATGACGAATTCGCACTGATCTCCACCGGCTTCAACCAGATGGCCAGCCACCTGCAGGAACTGTACGCCACACTGGAACAGAAAGTGGAGGACAAGACCCGCTCGGTGGAGGAAAAGAACCGCCACCTCACCGCGCTGTACGGCACCACCGCCTTCCTGCACGAATCGCATGAGCTGGAGCCGATGTGCGACGGCTTCATCGGCCGGCTGATGGAGCTGACCGGCGCCGACGCCGGCAGCGTACGGCTGGTGGATGTGAAGCGCGGCCGGCTGGAGCTGATCGCCCAGCGCGGCCTGCCGCCGGAGATGCTGGAGGACGACCACTGCGCGCCACTGGAAGGCTGTTACTGCGGCGAGGCGGTGCCGCAGCCGTTCGCGGTGATCCGCCGCTTCGACCGCATGCAGCACGCCGAGGAAAAACACTGCCAGCGCGCCGGCTACCAGGAAATCTCGGTATTCCACATCCGTTACAACCAGGGCAATGTCGGCATCTTCACGCTGTACTTCCGCCAGGTCACCCCGCTGTCGCCACAGGACCAGTTCCTGCTGGAAACCCTGGGCAGCCACCTGGGCATCGCCATCGAAAACCTGCGCCTGGCCGCGCGCGACCGCCAGTTCGCGGTGGCCGAGGAGCGCAACCTGATGGCGCAGGGCCTGCACGACAGCATCGCGCAGTCGCTGTCCTTCCTCAACCTGCAGGTACAGATGCTGGAAGCGGCACTGGACGGTGACGAAACGGAGCAGGCGCAGGAAAACCTGGGCTTCATCCGCACCGGGGTGCAGGAATGCTACGAGGACGTACGCGAGCTGCTGCTGAACTTCCGCACCCGCATCAACAAGGAAGACTTCGCCGATGCGGTGCGCACCCTGCTGTCGCGCTTCGAGCAGCAGGCACACGTGGCCACCCAGCTGAACATGCAGGGCAACGGCCTGCCGCTGGACCCGCAGCAGCAACTGCAGGTGATCTTCATCCTGCAGGAGGCGCTGTCCAACGTGCGCAAACACGCCCAGGCGCAGCACGTCATTATCGATATCCGTAACGAGGCCGACTTCGTGATGACCATCAGCGACGACGGCTGCGGCTTCGACCAGCAACGCTTCGAAGCACGCAAGAGCCGCCATGTCGGGCTGTCCATCATGCAGGAACGCGCGGCGCGCATTCATGGCCACATCGCCATCCGCCCGCTGCCCGCCGCCGGCACCGAAGTCAGCCTCACCCTGCCCCACACAGAAAGACAAGCCGCATGAACCCGAGCATACGCATCCTGCTGGTAGACGACCACACCCTGTTCCGCAGCGGCCTCAAGGCACTGCTGCAGCGCCAGCCCGATTTCGACATCGTCGGCGAAGCCGCCGACGGCCTGGAAGGCGTCAAGCTGGCCGAACAACTGAAACCGGACGTGGTGCTGCTGGACATCGACATGCCGCAGATGAACGGTCGCGAAGCACTGGCGCAGATCCTGGTAACCCAGCCGCAGCTGGCGGTGCTGATGCTCACCGTGTCCGAGGACGGCGATGACCTGGCCGAGTGCATGAAGAGCGGCGCCCGCGGCTACCTGCTGAAGAACATCAACGCCGACTTCCTGCTCGCCAGCATCCGCCGCGCGGTGGATGGCGACAGCGTACTGTCGCCGGAAATGACCGCCAAGCTGGTGGCGCGGCTGCGCGCACCGGCCAGCGAAACGCGCAACCTGGAGCTGGAAAGCCTCACCCCGCGCGAACGCGAAACCCTGGCCTGGCTGTCGCGCGGCGTCAGCAACAAGGAAATCGCCCGCGCACTGGACCTGGCGGAAAGCACGGTGAAGGTGCACGTGCAGAACATCCTGCGCAAGCTGAACCTGTCCAGCCGGGTGCAGGCAGCGGTGTACGCGGTGGAGCACGGGCTGGACAAGGTGTAAGCCGCCACCTATCGCCCGCAGCAGGCAGTGAGCACAAAAAAGGTTGGCCGCAAGCATGCGGCCAACCTTTTGCATGTCAACTCACCGGCACCGCAGCTCAGTCGCGGAACGTCGCCTTGCCACCGCTCACCGCCGCCATCACCGCCTGCTGGATGTCATCCGACAGCAGCATCGCCGCGTTCCAGGTAGCCACGTAGTTGAGGCTGTCGGCCACGCTGTGGTCGCGGCTGTAGTTGAGGATTTCCTTGGTGCCGCGCACCGCCAGCGGCGACATGGCGGCGATCTGCGCCGCGGTGGCCAGTGCGTCGGCCAGTGCGGATTCGGCATCCGGCTGCACGCGGTTCACCAGGTGCATGCGCTCGGCCTCGGCGGCCGGCAGGTCGCGCGCGGTCAGCGCCATCTCGCGGGCGTGACCCTCGCCCACCACCCGCGCCAGGCGCTGCAGCGTGCCCACATCCGCCACCATACCCACCGCCACTTCGCGCACGCTGAACACTGCATTGGCGGCGGCGATGCGGATATCGGCGGCCAGCACGATGTCCAGCGCACCGCCGACGCAGGCGCCGTGGATGGCGGCGATCACCGGCTTGCGGCACTGCTCCAGGCTGTTGACGCTACCCTGCAGCCGCAGGATCAGCCGGCGCAGCTTTTCGCGCTTGCGCGCCTCGCAGCTATCGTCCACCGCCTGCTGCATGCCCATCAGCATGGTGAGGTCGATACCGGCACAGAAGTGCTTGCCGTTGCCGGACAGCACGACCGCGCGCACCTGCGGCTCGGCATCGCACCACTCCAGTGCCGCCTGCAGCTCCTGCCACATCGCCTCGTTCAGCGAGTTGGCCTTGTCCGGGCGGTTCAGCGCCACGTGGGCGACATGGCCATCCACGTTCAGCGTCAGCGTGCTGTAATCCATGGCCTCAGCCCTCCTTGCGCTTCTTCGGCACCCAGGCCCACACCATTTCGCAGGCAATCGGCGATTCGCCGGACTGGTCGGTCACCACCACGTCCACCAGCACGTCGCCCTTGTCCTCGCTGAACATGCGGCCAACCTGCTCCGGACTCAGCGTGGCCACCGCGCGCATATCGCCCTGCGCGCGCTTGAAATAGCTCACCTTCATCGACTTGAGCAGCATCAGCTTGTCGTCCGGCACGTTCATGCCCACCACGAAGCCGGTGGCGGTCTCCGCCAGCAGCGCCATGGCGGCGGCGTGCAGACCCTGGATGTGGTTCTGCACCTTGCGGCGGTTTTTCACGCTGACCACCATGAGCTCGCGGCTTACCTGCTCGAATACCAGCCCGGCGGTTCCCAGGAACGGCACGAAGCGGCCGAACATGCGGGTAATCACCCAGCTGCGCAGGCCGGCGGGCAGCGCAGCTGTCTTGTCCACCATGCGGCACATGCTGTTCTTTGTTGTGCTCATCTTGTTTCCTCGTGTCGTGTTGTTGTTTGCTACTGTTATTCCTTGTTATTGCCCACCGTTGCCAGGCCCAGCAAGGCGGCCAGCTGCTGCGTGACGCCGCCGATGGCGGCCGCATCGAAGCGCGCCAGCTGCAGCGCGCCCTGCATGGCGGCGAATACCAGCGCGCCCATGCCCTCGGCGCTGCCGGCGTAGTGCATGCTGCCGTCGGCACGGCCACGCGCCACGATGTCCACCGCCCAGGCACGCATCTCGGCCACGAAGGCGCCGGCAGCCTGCTGCATTTCCGCCGGCAGCGTATGCAGCTCGGCGGACAGGATGCCGCTGGGGCAGATCTGTTGCCGCTGGTGGTAGCTGTCGGACAGTGCGTAGTAGCGCGTGAGCTGTTCGGCCGGCGCCAGGCCGGCCTGCGCGGCGATGAAGCGGGCAAAGCGGCGGCGGTAACGCTCGATCAGCGCCACGCCCAGGTCGGTCTTGCGTGCGAAGTGGTAGTGGATGGCGGCATTGCGCATTCCCAGCTCGGCGCTGATGTGCTGGTAGCTGAAGGCATTGAAGCCGCGCGTCAGCAGCAGCGTTTCCGCCAGGTCGAGAATTTTCTTGCGCGTATCGTGGCGCGCGTCGAGGTCCGCAGTCATGCGGCGACTCTACTTACTGGTCAGTAAGGTGTCAATCAAGCGTTTGAATTTATCGACAGTCATCCATATGCGGCAAACTGCATGACAGCACGGGTGAATCGGTTATGATGGCGAAACAAGATCCCCCCATATTCAGCACAATCATGAAATTCAAATTCAGCAAGATGCACGGCCTCGGCAACGACTTCGTCGTGATCGACGGTGTGCGCCAGACGGTGCAGCTGACCCCGGAGCGCCTGCGTCAGCTGGGCAACCGCCACACCGGCGTCGGCTTCGACCAGCTGCTGCTGGTGGAAGCGCCGCAGGCGGCAGAGAACGACTTCCGCTACCGCATCTTCAACAATGACGGCAGCGAAGTGGAACAGTGCGGCAACGGCGCGCGCTGCTTCGTGAAATTCGTCACCGAGCAGAAGCTGACCAACAAGCGCGCCATCCGCGTGGAAACCGCCAAGGGCGTGATCGTACCGATGATGGACGACAACGGCCTGATCACCGTGGACATGGGCGTGCCGCGCTTTGCACCGCTGGACATCCCCTTCATCGCCGAAGGCGACGCCATCAGCCACCCGCTGCAGGTAGCCGACCAGTCGGTGGACGTCAGCGTGGTATCGATGGGCAACCCGCATGCGGTGCAGGTGGTCAGCAGCGTGGACACCGCCCCGGTGGCGCAGCAGGGCCCGCTGATCGAGCATCACAGCCGCTTTCCGGAGCGCGTCAACGCCGGCTTCATGCAGATTGTCGGCCGTGGCGAGATCCGCCTGCGGGTGTACGAGCGCGGCGCCGGCGAAACGCTGGCCTGCGGCACCGGCGCCTGTGCAGCGGTGGTGGCCGGCATCCGCCGCGGCCTGCTGGACAAGGTGGTGCTGGTGCACACCCGTGGCGGCGACCTGACCATTGCCTGGGGCGGCCCCGGCCTGCCGGTGAAGATGACCGGCCCGGCGGTTACCGTGTTCAACGGCGAAATCGAAATCTAGCGGCCCTGCGGCCAACGTAACGCAAGGAGTGTGGTGTGCAAGCTGAAGACATTCTGGCCTACCTCGACGAAAACCCGGATTTCCTGGCCAGCCACGCTCCGCGCTATGGCCTGAAGCCGCTGCAGGAACGCGTGGTATCGTTCGCCGACCGCCAGATGCTGGACCTGAAGGACCGCAACCGCCAGCTGGAAGCCCGGCTGACGCAGCTGATCCGCCACGGCGAGCAGAACGACCAGATCGTGGCGCGCAGCCACCGCCTGGCGGTAGCGCTGCTGCGCGGCCACACCCTGGCCGAGGTCAATCACGCCATCCAGCACATTTTTGCCGAGCACTTCGGGCTGCAGCGCGTGGCGCTGCGGCTGTGGCACACTGCGGCGGAAAACAGCGAGCTGTACAACAGCCGCCAGGACATCCGCCTGCTGGCCGGCAACCTGTCGGCGCCCTACTGCGGCCCGTACGCCAACGACGAGATCATCGGCTGGTTTCCGGCCACGCCGGTGCTGCAATCCTTTGCCCAGGTGGCGCTGCGCGACGGCACCGAGCCGTTCGGCATGCTGGTGATCGCCAGCGACGATCCGCAGCGCTTCACGCTGGAAATGCAGACCCACTACCTGGCACAGATGGGCGAACTGATGTCGCAAGCCTTGCTGAGGGTGCTGGGCAAGGCATGAGTCCGGCCATTTCCAGCCTGCTGTTGCTGGCACCGCTGGCGCTGTACATCCTGCATGCGCTGTGGCGGCTGATCGCCAGCGAGTGTCTGCCGGCAGCGTTCGCCTTTGTCGGCGGCTATTTCATCTGCGCCATCCTGTTCCGCCTCACCCTGCCCACGCTGGCGGTGGTGCCGATCTGGCTGCCCTTCCTCTACCCCTACGCCTGGACCGGCATTGCCGCACTGCTGCTGGCCAGCGGCACGCTGCAGGTTGGCCGCAACGGCCTGCGACTGGATGGCGTGCCGCCACTGCTGACCGCCTACGCGCTATCGCAGCTATGCCTGCACCTGGGGCTGATCACCCTCAGCGCGGTACTGGCCGACCGCCCGCTGCAGGCCTATGCCATGCTGCCGCCGCTGGTGGCCGTCAGCGGCTACCTGCTGTACCGGCTGTGTCTGCAACTGAGCCGGCGCAATGAGGGCTGGCTGTCCTGGCCTGGCGTCGCCCTCACCGCCGTCGCCGCGCCGCTGGTGCTGGGCTGGACTGCCGAGCTGCTGGTGCCGCTGCTGCTGCGCTACATCTAGCGCCCAACCCTGGCCGCACTATCCAGCCACGCCAGACGTGACAAACCCGCCAGACGGCGGGTTTTGTCTTCTACAGCGAGGGGATCACTCCTGCTGCTTCAGCAGCGTGCCGTCGGCATCGAGCACGCTGACGTGGATGGGAATGCCCAGCCCCACGCTCTGCGACACGGTGCAGAAGTCCTCGAAGCTGCCCAGCAGGCGCTCCAGGTTGGCCGCAGCGGCCACCGGCTTGCCGGCACGCAGCACCACGTCGATGCGTTGCACCCGCAGGCGGTTGCGTTCGTTGCGGTCCACCAGCGCATTGGCCTCGCAGGACAGCGGCTCGAAATCGATATGGAACTTGCGCGAGGCGAACAGCAGGCTGGCGCTCAGGCAGTTGGCCACCGCCGCTGCCAGCAGCTGGGTGGGCGACGGGCCGCTGGCGGCACCCAGCGGTGCCGGTTCGTCGCTTTGCAGCCGGTAGTCGCCCTCGGCAAAACTGTTGTCGAAGCGGTAGTTTTCGATCTGCTGCAGGCTGACAACGGTGTTCTCGCTCATATGCTCTCCACGGTAAGGGTTACAGGCTGCGGCCAACTGCGGCGGCCAGCGGCTGCAACTGGGCGCGCAGCGCCTGCAGCGCCTGCGGCGTGATCGCCTGCTCGGCATCGCACCAGGCGTCCTGCGGCGACGGATGCACTTCCAGCAGCAGGCCGTCGGCACCGGCGGCCACCGCGGCGGCTGCCAGCGGCGGCACCAGCCAGCCGCGTCCGCCGGCATGGCTCGGGTCCACCAGCACCGGCAGGTGCGTTTCGCGCTTGAGCAGCGGTATGGCGGTGATGTCCAGCGCGTTACGCGTGGCCGGCTCGACGCTGCGCACGCCGCGCTCGCAGAACACGATATTGTGGTTGCCGCCGATGGCGATGTACTCGGCCGCCATCAGCCATTCGCTGAGCGTGGCGGACACACCGCGGTACAGCAGCACCGGCTTGTTGATGCGCCCCAGTTCACGCAGCAGCGGCACGTTCTGCATATTGCGCGGGCCGACCTGGATGGCATCGACGTCGTATTCCAGGAAGGTATCCAGCAGCCGCACGTCGAGAATCTCGCTGATCATCGGCATGCCCTGCGCACGCGCCGCCTGCTGCAGGTATTCCAGCCCGGGCTCGCCCACGCCCTGGAAGGCATACGGGCTGGTGCGCGGCTTGTAGGCGCCGGCGCGCAGCAGGCGCACACCCTGGCCGTGCAATTCTGCCGCCAGCGCGGCCAGTTGCGCGGCATCCTCAATGGCGCTGGGGCCGGCGATCAGCTGCAGCTGCGCACCGCCGATGGGCACGCCACGGATGGATACCACGCTGTTGTCCGGCTTCACCTCGCGCGACACGATGCGGTAGTCCTTCACCACCCGCATCGCCCGCTCCACGCCAGGCATGGTTTCGAACATGTCGGCACTCAGCGAGCGTTCGTCGCCCACCGCGCCGATGATGGTGCGCTCGGTGCCACGCGAGATGTGCTCGCTCAGCCCCGCTGCGCGGATGCGGCCAACCACGGCGTCGATCTGCGCTGCCGTGGCGGCAGCGGCCATGACGATGATCATCGCGCGGCCTCAGATGCTGTCGTGCGACAGCCACTTGGCTGCCGGGTTGGCGCGGTACTGGTTCATGCGCTCCAGCAGCACCGGCAGCGTGTCGGCCACCACGAACAGCGCCAGGTTGGCCTCGTGGATGAAGCCTTCGCGCACGCCGTGCTGCACCATGGCCAGCAGCGGGTCGAAGAAGCCGGCCACGTTGAGCAGGCCGATCGGCTTCTGGTGCACCGACAGCTGGCCCCAGGTCAGCATTTCGAACAGTTCGTCGTAGGTGCCGAAGCCGCCCGGCAGTGCGATGAAGCCGCCGGAGAGGTCTTCCATCAGCGCCTTGCGTTCGTGCATGGTCTGGGTGATGTGCAACTCGGACAGCCCGTCGTGCGCCACTTCCTTGTCGCGCAGGAAGCCGGGAATCACGCCGATGACGCGGCCACCGGCGGCCAGAGCAGCGTCGGCGGCGATGCCCATCAGGCCGATATTGCCGCCGCCGTACACCAGGGTAATGTCACGTGCGGCCAGCTCGCCGCCCAGATCGCGCGCGGCCTCGGCATAGGCGGGATTGCCGCCGCTGTTGGAACCGCAGAACAGACAGATGGATTGAATGGTCATGATGTGCTTTGCGCCCGCTGTTGGCGGGCTCTCCACAAATGAATCAAGGCGTCAGAAACAGCTCGCCGGGCACAGGCCCGGCGAGCGACAGCAACTTAAAGTACCGCCTGCGGGTAGGCTCCCAGCACCTTGACGAAGGCGGTGCGCTCGCGCAGCCCCTCCAGCGCCTGGGTCAGGTTGGCGTCCTGGATGTGGCCTTCGATGTCGATGAAGAACACGTAATCCCACAGCCCGGCGCGCGACGGGCGCGATTCGAACTTGGTCATCGACACGCCGTTGGCCGCCAGCGGCTCCAGCAGGTAGTGCACCGCGCCCGGGCGGTTCGGCGCCGCCACCACCAGCGAGGTCTTGTCCTGGCCGGTGGGGCCCACGTCCTGGTGGCCCAGCACCAGGAAGCGGGTGGTGTTGTTCGGCTCGTCCTCGATGTTTTCCGCCAGCTTGATCAGGCTGTAGCGCTCGGCGGCGGCCTGGCCGGCAATCGCGGCGCAGTCCGGCTCCTCTGCGGCCAACCTGGCCGCCTCGGCATTGCTGGCCACCGACACGCGCTCCACGCTGTCCGGCAGGTTCTTGTTCAGCCATTCGTGACACTGCGCCAGCGCCTGGGCGTGGGCGTACACGCGGCGGATGCCATCCATGGCGGCATCCTTGCGCAGCAGGTGGTGGTGAATGCGCAGCACCACTTCACCGCAGATCTTCAGCGGCGAGCTGACCATCAGGTCCAGGGTGCGGCCGATGGCGCCCTCGGTGGAGTTCTCCACCGGTGCCACCACGTAGTCCAGGGTGCGCGATTCCACCAGGCGGAAGGCTTCGTCGATGGAGCCGCAGGCCACGGTGCGCGCGGCATGGCCGAAGTGCTTCAGCGCCGCCAGCTGGGTGAAGGTACCCTCCGGCCCCAGGTAGGCGATGGACAACGGCTTTTCCAGCGCCAGGCATTCCGACATCACTTCACGGAACAGCCGCGCCACCGATTCGCCCGGCAACGGGCCGGGGTTCTGGTCCTTGATGCGGCGCAGCACCTGGGCTTCGCGCTCCGGGCGGTAGATGATGCCGCCGCCCTTGATCTCGCCGATGTCGCGGGCATGCTGGGCACGCTGGTTGAGCAGGTTGAGAATTTGGATATCGATGCTGTCGATAGCATCGCGATGTTGCTTGAGCAGTTCTTCCGACACGATTCAGAGGTCTTTCAGGATGACAAACTGGCCTTTACCGATAGGATAAGTTTCCGCGAGATAGCCATGCGTCGCAAGCACCGCAGCACGGAAATCGGCACACTCTTCGGCATGGGAAACGGCATTATCCATCACCAGTACCGCCCGCGGAGCCAGGATGCGGGCAATTTCCGGCCAGTAGCCGGCATATCGTGACCGATCGGCATCCAGAAACAGCATATCCACCGATTCGTCGTCACAGGCGGCCAGCAGCTCGAAGGCATCCGCAGTATGCAGGCTCACACTCTGTTGCAGGCCGAAAGAGTCCAGCATGGCGCTGGCCAGCGCCGTTTTGTGCGCGCTGTTGTCCACGCTGCGCAGCCGGCCCTTGTTGGCCTGCGCCGCCAGGCCCAGCCATACCGCGGAGTAGCCGTTGGAGGTGCCGATCTCCAGCAGCGCCATCGCCTTGCGGGCGCGCGCCAGCTGGTAGAGGAACAGCCCGGTATCCGGCGTGATGTTGAGTCGCTTGTCGGCGCGGGCGCTGTGGCGCGCATCATGCGCCTCGCCCTCCTGCCACAGTTGCTGCAAGCGATTGCGATGGGCAGCAGTCAGCATGTCGTACTCCTTAAAAACAGGCTGACAGCATATTACCCAGTTTGACGACAAACAGGGGCTGCAGATAGGCCCAGAAGCCCAGCGCCGCGATGGCGGTCAGCAGCCCCCAGGCCAGCAGCTTCATGCCTGCACGCCAGCGCCGACCGGCGCTTCCTTCACCGGCAGGTTGGCCAGTGCCGCCGCCACACCGAGCGCGATGGCCATGCCCCATACCAGGTTGTAGCTGCCGGTGCGGTCATAGATCAGCCCGCCCAGCCATACGCCGAGGAAGCTGCCCACCTGGTGCGAGAAGAACACCGCGCCGGAGAGCATGCCCAGGTTGCGGATGCCGAACATGCCGACAATCACGCCATTGGTCAGCGGCACGGTGGACAGCCACAGAAAGCCCATCGCGGCGGCGAACACCGCCACCGAGGTGCCGCTCAGCGGCAGCATCAGGAACAGCGCGATCACCACGCTGCGCACCAGGTAGATCGTAGCCAGCAGGTAGGGCTTGGAATAACGCCCGCCCAGCTTGCCGAAGCAGTAGGTGCCAAACACGTTGAACAGGCCGATCAGCGCCAGCGCGGTGCTGGCGATATTGCCGCTCAGGCCGTGGTCGCGCAGGTAGGCCGGCAGGTGCACACCGATGAACACCACCTGGAAGCCGCACACGAAGTAGCCGGCCATCAGCAGGCGGAAGGAACGCTGCCGCCAGGCGTCGCTGAAGGACTGCACGATGCCGTGCCATACGCCGCGCGTAGACGCCACCACCAGCGGTGCGCGTTCATAGGCGCGCTGCATCGGTGCGGCCAACGGTACCAGCAGCGCCGCTACCGCCGCCAGCACCAGCAGCGACGGCAGCCAGCCCATGCCGTCGATCAGGCCGCGCTCGACGGGCACCATGATGAACTGGCCGAAGGAACCGGCCGCGGCGGTCAGCCCCATGGCACTGGAGCGGTAGCTGTCCGGCACCGCGCGTACGATCACGGTGTACACCACGCTGTAGGTGGTACAGGACAGCGCCAGGCCGATCAGCAGCCCGGCGGAGCCCGACAGCAGCCAGCCGTTGGCCGATACCGTCATCAGCGCCAGCCCCAGCGAGTACAGCACGCCGCCGGCTACCAGCACCCTGCCCGGCCCGTAACGGTCGGCAAAGGCGCCGGCAAACGGCTGCGATGCACCCCACACCAGGTTCTGCAAACCCAGCGCCAGCGCGAAGGTTTCACGGGTCCAGCCAAACGCCTGCGTCATCGGCGGCAGAAAAAAGCCGAAACCATGCCGTACGCCCATGCTGAGCGACACGATGGCACTGGCGGCCAGCAACAGGCTGGCCAGGGGAGAGATTTTCATAATGCTTTCCGATTGTTTCCTGCATGGTGCAACCATTCGGCCACCATCGCCAGCCCACGGCGAAAACAGCTTGATCAGCATTAAGAACAATTCGGCCCGCGCGCAGGCGGGCCGGATTGTCTGATGGCCAAAGGTTGGCCGCAAGCGGTGCGATCAGCCGTGCTGGCGGGCGAAGTCCAGCATGAAGTGCACCAGCGACTTCACACCCTCGATCGGCATGGCGTTGTAGATGGAGGCACGCATGCCGCCCACCGAACGATGGCCCTTGAGCTGCACCAGGCCGTTCTTCTTGGCCTCGGACAGGAACTGCTCTTCCAGCGACGCATCCTTGAGGCTGAACACCACGTTCATCTTGGAGCGGAACGGCGCGTCGATATGGCTGCCGTAGAAACCGTCGCTGCTATCGATGGCGTGGTACAGCAGGCCGGCTTTTTCCTCGTTGCGCGCCTGAATGCCCTTGATGCCGCCACGCGCCTTCAGCCACTTGAACACCAGGCCGGCGATATAGATCGGATAGGTAGCCGGGGTGTTGTACATGGAGTCGGCATCGGCGTGAATCTGGTAGTTCAGCATGGTCGGCGTCTGCGGCTGGGCGTGCCCCAGCAGGTCCTCGCGCACGATCAGCACCACCAGGCCGGACGGGCCGATGTTCTTCTGCGCACCGGCGTAGATCAGGCCGAACCTGGATACGTCGATCTCGCGCGACAGGAAGTCGGACGACATGTCGCACACCAGCGGGGTATCACCCAGCTGTGGGATATCACTGTACTGCAGGCCGCCGATGGTCTCGTTGGAGGTGTAGTGGAAGTAGGCGGCTTCCGGGCTGCGCTGCCAAGTGTCCGGCGCCGGTACGTAGGCATAGTTGCGGTCGGCGCTGCTGGCCACCACGTTGACATGGGTGTAGCGCTTGGCTTCCTTGATGGCCAGCTTGGACCAGTGGCCGGTATCCAGCACATCGACCACGCCATTGGCCGGCGCCAGGTTCAGCGGCACCATGGAGAACTGCTGCGAGGCGCCCCCCTGCAGGAACAGCACCTTGTAGCCGGCCGGCACCTGCAGCAGCTCGCGCAGATCCTGTTCGGCTTCGTGGATGATCTCCATGAACTCCTTGCCGCGATGGCTCATTTCCATCACCGACATGCCGGAGCCATGCCAGTCCAGCAGTTCCGCCTGTGCCGTGGCCAGCACCTCGTGCGGCAACACTGCCGGGCCGGCGGAGAAGTTGTACACCTTTGCCATGTCAGTTCCCAATCTCTTTGTCTCTGATTCGAATAAAAAGCCACGCTCTTAGCGTGGCTTTGTTGTTGCTAGCTGCCGGGACTCAGCAGGAAGTGGGCACGCGCCACCGCCACCGGTTTGCTGCGGTCTTCCTGCCACGCTTCGATCAGCACATGCGCCACGCGCTTGCCCTGCTTGGTGATCTCGCACTGCGCGTACAGGGTCTGCGCCCGGCCGGAGCGCAGGTAGTCCAGCGAGAAGTCGACGATCTTCGGCGTGGTCATCGATTCCCGATTCCACATCAGGTGCAGCAGCGCGGCGTTTTCCAAGAAGCCGCCGATCAGGCCGCCGTGCAGTGCCGGCAGCGTTACGTTGCCCACATTGCGTTCGAGGAACGGCAGGCGAAACAGCAGCTCGCCCTGCTCGTCCTCGCCGAACTCCACGCCCATCAGCCTGGCGTACGGTACTGCGGCGATGATTTCATCGTAGCGCTTCTCGTCGCGCAGCTGGGCGAAAGTCTCCATGAAGGTGCTCATGCCGCACCCTCCTTCGGCAGCATCGGTTTCGGGTTGGAGTCGCGCATGAAGGTGGCAACGCCGTGGGCAATCGGATCATCCGGGCTGTCGTGATAGCACACCGCGCGGGTGAAGGCGATCTGGTTGGCCATGCGGTAGCACTCCGCGGTGCAGTAGATGGCCTTGCCCGGCGTAGCCGCCTTCAGGTAGTCGATGCGCAAATCCAGCGTGGCGATGGTTTCCAGTTCGTCCATGTGCGCGGTAACGGCAATGCCGCTGCAGGTATCGACGATGGAGGTGATCACCCCGCCGTGCACCACGCCGGTGGCCGGGTTGCCCACCAGGTCGTCGCGCCATTCCACCTTCAGCGTGGGCTTGCGGCCCACGGCGCCCAGGTACTGCAGCCCCAGGGTGACGCAGTGCGGGAAGGAGACGAACAACTCCCCCATCGCCTGCAGCAGTGCCGCGTTAGCCGGTGCCTCGCTCATGCTCAGACTTCCTCAACGTTGGCCGCAGACTCGTCGCCCTCGCCTTCGGCTTCGTCCTCGCAGCTGTCTTCGCTCTCGGCCACCTTCACCAGGCAGATCAGCTTCTCGCCGTCGTCCAGGTTGATCAGGCGCACGCCCTGTGCCGAGCGGCCGGTTTCGCGCACTTCCGCCACCTTGGTGCGGATCAGCACGCCGCCGGTGGTGATCAGCATCACGTCGTCGCTGTCTTCCACCAGACTGGCCGACACCAGCTCCAGGCCGGTCTTGTCGGTGAGGTCCATGGCGATCACGCCCTGGGTGCCGCGGCTGGTATGGCGGAATTCGCCGACGCGGGTACGCTTGCCGTAGCCGCCATCACTGGCGGTGAGCACCTGCTGCTCGTCGCTGTTGGCTACCAGCAGCGAGATCAGCTGCTGACCTTCACCCAGCGCCATGCCGCGCACGCCGCCGGCGGTACGGCCCATGGCGCGCACATTGGCTTCATCGAAGCGCACTGCCTTGCCGGCGTCGGAGAACAGCATGATCTGGTCACTGCCGCTGGTCAGCGCCACGCCCACCAGCTTGTCGCCCTCGTCCAGCTTCACCGCGATGATGCCGGCGCTGCGCGGACGGGAGAACGCTTCCAGCGGGGTCTTCTTCACGGTGCCGTTGGCGGTACACATGAACACGAACGGGCCTTTGACCTTGTCGCTCACCTCGGCGTCGTCGTCCAGCTCCGCCTCGTTGCCGGTGAAAGCCTTCACCGGCAGCATGGCGTTGATCTTCTCGCCCTCGGCCAGCGGCAGTACGTTGACGATGGGCTTGCCACGGCTGGTGCGACCGCCCTGCGGCATGTCGTACACCTTGATCCAGTAGCAGCGGCCAAAGCTGGAGAAACACAGCACGTAGTCGTGGGTATTGGCCACGAACAGGGTGTCGATGAAGTCGTCGTCCTTGGTGGCGGCAGCCTGCTTGCCACGGCCACCGCGACGCTGCGACTGGTAGTCGTCCACCGGCTGCGCCTTCAGGTAGCCGCCGTGGGTGACCGTCACCACCATGTCCTGCGGGGTGATCAGGTCTTCGATATTGATGTCGCCGCCGAACGGCTCGATCTCGGAGCGGCGGCCATCGCCATACTGCAGCATGACGGCGTTCAGCTCGTCGCGGATGATCTGGTTGATGCGCTCCGGGCGGGCCAGGATGTCGATGAGATCCATGATGGTGTCCATGATCTCGCGGTATTCGCCGACGATCTTGTCCTGCTCCAGGCCGGTAAGGCGCTGCAGGCGCAGGTCCAGAATCGCCTGGGCCTGGGTTTCCGACAGGTAGTAGCCTTCCGGCTTGATGCCGAAGTTCTCGGCCAGCCCGTCCGGGCGCGCCTGGCTCTGGTCCACGCGGGCGAGCATGCTTTCCACCAGCTCGGAGCGCCAGGCCTTGGCCATCAGCGCGGCCTTGGCCTGCGGCGGCGCTTCGGAAGCTTTGATCAGCGCAATGATCTCGTCCACGTTGGACAGCGCCACGGCCAGACCTTCCAGGATATGGCCGCGTTCACGCGCCTTGCGCAGTTCGAAAATGGTGCGACGGGTCACCACCTCGCGGCGGTGGCGCAGGAACTCTTCGATGATCTGCTTCAGGTTCAGCAGGCGCGGCTGGCCATCCACCAGCGCCACCATATTGATGCCGAAGCTGTCCTGCAGCTGGGTCTGCTTGTACAGGTGGTTGAGCACCACTTCCGGCATTTCGCCGCGCTTGAGTTCGATCACCACGCGCATGCCGGACTTGTCCGACTCGTCGCGCAGGTCGGAGATGCCCTCGATCTGCTTGTCGCGCACCAGCTCGCTGATACGCTCCAGCAGGCGCGCCTTGTTCACCTGGTACGGAATCTCGTCGACGATGATGGCCTGGCGGTCGCCCTTGCCGATGTCTTCGAAATGCACGCGGGCGCGCATGATGGCGCGGCCACGGCCGGTGCGGTACGCCTCCTTGATGCCGGCGGTACCGTAGATGATGCCGGCGGTGGGGAAGTCCGGCGCCGGGATGATGTCGATCAGCTCGTCGATGGTCAGCTCGCCGTTGTCCAGCAGCGCCAGACAGCCGTTGATCACTTCGGTGATGTTGTGCGGCGGGATATTGGTCGCCATGCCCACCGCGATACCGGACGAACCGTTGATCAGCAGGTTGGGAATGCGCGACGGCAGGATCAGCGGCTCATGCTCGGAGCCGTCGTAGTTGGGGCCGAAGTCGACAGTTTCCTTGTCGATGTCCGCCAGCAGCTCGTGCGCGATGCGCGCCATGCGGATCTCGGTGTATCGCATGGCCGCGGCGTTATCGCCGTCCACCGAACCGAAGTTGCCCTGGCCATCCACCAGCGGGTAGCGCAGCGAGAAGTCCTGCGCCATGCGCACGATGGTGTCGTACACCGCCGAGTCGCCGTGCGGGTGGTATTTACCGATCACGTCGCCCACGATACGGGCGGACTTCTTGTAGGCACGGTTCCAGTCGTTGGACAGCTCGTGCATGGCAAACAGCACGCGGCGATGCACCGGTTTCAGGCCATCCCGCACGTCCGGCAGGGCGCGGCCTACGATCACGCTCATGGCGTAATCGAGATAGGAACGGCGCATCTCCTCTTCCAGGCTAATCGGGAGTGTTTCCTTGGCAAAAAGCTGATCGGTCATGGAAATCCGTTAACTTGAGCAAAATTATCGTCGCATTCTACCACAAAGCCCCGCCCGACGCGGCAGCCACAGGGGATGACGGACGCAAAAAAGGCCGGGGTTTCCGGCCTTTCAGGCTGCTGACAAAGTGCCCCGTTTAGACTCTACCGGACCCGGCCAAGCCGGGCTGCTCCAGACAAGCCTTTGAATCGACAGCCTTCCCATTTGCCAAACCTCTCAATGGCCGGGGTATCCGGCCATTCCTGCAAGCTGCGTGCGCAAGCCTGCCCGCAGCTTCTTGCCCCGGCAGCGCCAAACAGGCTTACAGCCCGCTGAAATATTTCCGGTAGATACGGTCGTAGCTGCCATCCGCCTTGATGGCGGCGATGCCGATATTGAGCTTGTCCAGCAAGGCCCGGTTGCCCTTCTTCACGGCAAAACCGTAGAACTCGGGACTGAAACTGGCGTCGTCCGCCACTGCGGCCAACTTGTGCCGCGGATTGCTGGCCACATAGTGGGCCACCGCGCCGTTATCGCCCACCATCGCCTCGACCTCGCCGCTCTCCACAGCCCGCAAGGCCTGCAGCATGCTGGCAAACCGCCGGACATCGACCGCGCCCTGCAACTGCTGCAACGCCTCGTCGCCGGTAGTACCGGCCTGCACCGCAACCTTGCGCCCCTTCAGGTCGGCAAGATGACGGATGGCGGCATTGCCCTTGCCGACCGCAATCAGCTGGCGCGCCACGAAATACGGGTCGGAAAAATCCATCTGCTGCCGGCGCGGCTCGGTGATGCTGATGGCGGAAGCCAGGATGTCGCGGTCGCCCTGCGCCAGGGCGGTAAAGATGCTTTCCCACGCGGTATTCACGAAGCGGACGCGAAAGCCCCCCTTGGCAGCCACCGCCGTCAGCACCTCCACGTCGAAACCGACAATTTCGCGCTGCTCGTTCTGGAATTCGAACGGCACATAGCTGGCATCGGTACCCACCACGTACAGCTTGCCGCTTGTCGCCGCATCCGGCTGCGCGGCTGGCGGGGCCGCCTGCTGCGCGTCGCAACCGGGCAGCGTACACAGCGCCAGCAGCAGACCGGCCAGCAGTATTGTTCTTGTCTGTATCACTCGACGAGTTCTCCGGGCGCGAAAGCGGCAAGGTTGCTCATGCAACGGCAGTGGCGTGCTAATATAGCAACCTCACCCAGGGGCCACAAACGGCCCTTGTTTGTTATTGAAATCACTAAGATTTATAGATCCGGACCAATGGAATTGAACCGCACCCTTGCCGCCGCACTGTTTGCCGTCATGGCATTTTCCGCTGGCGTTGCACAAGCAGAAAACGAAGACATCCCGCTGCCTGGCGACTTCCAGCCGGCGCAACCGGTGAAGCAGGCGAAAGCGAAACCGCAGCCGGCTGCCAGCATCAAGCCGGCGGCAGGTACCGCCGACGCCGGCACGCCGCGCAAGCACGCAGCCAGCGGCAAGCACGCCAAACACAAGGCGGCTAAAGCACACTCCGCCGGCAAGCAGCCGCGGGTTGGCAAATCCGGCCGCGTGAAGCATCACGCCAGCAAGGTTGCCAGCCATGCCAGCAAGGCAAAGCACCCGCTCAAGCAGGGCAAGGCACACGCCAAGGCCCGCCACGGCAAGGTGCATCACGCCGCTGCTCCGGCCAAAACCGCCAAGGCCGCCGTTCACAAGGCCGGCAAGCCGGCGACAGGCAAGAGCAAGAAAGCGCTGCGCCACCACAAGCGCCTGCGCAAACACAAGGCTGCCCAGTAAGCCCGGCAGGCCACAGCAAAACGCCCCGCACAATGCGGGGCGTTTTGCTTTACGGCATCGCTCAGGCCAGCTCCTGCTGCTCGCCTTCCTGCTGCAGCCGCCACATCTGCGCATAGCGCCCGTCTGTGGCCAGCAGTTCGCGGTGGGTGCCGCGCTCGATGATGCGGCCCTGCTCCATGACCAGGATGCAGTCGGCGTCGGCGATGGTGGACAGCCGGTGGGCGATGATCAGCGTGGTACGGTTGGCCGCAATACTCATCAGCTCGGCCTGGATCGCCTTTTCGGTGCGAGAATCCAGCGCGCTGGTGGCCTCGTCGAACACCAGTACCGGCGGGTTCTTCAGGATGGTGCGCGCAATCGCCACCCGCTGCTTCTCGCCGCCGGACAGCTTCAGCCCGCGCTCGCCCACCGTGGTGTCGTAGCCGTCCGGCAGGCTCATCACGAAGTCGTGGATATGCGCCGAGCGGGCCGCCTCGATTACCTCGTCGCGGCTGGCGTCCGGCCGGCCGTAGGCGATGTTGTAGTAGATGCTGTCGTTGAACAGCACCGTGTCCTGCGGCACGATGCCGATGTGGGCGCGCAGACTGTCCTGGCTGATGTCGCGGCTGTCCACGCCGTTGAAGCGGATGCTGCCGCCGGACACGTCGTAGAAGCGGAACAGCAGCCGCGACAGCGTGGACTTGCCGGCGCCGCTGGCGCCCACCACCGCCACCGTCTGGCCGGCGGGAATGTCGAAATCCACTTCGTGCAGGATCTGGCGCTTGGCGTCGTAGCCGAAGCTCACCTGCTCGAAACGGATGCCCACCTCGCGGCTGTCCAGCCGCTGCGCACCGGGGCGGTCGGCCACTTCGGCACCCACGCTCAGCAGCGTGAACATGCGCTCCATGTCGGCCAGCGAATGCTTGATCTCGCGGTAGATGAAGCCTAGGAAGTGCAGCGGCGCCCACAGCTGGGTAAGGAAGGTAGCCACCAGCACCACGTCACCCACCGTCATCTCGCCGCGCACCACGCCGCGTGCGGCCAACCACATCACCAGCGTGACGCCGGTGGCGATGATGGCGCCCTGCCCGGCATTCAGCCCGGACAGCGACACCTGGTTCTTGATCGCAGAGCGCTCCCACGCCGCCAGGTTGGCGTCGTAGCGCTGGTTCTCGTAATTCTCGTTACCGAAGTACTTCACCGTCTCGTAGTTGAGCAGCGCGTCGATGGCCTTGCTGTTGGCCCGTGAATCCAGATCGTTCATGCTGCGGCGGAACACCGTGCGCCACTCGGTGACCAGCAGCGTGAAAGCCACATAGACGGCAATGGTGCCGAAGCTCACCACCGCGAACCACACGCTGTAGCGTTTGAGCAGAATGCCGATCACCAGCGAAATCTCCACCAGCGTGGGCAGGATGTTGAACACGGTGAAGTTGAGCAGGAAGCCGATGCCCTTGGTGCCGCGCTCGATGTCGCGGCTCATGCCGCCGGTCTGGCGCTCCAGGTGAAAGCGCAGCGACAGCCGGAACAGGTGGGCGAACACCTCGCGCGCCACGCTGCGCACCGCACCCTGCACCACGCGGGCAAAGATGGCGTCGCGCAGCTCGCCCAGCACGCTGGACAACAGCCGCGCCAGGCCGTAGCCGGCCAGCGCCAGCAGCGGCAAGGCCAGCACCACGTTGCGGATCGACAGCTGGTCGACGATGTCCTTCAGGTACAGCGGCGTCATCACCCCGGCCACCTTGGCGGCGATCAGGCACACCAGCGCCAGCAGCACGCGCCACTTGAAGCGCCACAGGTAGGGCAGCAGGGTTTTCAGGGTTTGCAGATCGTTGCGGTCGGCAGGCGCCGACCCGGAGCTATGGGCGTAATGTCGCATGTGTCGGGCAGGGTTAGCGGCAGCGGCCGGCCATGCGGCCAACCTTCAGAGCCTGTTTACGGTCGAGATCGTCAACAGGCTCTAACCAGTAGTGAACAAGGTCAGTGCAGCACGCGCGGGGCGATGAGGTGGAACTCGGGAATGTCGGCATCGAAACGCGTGCCGTCGTCCGCCTCCATCTGGTAACTGCCGCGCATGGTGCCGTACGGCGTGCGGATGGTGGCGCCGCTGGTATAGGTGAATTCCTCGCCCGGCGCCAGGTGCGGGTGCTCGCCCACCACGCCGGCGCCGCGCACTTCCTGCACGTGGTCGTTGGCGTCGGTGATGTACCAGTGGCGGGTAAGCAGCCGTGCCGGTATTTCGCCGCCATTGCGGATGGTGATGCGGTAGGCAAAGGCGTACTGGTCGTCGATGGCGTTGGAGTGCTCCTCCAGGTAGAAAGCCTGGGCCTCGACAATGATGTGATATTTCTGGCTCACGGTGATTCCTCGTGGCAACAACTGATACCTGATTCTACGCCACGTCGCGCCGCCCGGCTGCTATCGCGTACAATGACCGCCATTTTCCGAACCGCATTCCGCACACGCCATGAGCCAGTTCCGTATCGCCCCGTCCATCCTGTCCGCCGACTTTGCCCGCCTGGGCGATGAAGTGCGCAACGTCATCGCCGCCGGCGCCGACGTGATCCATTTCGACGTGATGGACAACCACTACGTGCCCAACCTGACCATGGGCCCGATGTTCTGCCAGGCCATCCGCCCGCACACCACCGCACCCATCGACGTGCACCTGATGGTGAAGCCGGTGGACAATCTGGCGGCGGCATTTGCCAAGGCCGGCGCCGACATCATCACCTTCCACCCGGAAGCGTCCGACCACATCGACCGCACCCTGGGCCTGATCAAGGACGCCGGCTGCAAGGCCGGCCTGGTGCTGAACCCGGCCACGCCGCTGTCCTTCCTCGACCACGTGATGGACAAGCTGGACATGGTGCTGCTGATGTCGGTGAACCCTGGCTTTGGCGGCCAGAAGTTCATCCCGCAGACGCTGGCCAAGGTGCGCGCGGTGCGCCAGCGCATCGACGAGTACACCGCCCAGCACGGCGGCGAGATCTGGCTGGAAGTGGACGGCGGCATCAAGGTGGACAATATCGCCGAAGTGGCGGCCGCCGGCGCCGACACCTTCGTGGCCGGCAGCGCCATCTACGGCCAGCCGGACTACAAGGCGGTGATCGACGCCATGCGCGCCGAACTGGCCAGGGTGCAACGCGCGTGAAGGCAGCCATCGTCACCGGCGCCTCGCGCGGCCTGGGCGCCGCGCTGAGCGCGCAGCTGCTGGCCGACGGCTACCGCGTGGCGGCCATCGCCCGCGACTGCGGCAGCCTGCCGCAGCACCCGCAGCTGATCACGCTGGACGCCGACCTGGCCGACAGCCAGCTGCTGCCGCTGATCATGGAGCGCGCGCTGGCAGCACTGGGCAGTTGCGCCAGCTACACGCTGATCAACAACGCCGGCACCGTGCAGCCGATCGCCAGCGCCGATGCGCTGCCGGATGCCGCCACGCTGCAGGCGGTGGCGCTGAACCTGTCCGCGCCGATGCTGCTATGCAGCCACTTTCTGGCGCACACGCCGGCCAGCAGCCAGCGCCGCATCATCAACATCTCCTCCGGCGCTGCGGCCAACCCCTACCCGGGCTGGGCGGTGTACTGCGCCACCAAGGCCGGGCTGGACCACTTCACGCGCACCCTGGCAGTGGAACAGGCTGCACGCGAGGTGCCGGCACTGGCGGTATCGCTGTATCCGGGTGTGATCGATACCGGCATGCAGGCAGAGATCCGCTCTGCCGACCCGTCGGCATTTCCGGGCCGCCCGCGCTTCGAGGCACTGAAGGCGGATGGCGAACTGACCACGCCGGAGGCCGCCGCGGCGCGCATCGTCGGCTATCTCGATAGCCCGGCGTTTGGCAGCCAGTCGGTGCTGGATATCCGCCAGCTCTAAGAACCCGCTTACGATCTGCTACGCGTCGGCGATACGGCGTTAAAAACACCTTCGGAATGCTCATTGACTTCATGTCAATTCCGCTTCCTCAGCCGTTTTCGCCTTGTCTCGCCCTAGCTCGCCAGATCGTAAACAGGTTCTACGCTCCCGCCAGCGCCATATGAAAACACCCCGCAATGCGGGGTGTTTTGTTTGCAGCGCGCGCAATAAACCGCAGCTCAGTACATCACCGGCGCCAGCAGTTTTTTCGGCTTGCCCGGCTTGGGCTTGATCGCCGGCGGCACCGGTTGCGCCGGCTGGGGCGGCGCCACGCCACCCGGCGCGCTGGCCGCGGCGGCGGGCGGGGTCGGCGGCGTCATCCACGCCGGCAGCTTCACCTCGCGGTAATCCACCACGTTGGCCGCAACCGGGTGCAGGGTGAACACCGGCTTGCCGTCGTTGCTGATATTCAGCCTGGTGGTAAAGGCGAAACGCAGCGGATCATCCCCCGGCAGCGCCATACTGCGCTGCTCCTCTACCGCCAGCAGCCTCCCGGCGCTGCTCACCAGCAGATCGGTGCGGCTCTGCTGCTGGAACTGCCCGCTTTCCGCCCCTTGCAGCACGCGCTGCGCCACGGTCAGCACCTGCTGGCTGGCGCCATGGCTGCGCAGGCTGTTCACCAGCTCGGCCACCATCTGCCGCGACAGCACGCGGCCGGCCACCGGATCCAGCGCCAGGCGGATGCGGTAGCGCGCGCCCAGCTTTTCGTCCGCGCTGCTCAGCGGCTGGTAGCTGTACGCCTTCTTCTCCACCGCGGAATAGACTCGCTGCACGATATCGGGCAAGTCAGCCAGCACCGCGGCCACCGGAATTTCACGCAGCTTGTCTTCCGGCAGCTGGAATTTGACCAGCTTGTGACTCAGCGCCGGCAACCACAGATCTGCCGCCGAGGCATCCAGATACAGCGTCAGGGTGTCCAGTTGCAGCAGCAGGGGGAAGCGCACCCAGGCTTCGGCATTGGGCCGGGCAAAGCGCAGGGTGGGAATCAGCTCGACGCGATGCTGCGCCATGTCCACCGCACCGTCGTACTGCATGTGGAACGACCCGGCCACCTCCTGCAGCAATGCCGCCTCCTCCTCGCCGCGCTTGCCGGGCACGTGCAGGCTGGTGAGGCGCGATTCGCCGCTGAAGTTGTAGCGGGCATCGGCGGTGTGGTGATACAGGGTGTAGACGGCCGCCTGGTCGGCGCGCTTGCCTTCCAGTGGCGACACGGCGCAGGCAGCCAGCAGCACGGGCAGCAGCAGCGCCGCGGGCAGCAGGCGCCGGCTTCTGGGGCGGAACGGCATGAGCAACAACCTCGGATGACAATGGAAACACGCATGCTAGCCTCGAAGGCAGCCGCGGAACAAGTTTGTCACCATCGGGTACAATGCGGCATTCCCCGCTTTTCGATAGAAACCATGAACCTGAAGCACATCAAAGCCGTCGCCTTCGACCTGGACGGCACCCTGGTGGACTCCATCGCCGACCTGGCCGCCAGCGCCAACGCCATGCGCGAAGCCATGAACCTCGAACCGCTGCCGCAAGCGCGCGTTGCCAGCTACGTGGGCGACGGCGTGGGCAGCCTGGTGCACCGCACGCTGACCGACAGCTTCGACCAGCACAGCGACGAAGCCACCTGGACCCAGGGTTTCAACCTGTTCATCCGCCACTATCGCCAGCACCTTGCCGTGCACACCCGCATGTACCCCGGCGTGGCCGACGCGCTGGGCCTGCTGCGTTCACTGGACCTGCCGCTGGTGGTGATCACCAACAAATCGCAGTTCCTGGCCGTGCCGTTGCTGCAGCAACTGGGCATCGACAGCGCCTTCAGCATGATCCTCGGCGGCGACAGCCTGGACGAGAAAAAACCCTCCGCGCTGCCGCTGCTGCACGCCGCCACGGTGCTGGACGTGAAACCGCAGGAGATGCTGCTGGTGGGCGATTCGGAAAACGATATCGCCTGCGCACGCAGGGCCGGCGCAGTGGCAGCGGCGGTAAGCTACGGCTACCGCGATGCCGCCACGCTGGGCGCCGACCTGATTGTGGGCAGCCTGGTGGACCTGTACAGCCTGCTCAAGCAATCGCGCGACCCGCACGTGCACCGCCGCGACTGAGTATGGCAAGGCGCCGGGCGCTTGTTGGCAAGCCCGCCGGGCTTGCCAACAAGCGCCCGCGCCGCCACAATGCCCCGGCATATTCTGTTGATGACTCTTATCCGATCCGCGATGAAATTCCTGCCCAACCGCGCCAGCTGGCGATGGCAACACTAAGCGCCCCTCCGCCCTGACCGTACCTGGCGCGCCGCGCCTTTCGCCTATCTGACGTTTCCCGGATTCATCATCATGACGCCACAACGCTTTGCCGAGCTGGCCGCTGCCGGCTACAACCGCATCCCCGTCACCCTGGAACTGTTCGCCGACCTGGACACCCCGCTGTCGGTCTACCTGAAGCTGGCCAACCAGCCCTACTCCTACCTGCTGGAATCGGTAGTGGGCGGCGAGCGCTTCGGCCGCTACTCCTTCATCGGCCTGCCGGCCACCACCCGCCTGCGCGTGCAGGGGCAGAGCGTACAGGTGGAGTACGGCGACAAGGTGATCGAGCGCCACGAAGGCGACCCGCTGGGTTTCATCGACAGCTTCATGGCGCGCTTCAACACCCCGCCGATCACCGGCCTGCCGCGCTTTACCGGTGGCCTGGTGGGCTATTTCGGCTACGACACCGTGCGCTACGTCGAGAAAAGGTTGGCCGCAACGCAGAAGCCGGACCCGATCGGCACCCCGGACATCCTGCTGATGCTGTCGGAAGAACTGGCCGTGGTGGACAACCTGTCCGGTAAGCTCTACCTGGTGGTCTACGCCGACCCGGCGGTACCCAACGCGCTGCAGAAGGCACAGACGCGCCTGAACCAGCTGCGCGGCAAGCTGCGTGAGAACGTGAGCATTCCGCTGTCGCTGCCGTCACCGGCCACCGAGGCGGTATCCGAATACGGCCAGGAGCCGTTCAAGCAGGCGGTGGGCGAAGCCAAGCAATACATCCTGGACGGCGACATCATGCAGGTGGTGCTGTCGCAGCGCATGAGCATGCCCTACACCGACGCACCGCTGTCGCTGTACCGCGCGCTGCGCAGCCTGAACCCGTCGCCGTACATGTTCTACTACCACTTCGACGACTTCCACGTGGTGGGCGCCTCGCCGGAGATCCTGGTGCGTCGCGAGGACGATACCGTGACGGTGCGCCCGATCGCCGGCACCCGCCCGCGCGGCAAGAGCCGCGAGGAAGACCAGGCACTGGCCGACGAGCTGCTGGCCGATCCGAAGGAAATCGCCGAGCACGTGATGCTGATGGACCTGGGCCGCAACGACGTTGGCCGCGTGGCCGACACCGGCAGCGTGCGCATCACCGACAATATGGTGATCGAGCGCTACTCGCACGTGATGCACATTGTCTCCAGCGTGGAAGGCACGGTGAAGCCGGCGGTGTCCAACATCGACATCCTCAAGGCCACCTTCCCGGCCGGTACGCTGTCCGGCGCGCCCAAGGTGCGGGCGATGGAAATCATCGACCAGTTCGAGCCCACCAAGCGCGGCGTGTACGGCGGCGCCGTCGGCTACCTTGGCTTTACCGGCGACATGGACATGGCGATTGCCATCCGCACCGCGGTGATCAAGAACGACACCCTGTACGTGCAGGCCGGCGCCGGCATCGTCGCCGACTCGGTGCCGGAATCGGAATGGCAGGAAACCCAGAACAAGGCGCGCGCGGTAGTACGCGCCGCCGCGCTGGTGCAGCAGGGTCTGGACGCCTGATCGCCCTTACCGTGTTGCAATGACCAGGCCCGCCATCGGCGGGCCTTTTGCATGCGGCCAACCTCAGGCTCAGATGTCGAAGGTCCAGCTTTCGCCATCCGGCCCCACGCTGCGGTGGCGCAGCAGCCAGTCCTCCAGGTTGCGCACCGACATCGGCCGCGCGAACAGGAAGCCCTGCACCTGGTCGCAGCGCAGCCGCCGCAGCTGCTCCAGCTGCTCCGGCGTTTCCACCCCCTCGGCAATGGTGACGAAGCCCAGTGAATGCGCCAGGCTGATGATGGCGCGCACGATGGCGATACCCCGCCCCTGCGCCAGATCCTGCACGAAGCTGCGGTCTATCTTCAGCCGGTCCACCGGGAAGCGCCGCAGGTAGTTGAGCGAGGAGTAGCCGGTACCGAAGTCGTCGATGGCCAGCCGCACACCCTGCTGGTGCAGGCGCTCCATCAGCCCCAGCGCATCGTCCGGATCATCCAGCACCAGGCTTTCGGTCAGCTCCAGCTCCAGGCACTCCGCCGGCAAGGCCGCCTCGTGCAGCAGGCGTGCCACCTGCTCTACCAGCATCGGCTGGCGGAATTGCAGCGCCGACAGGTTGACGCCCACTATCGGCACGTGGATGCCGCGTTCGCGCCAGTTGCGCATCTGCGCAATGGCTTCTTCCAGCACCCACATGCCGATGGGCACGATCAGGCCGCTTTCTTCCGCCAGCGGAATGAATTCCACCGGCGCCACCATGCCCAGTTCCGGATGCTGCCAGCGCAGCAGCGCCTCGATGCCGATCAAGTGGCCGTGCATATCGCTCTGCGGCTGGTAGTACAGCTGCAGCTCGCGCTTTTCCAGCGCGCGGCGCAATTCGGCCTCCAGCTTCAGCCGCGCTGCGGAACGCTGCTGCATCTGCGCGGTAAAGAAGCGGAAGGTGCTGCGCCCCTCGGCCTTGGCGCGGTACATGGCAGCGTCGGCGGCACGCAGCAGCTCCTCCAGGTTGCTGCCATCCACCGGCGCCATGGCGATGCCGATGGACGGTGTAGTGATCAGCTCGTAGCCGCTCAGGTGATACGGCGTGGACAGCTCCCGCACTACCCGCTCGGCCAGGTGGCCGGCGGCGGATTCATCGGTTTCCGGCAGCAGGATGATGAACTCGTCACCGCCCAGCCGCGTCAGGGTGTCTTTTTCCTGCAGCAGCGCCAGCAGCCTGCGGCCAACCTCTACCAGCAACTGGTCGCCGATACTGTGACCCAGGGTGTCGTTGATGTTCTTGAAGCGGTCCAGGTCGATGAACATCAGCGCCAGCGGTGTATCGTCGTGCCGCGACAGCGATAGCGCCTGGCTGGCGTGATCCTGCAGCAGCGCGCGGTTGGGCAGCCCGGTAAGGCTGTCGAAATAGGCCAGCCGCCGGATGTACTGCTCGGCCTCCTTCTGGCTGCTGATGTCGCTGAACACGCTGATGTAGTGGCTGATTTCGCCATCCTCGCCACGTACCGCGGAAATCGACTGCCACTCCGGAAAGATCTCGCCACTCTTGCGGCGGTTCCAGATTTCGCCCTGCCAGTGGCCACGGGTGGTGATTTCCTGCCACATGCGGTGATAGAACGCCTGGTCGTGCCGCCCGGAGGACAGGATGCTCGGCGTCTTGCCCACGATGTCCTCCGCCGCGTAGCCGGTAATGCGGGTAAAGGCGGCGTTCACCTGCACGATGTTGCGGAAGCTGTCGGTGACCAGGATGCCGTTATGCGCGGCGGCGAACACTTGCGCCCATAGCTGCAGCTCGTCTTCGGCGTGCTTGCGCAGCGTGCTGTCGTGCGCCAGCAGGATGCAGCTGACCTCGCTGCCGGCGGCTTCCTTGCGCGCGGCGGACAGCTCGAACCAGCGCGGCTGGCAATCGACAAACAGGCAGATGCGCCGCCCGCGCGACACGCCCTCGGCCAGGGCCTCGCCAATCGCCTGGCACACCGTATCGGCCGCATCCAGCGGCATTACCTGGTGCACCAGCTTGCCCAGCAGCTGCTCGCGCGATTCGGCCAGCCCGCGCTGGCTGCTGGACCACACCTGCAGGAAGCGCCCTTCCGGCGACATTTCGAACAGGTGGTCGGGAATCGCCTGCAGCAAGGCTTCGCGCTCCTGCGCCAGCTGCGCTGCGGCCAAGCGCTGGGTCTTGAGCATGTCCAGCGTATCCTGCAGATGCTGCTGCATGGCGTTGAAGGCCTTGAGCAAGCCGCGCACCTCGCTCACGCCCTGTTGCGGCAGCGGCTGCAAACTACCGTTGGCCGCATAGTCGAGCACGGCCAGGCGTAGCCGCCCCAGCGGCCCCAGCACGTAACGCTGCGCCAGCCAGCCCAGCAGCAGCACGAGCAGCAACAGCATCGCCGCCGGCCAGACAAACACCTGTGCCACCTGCCAGCTCATCTGCCGTAGCGTGTCGTGCAGCTGGAAGCGGATCAGCACCAGGCCACGCTGACTGCTGCGCACGGTGTCCTTTTCCAGCGGGGTATAGCCGATGCCCACCAGCACCGACTGCTGCGACTTGTCCACCAGCGCCGTGCCCAGCCTGCTGTCGTGCAGCGCCTGCAGCAGCTCCGGCGTGATGCCGTCCTGGCTGTCCAGGCCCTGCCCCAGCAGCTGGCGGTCCAGCGCATAGCGGATGACATGCTGCGGATCGGCCAGCAGCACCTGGCGCACGCGCGGATCGGTGGCCAGCATCGCCAGCTCGCTGTCGATTTCACTGTGGCTGCTCTCGCTCTGGGCGAGCTGGCTCAGGCGGAATACGTCCTGCAGGCCGTCGCGCTGGGCATCGATGTATTCGGACTGGGTGCGGCTGTCCACCGCAATGAAAAAGGCGCCGCCCAGGGTCAGCAGCACCACGCCTATCACCGCCAGGCTGGACAGCAGCTTGAAGGAGCCGACGCGCATCACGATGCGCCACCCGACAATGGCAGCAGCAATTGGTCCAGCGACGCGTTGCTGCGCAGCAGCCCAGCTGCCTGCATCACCTGCTGCAGCTGCCTGGCCGCCGGCAGCAGCAGCGGCGACTGGCCGGTGATCCAGTCCTGGTTCTCCTGCCGGTCCGGCATGCGCAGCCCCCAGTACAGCGACTTCACCGCCTGCCCGTCGGTGGCCAGCAGCGTGGCCAGGCCGGACAGCACGCCGCGCTCCTGCTGGATGAAACCGGTCAGCATGCGGAAGTGGCCGTCCAGCAGCAGTTGCAGGTGCCGGTGCTGTTCATCCACCACATCGCTGCGTACCGCCAGCACATTGAGGATGCGACCGGGAATCGCCATGCTGGAAAACAGCAGTTTTGCCCCGGCGGCCATCAGTCGGCTGGCATGCGGTTCGAACGTCACCACCGCGTCCAACTCGCCGGACAGGAACGCCTGCTCATGCCGGTTCGCCAGCAACGGCACCAGCGTGATGTCCGCCGGCTGCAGATGCGCCTGCTGCAACACCGCGTCCAGCATCACCGCGCCCACCGCGCTCTGCTCCACGCCGATGCGCTTGCCGGCCAGCTGCGCCAATGTGGCAATGCCATCCCGCACCAGCAGCATGTCAGCACCGGCGGAAATATCCAGTACTGCCGCCACCTGCAGCGGCACCCCTTCCGCCCGCATGCTCAGCACTTCGTCCAGCGTCAGGCAGGCCGCTTCCAGCGCACCGGAAGACAGGCCCTGCATGACCAGGGTGGAGGAAGGAAAGCGGATGACGCGAATCTGCTCGGGCGCATACAGCCCGCTTTGTGCGGCCAACTCCAGCATCAGGTAACCAGGCCAGCCGTTGCTGCCGACCCGCAGCAGCGGCACCGGCGGCCGGCAAGCCGCCACGGCGCCGGACAACACGGCCAGCAGTACCGCATGCAGGCAGTCGCGGCGTGACAGGTAAGGGGATGGAGGAGGCGGCATCCTAAATGTGAAAAACGGTCAAAAAGGCAATACCATCAGTATCAGACATATCGAAAACGAACGTAGCATTAAATGTAGCCATCGAATGATCGGCATCAGCCCTGCTGGCCACCGCCGCACTTCCAGCGGCAAATGCCGGCGCCGGCCGCTGCGAAACGGCACGCTAGCGGCCGGCATGGCGGCAACGGACTGCGCGCGAGCCAGCAGGGCATGCAGCACCATCCACCCCTGTCGGCGCCCCAGCAGAATATTGTCAGACAAAGTTCAAACAGTTGCAAAATGACAACCGATACAATTAATACCTATCGATAACCCATTATGGATATGCGCCAGCCTAAACAGCAGCTTGTCAGTACGGCACGGCGCCATGGCAGTTGCCGCCGGCGCACAATGCAAAAATTCTTTTAATTGGATCAAATAATCAAAGCCTGCGCGCTTGCCCTCCCCCTGCCGCTTACCTAGACTGACGAGCTGTAATCGAAGTACAGCCCACCCAATATGCGAATTTTCAAGCGTTTGCTGCCTTACCACCTGCATGCACTGCTCGCCGTTGCAGGCCTGCTGGCGTGTCAGCAAGCCATTGCCTCGGTCCCCTGTGCGCGCCTGGTTGCTTCCGGCAACCCGGAGTACCCGCCATACCTGTGGGTGGACCCGAATGACGACAAGCGCCTGATCGGCGCCGCCGCCGACATGATGCAGATGCTGTCGCGTGAAGTCGGCATTCCGATCAGCATCAACTACGGCGGGCCATGGGCGCGGGTGCAGAAATCGGTACGCGATGGCCGCATCGACCTGATTGCCGGCGCCTTCTTCACCCAGCCGCGCCGCCAGTACATGAGCTACATCCAGACGCCGCTCACCATCACCCGCACCGCGATCTGGATGCGCGACAGCAAGCCGTTCAACTACACCCGCTGGCTGGACCTGGTGGGCTACCGCGGCGTTACCGTGGTGAACAACAGCTTCGGCGAAGAATTCGACCGCTTTGCCGAGCACAGCCTGAACATCGAAACCGTGGGCAGTGTGGAAAATGCGCTGCGCATGCTGAGCATGGGCCGCGCCGATTACCTGATCTACGAGGACGCACCGGCCCAGGCCTACGCCAACCGCCTGGGGCTGCAGAACCTGAAAACCGCCAGCGGCACCATCACCCGCGAGCCGCTGTACCTGACGCTGGGCCACCAGTCGTCCTGCTTCAGCGACGAGCTGTACCAGCGCCTGAACAAGGCGATGAAAAAGCTGGTGGACAGCAAGGTGATGGAGCAGCTGATCGAAAAGAACCAGCAGCGCTGGCGCGAGGAAGGCAACTAGCGCCTTGCGGCCAACCTTGCCATGGCCCGACAAGCAAAAAGCCCAACCATACGGTTGGGCTTTTGCATGACGACAGCCGGATGCGGCTCAGTAGGCCTCACCGACGATAGGCCCCTGCAGCGTTTCGCGCGGCAGCCCCAGTTGCAGCACCGCCTGCTGCGCGGCGCGGAATGCCTCGCTGCCCAGCAGCGCCTGCCAGTCGGCCACCTCGCCCTGCCCGGCCATGCGCGCCAGACGCTCGGCCAGCTTGGGCAGTTGCGGCGGCACCAGCCGCGCCAGCAGCTCGTCGGCCAGCTCCGGGCGGTTGCACACCAGCGCCATGTCACAGCCGGCGGCAAATGCCGCTTCGGCGCGCGCCACGATGTCGCCGACACCGGCGGCGCCTTCCATGGTCAGGTCGTCGGAGAAGATGGCGCCGTCAAAGCCCAGCTCGGCGCGCAGGATGTCCTGCAGCCACACGCGCGAAAAACCGGCCGGCTGGCTGTCCACCGCCGGATACACCACGTGCGCCGGCATCACCGAGGCCATGCCGGCGGCGGCCAGCGCGGCGAACGGCTTGAGGTCGTCGGTACGCAGCGCGTCCAGGCTGCGCGCATCCACCGGAATCACGTGGTGGCTGTCGCCCTCGACAAAGCCGTGGCCGGGGAAGTGCTTGCCGCAGCTGCCCATGCCGCCGCGCTGCAGGCCACGCTGCAGCGCCACGGCCAGTGCCGATACCACCGCCGGGTCGCGGTGGAAGCTGCGGTTGCCGATGACCGCGCATTGGCCCCAGTCCAGGTCCAGCACCGGGGTGAACGACAGGTCCACACCGCAGGCGCGCAGTTCGGCGGCCAGCACGTAGCCGACGTTGTCGGCGGCGGCTTCCGCCGCTGTCGCGCCGGCGCTGTCCCACAACTGGCCCAGCAGCTGCATCGGCGGCAGACGGGTGAAGCCGTCGATGAAGCGTTGCACACGGCCGCCTTCGTGGTCGACGGCGATCAGCAGCGCCGGGCTGCGCAAGGCGCGAATCTCGGCGGTGAGCGCCTTGAGCTGCTCGATATCCTGGAAATTGCGGCGGAACAGGATCACGCCACCCACCAGCGGGTGGCACAGGCGCTGGCGTTCTTCGTCGCTCAGGCTGAAGCCGGCCACGTCCGCCATTACCGGGCCGCAGGGCAGTTGCTTTGTCGTCATGTCTGGCTCACAGGTTGGCCGCACCGGCGGTTTCGCAAACCACGAACGCCAGTGCATGTTGTTGTTCGTCGGAAATCGACAGGTGCACGCTGACAATGCCGCGTGCCTCGATATACGCCTTCAGCGGCTCGTCGAAGGCGAACATCGGCTTGCCCAGCGTGTCGTGGGTCACGGCGATGGCGGTGAGCAGCACCGGCTCGCGGATGCCGGTGCCCAGCGCCTTGCCCAGCGCCTCCTTGGCGGCAAAGCGCTTGGCCAGGAAGCGCGCCGGCTTTGCCGCCTGCGCCAGCTCTTCGCGCTCCGGCGCGGCCAATAGCCGGCGGCCGATTTCCTGCCCCCAGCGCGCATACATCGCCTCGAAGCGTTCGATGCGGGCGATATCGGTACCGATGCCGTAGATCATCGCTACCGCCTTACTGGCCCTGGCGGCCTTCGATCATCAGCGCCTTCATTTCGCGCACCGCGTTGGCAAAGCCCACCATCAGCGCGTGGCTCACCAGCGCATGGCCGATGTTCAGCTCGGCGATTTCCGCGATGGCGGCGATCGGCTTCACGTTATGGTAGTTCAGGCCGTGGCCGGCGTTCACCACCATGCCCAGATGCGCACCGAACACCGCGGCGTCGCGGATGCGCGCCAGCTCGGCTGCCTGCTCCTCGTGCTTGAAGTCGGCATGGGCGTAGGCGCCGGTGTGCAGCTCGATCACCCGTGCGCCGGCATCCCAGGCGGCCTGGATCTGCTCCTGGTCCGGGTCGATGAAGATGGACACGCGGATGCCGGCCTCGGTCATCTGGCGGGTAAAGTCGCGCACCAGATCGAAGTAGCGGATCACGTCCAGCCCGCCTTCGGTGGTGACTTCCTCGCGCTTTTCCGGCACCAGGCATACGTCTTCAGGCTTCACGCGCAGCGCATTGGCCAGCATCTCGTCGGTCAGGGCCATTTCCAGGTTCATGCGTGTCTTGATGGTGGCGCGCATGGCGTCCACGTCGTGATCCTGGATGTGGCGGCGGTCCTCGCGCAGGTGCAGGGTAATCAGGTCGGCGCCGCTGGATTCGGCTACCAGTGCAGCCTCGATCGGGCTGGGGAAACGGGTGCCGCGCGCCTGGCGCAGGGTGGCGACGTGGTCGATGTTGACACCGAGCAGGATCATGATTTGTCTCTCTCCGTGACTGCGCCGGCTACTCGGCCAGCGCGTATAAAGTGGTCAGTAATTCGCGGGTGGCCAGCGGCTGCTGCCCCAGCAGCTCGTCCAGCAGCACGCGGGTGAGCAGGCGGGCATCGCGCCGGGTCTGCGCCAGGGTGAGGTCTCCCGCCGCCAGTGCCAGCAGGCTGGCACCGCTCAGGACGCAGCTGCGGGCCGGCGGACGTTCGATCGGCGCCACCCGCTGCGGCGCCTCGCCGAAGCGGCACAGATAGCTGGCTTCCGGCTGCAGCGCCTGACCGGCGGTGTCTGCGGCCAACTCCGGCGCATAGCCCAGCAAGGCCAGCAGCGCCAGCTCGAAGCGGCGCAGTACATTGCTGAATGTTTCGTCGCCAGCCAGGGTGCGCACGCTGCGATCGTACAGTTTGAACAGTTCCGGCGCCGGGTCGTCGCGCGGCGCCAGGCGCAGCACCAGTTCGTTCAGGTAGTAGCCACACACCAGGCGCTCGCCGGCGAACTGCGGCACACCGCCGCGCCAGTCGGCCACGTGCAGGGTGCGCAATTCGCCCTTGCCGAACCAGGACAGCTGCAGCGGCTGGAATGGCAACAGCAGGCCGCGCAGGTCGGAGCGCGGGCGACGTGCGCCGCGTGCCACCAGGGTGAAACGGCCGTGATCGCGGCTCAGCACCTCCACCAGCAGGCTGGTTTCCTTGTAGGGCTGGGTGTGCAGTACGTAGGCCGGCTGGCGGTCAACCTTGCCCGGCTGCATCGCCCCGCTCCGGCCGCTGCCAGACTTTGGCGCGCGCCACCTGCGCTACCCGCAGCGCCAGGCCGGCATACCAGCGGGCAAAGCCCTGCTGCTGCGCCAGGCGGTGCTCGGCATCGGCCTTCCAGGCGGCAATCGCCTGTTCGCTGGCCCAGTAGGAGACGGTGATGCCGAAGCCGTCGGCATCGCGCGCGCTCTCGGCACCGAGAAAGCCCGGCTGCTCGCCGGCCAGCTGCACCATGCGCGCGGCCATGTCGCCATAGCCGTCGTCGCCACCACCATCACCGGTAGTGCGCTGGCTGCTGAAGATCACCGCCCAGTACGGCGGTTCGGGAGTATTCGCAAACATGCGGCCAACCTTGCTGTGGCTTGTGGCTCAGTTGATGCCGAAATCGCGCAGGAAGCGCACGTCGTCGGCCCAACCGGATTTCACCTTCACCCACACTTCCAGGAACACCTTGCAGTCGAACAGCTGCTCCATGTCCAGGCGTGCCTCGGTGGAGATTTTCTTCAGCTTCTCGCCGCCGCGGCCGATGACGATGGGCTTCTGCCCTTCCTTGTCCACCAGCACCGCCACGTAGATGCGGAACATGCTGCCGTCAACTTCGAACGACTCCACTTCCACGTTCATCTCGTACGGCAGTTCCTCGCCCAGGTAGCGGAACAGCTTCTCGCGCACGATCTCGCCGGCGAGGAAGCGCTGGGTTTTGTCGGTGACCATGTCTTCCGGGTACAGCGGCACCGATTCCGGCAGGTGCGGGCGCACCTTTTCCAGCAGTTCGCCCAGGCGCTGGCCGTGCTTGGCGCTGACTACCTCGACATCGGCGAACGGGAACTCGGCCTGGGCCTCCTCGATGAAGGCGGACAGCGCCAGGCGATCCTTGGCCTTGTCCAGCTTGTTCAGCACCAGGATCACCGGGGTTTTCTTCGGCAGCAGTGCGATCACTTCGCGGTCGGCCGCGGACAGGCGCATCGCTTCCAGCACGAACAGCACGCAGTCCACGTTGGCCAGCGAATCCTTGACGCTGTTGTTCAGCGTCTCGTTCAGCGCGCCCTTGTGGTAGGTCTGGAAGCCGGGGGTATCGACAAACACGAACTGCGCAGCAGGCTCGGTGTAGATGCCGTTGACGCGGTGGCGCGTGGTTTGCGCCTTCTTGGAGGTGATGCTGATCTTCTGGCCGATGAGATGGTTCATCAGCGTGGATTTGCCGACGTTGGGGCGGCCAACGATGGCGACGAAGCCACAACGGTACGGGATGTCACTCATGATGTCTTTTTCTTGCCTGCGGCAAAATGTTGCTCCAGCAGCTGCAGCGCCACATCGGCGGCCTGCTGCTCGGCACCGCGACGGCTGCTGCCCTCGCCGGTGGTGATGATGGCCAGTTCGCCCAGGTCGCACTGCACGCGGAACGACTGCTCGTGCGCTTCGCCGTTCTGCGCCAGGATGGTGTAGCGCGGCAGCGGCAGACGCCGCGCCTGCAATGCCTCCTGCAGCCGGGTCTTGGCGTCCTTGGCATGACGGGTGGGGTCGATGCCGGCAACGCGGCCAGCATACAGCCGGCGCACCACCTGCTCGGCGGCCTGGAAATCGCGGTCGAAGCTGATGGCGGCAAAGGTGGCCTCCACTGCATCGGCCAGGATGGACGGCCGGTTGTAGCCGCCGCTTTTCAGCTCGCCCTCGCCCAGGTACAGGTAGTCGCCCAGCTTCAGCTCCTGCGCGATCTCGGCCAGGGTGTTCTGGTTGACCAGGTTGGCACGCAAGCGCGACAGCTCGCCTTCGCTCAGCTTGGGAAACTGATCGAACAGCATGCGCGCCACGGTGTAGTTGAGAATGCTGTCACCAATGAACTCGAAGCGTTCATTGTTGGGCATGCCGAAACTGCGATGGGTCAGCGCCTGCTTCAGCAGCTCCTGCTTCTCAAAAAAATAATCCAGCGCCGTACTCAGGCGCCGGAAGCGGTTGTCTTGTTGATTCACGGTTTATTTGGTTTGGTCCAGTACCGGTACAGAGCCTGCCTGATACTCGAAGTGGAATACCAGCTTGATGTCTTTCACGATAGGCACGTCGGTATCGTAACGTACCCCAACCCCCAGCTTGCCGCCGGAGCTGGTTACCAGCAGATCACGCGTCTTCACCGCCTTGATATCCTGCACAGTGGCATGGTTCTCGAATGCGCGACGCACGTCGGGTTCCGTCTGCTCCTGGTCGACAGAAATTTCGTCAACCGTACGCTTGATGGTGCCGTACTCGGTGTATACCGGCAGCACCTTCAACACACCGAACAGCACCACTGCTGCCACCATGGCGAATGCCAGCACCACCAGGAAGGAAAAACCGCCCTGCGAACGCTTCATCTCCAGCCCTTTCCGATTACTCAGTGAATACGGGTGCCAATACGCGACAGGTCGCCGAAGTTCATCCAGATCAGGAAGGCCTTGCCTACCAGCAGACGGTCTTCGACAAAGCCCCAGTAACGGCTGTCCTCGCTGTTGTCACGATTGTCACCCATCATGAAATACTGACCTTGCGGTACTTTGCAAGTAAAACCGTCATCGCGGTACTCGCAGTTTTCATGCCCCGGGAACGGGCGCACACCATTGGGGAAATACACCGGCTTGTCCGGCTCCACCAGGGTGTGGAAGGATTTACCGCTGATCTGCTCGGTAAACTGCTGGGCGCGAATCATCGCCAGCCCTTTTTCCAGATATTCCACTTCACCGGCGGCCACGTGGGCTACCGGTTTGCCGTTAAGGCTCAGCTGCTTGTCGCGGTACACCACCACGTCACCCGGCGTGCCGATGACGCGCTTGATGAAGTTGATGCGCTCGTTCTCCGGGTAGTTGAACACCACCACGTCGCCGCTTTGCACCTTGCCCATCGGCAGCATCACCTGGTTACCCACCGGCACGCGCAGACCGTAGTTGAACTTGTTCACCAGGATGAAATCGCCCACCACCAGGCCCGGCCGCATGGAGCTGGACGGAATCTGGAACGGCTCGGCCACGAAGGAGCGCAGCAGGAACACCACGGCGATGATGGGGAAGAACCCGCGCGGGAAGTCGATGTAGTGCGGAGCACGCTCGCCCGGTGCACGTTTTCTGGCCAGCAGCCACTTGTCCAGCGCCCAGATCACACCGGTCACCAGCACGATGATCAGCATCACCGCGCCAAAGCTCATGTAATCCGACAGCAGGCCGAACACGCCACCCAGCAGGGCCAGATAGCCCCACTCCACCGAGGCAGCCGGCGAGCCGTCTTCGTTCTTGGCCGCAAACACGATCAGCAGTACGCCGACAACGGCCAGCACCAGCCATACCCACACCAGGTTCGTACCCATTTACTTGTCCCCTACCTGCAGAATTGCCAGGAAAGCCTCCTGCGGGATTTCCACGTTGCCCACCTGCTTCATGCGCTTCTTACCGGCCTTCTGCTTTTCCAGCAGTTTTTTCTTACGGGTGATGTCACCGCCGTAACACTTGGCCAGTACGTTCTTGCGCAGCGCCTTGACCGTTTCGCGCGAAATAATATGGCTGCCGATGGCTGCCTGCACCGCGATATCGAACATCTGGCGCGGAATCAGCTCACGCATCTTGGCTACCAGCTCGCGGCCACGATACACGCTGGTGGCACGATGCACGATCAGGCTCAGGGCATCCACCTTTTCGCCATTGACCAGCACATCCAGCTTCACCAGATCAGCCGCCTGGAACTCCTTGAACTCGTAGTCCAGCGAGGCATAACCACGGCTGGTGGACTTGAGCTTGTCAAAGAAGTCCATCACCACTTCGTTCATCGGCAGGTCGTACTTCAGCATTACTTGGCGGCCCATGTACTGCATATTGCGCTGTACGCCACGCTTCTGGTTGCACAGGGTCATCACCGAGCCGACGTAGTCCTGCGGCACCAGGATGGTGGCGGTAATGATGGGCTCGCGCAGCTCATCGTACTTACCCGCTTCCGGCATCTTGGACGGGTTGGACACTTCACTGATCGTACCGTCCTTCATCACCACTTCGTAGATCACGGTTGGCGCGGTGGTAATGAGGTCCATGTCGAACTCGCGCTCGAGACGTTCCTGCACGATTTCCAGATGCAACAGACCGAGGAAGCCGCAACGGAAGCCAAAACCCAGCGCCTGCGACACTTCCGGCTCGTATTTCAGCGAAGCATCGTTCAGCTGCAGTTTTTCCAGCGCGTCACGCAGCGATTCGTAATCGTGGCTTTCCACCGGGTACAGGCCGGCGAACACCTGCGACTGCACTTCCTTGAAGCCAGGCAGCGGCTCGGCGGCCGGGTTGTTCATCAGGGTGATGGTGTCGCCCACCTTGGCAGATTTCAGTTCCTTGATACCGGCGATCACGAAGCCCACTTCACCGGCACTCAGCGCCTCGCGCTGTTCCGATTTCGGCGTGAACACGCCCACCTGTTCGCACAGGTGCTCGGCCTGGGTGGCCATGAACTTGATCTTGTCCTTGGGCTTGAGCTGGCCATCGATCACGCGCACCAGCATCACCACGCCGACGTAGTTGTCGAACCAGGAGTCGATGATCAGCGCCTTCAGCGGGCCATCCGGGTTGCCTTCCGGCGGCGGAATCTTGCTGACCACGGTTTCGAGGATGTCCTCGATGCCGATGCCGGACTTGGCGGAAGCACGCACCGCATCGATGGCCTCGATGCCGATGATGTCCTCGATCTCCTGGCTCACGCGCTCCGGGTCGGCCGCCGGCAGGTCGATCTTGTTCAGTACCGGCACCACTTCCACACCCAGCTCGATGGCGGTGTAGCAGTTGGCTACGGTCTGCGCTTCCACGCCCTGCGAGGCATCCACCACCAAGAGCGCGCCTTCGCAGGCGGACAGCGAACGCGACACTTCGTAGGAGAAGTCCACGTGACCCGGGGTGTCGATCAGGTTCAGGTTGTACACCTGGCCGTCGCGCGCCTTGTATTGCAGCGCCGCGGTCTGCGCCTTGATGGTGATGCCGCGCTCTTTCTCGATATCCATCGAGTCGAGCACCTGAGCACTCATTTCACGTTGTTCCAGGCCACCGCAAAACTGGATGAAGCGGTCGGCCAGCGTCGATTTGCCATGGTCGATATGGGCAATAATCGAGAAATTTCGGATATGTTTCATCGGAATCCAGCAAAAATTAAGGGCACACAAAGTGCCCTCAGGCTGCAAAGTGCCTGGTTCAAGTTCTATCGAACCCGGCAAGCCGGGCCGCTTCTGCCAGGTTATTGCCCCCGCAGCCTTCCTGTTTGCATCACAAAGCCCTTCCGCAGTGCGCAAGGGCTTTGTCAACAATCGCCGGGCACACAAATGCCCTTTATAAACACTGGCGCGGATTCTAGCCGATTTCGCCGCCCTGTGCAGCCAAGTGTTCCGGCTGCGGTGTTGTCAGGTATGCGGCCAACCTTGCTTCGTCCAGGTGCCAGTGGCAGATTTCCTGCTCGCCGTGCATCAGCACCGGCACCAGTTCGTTGAAGCGTTCCTCCAGCACCGGGTCGGCATCCACGTCCACCACGTCGATGGCAAAGCCGTACTGCTGCTGCCAGGGGCGCAGTCGTGCCAGCATGTCGTGGCACAGGCTGCAATACTCGCGAAAATACAGGGTCAGTTGCATCAGGGCTTGGCCTTTTCCGGTTTCAGGGCAATGAACAGCGGCTCGCCCTGGCGTAACACGCGCAGCGCCACGCTGCCACCAGCCGGCACCGCATTGATCGCCTGCTGCAGCTGCCCCACACTGGCGAGATCCTCGCCGGACACACCCACGATCACATCGCCCGCCTGCATCCCGGCATCGGCAGCCGGCCCCTGCACGCCACGCACCAGCAGGCCGAACTTCACGCCCAGCTTCTGCAGCTGCGCTGCAGGCAGCGCCTGCACCGACAGGCCGCTGCGGTTGCCCACGCTCTCCTCGCCCTGCGGTTTGCCGCGGTAGGCACGTTCGGCGGTGCGCGGGTCTTCGTCCTGCAGCTCGGCGGTCACCACCGACAGCTTGAGCAGCTTGCGGTTGCGCCACAGCTCCATGTCCACCTTGCTGCCGGGGCGGATGCTGCCCAGCATGCGCGGCAGATCGTCGCTGCTGTCCAGCAGCTCGCCGTTCAGGCGCAGCACCACATCACCGGACTTGATGCCCGCCTTGTCGGCCGGGCCGCCTTTTTCCACGTTGCTGATCAGCGTGCCCTTGGCATCCTGCAGGCCGAAGGAGGAAGCCAGTTCCTTGTTCAGCGGCTGGATGCCAACGCCGATGCGGCTACGGCTGACTTTACCGCCCTGCTTGAGCTGATCCACCACCGTCATCGCCACATCGATGGGAATGGCAAAGGAGATGCCCATGAAGCCGCCCGAGCGGCTGTAGATCTGCGAATTGATGCCGACTACTTCACCCTTCATATTGAACAGCGGGCCGCCGGAGTTGCCCGGGTTCACTGCCGCATCGGTCTGGATGAACGGCACATAGCTTTCATCCGGCAGGTGGCGCCCCTTGGCGGAGACAATGCCGGAAGTGACGGTGTTTTCAAAACCGAACGGCGAACCGATAGCCAGCACCCACTCGCCCACCTTCAGCGCATCCGATTTACCAAGCTGCACGAACGGCAGCCCCTTGGCGTCGATCTTCAGCAAGGCCACATCGGTACGCGCATCCGAGCCGATTACCTTGGCCTTGAACTCGCGGCGGTCGCCCAGGGTAACGATCATCTCGTCGGCATCGGCAATCACGTGCGCATTGGTCAGCACGTAACCGTCGGCGGACAGAATGAAACCGGAGCCCAGACCGCCAGTGCGGTACTCACGCAGCTGCGGCGGCGCAAACTGGCGGAAGAACTCGGAAAACGGGTCGTTTTCCATTCCCGGCGGCAACTCGCGCACCATCTGGCGCACCGTACCCACGGTACGGATATTCACCACGGCCTTGCCCTGCTCTTCCACCAGCTGGGTGAAATCGGGCAGCGAGGACAAGGGCGCAGACAGGACAACCGGGCTGGTCAACAATCCGGCCGTCAGCATGGCGGCGGCAATCAGCTTCTTGATCGGCATGTTGTGACAATCTCCATGGAAAATGGTGGGTAGGCGGTGCGACTGGCGACATGCGACCCTGGCACCAGCCGGCAAAGCCGGGCGCCAACTGTGGCGTACCGGCTTTGGCTTCGCTGTTTATTTTGGAACCAGGCGGATGTTCTTGAGCACGGACTGCAGGCCGGCCTCGGGCAGATCGCCCACCACCGTCACCAGTTGCTCACCCAGCCGGCGCGAGGCAACGCCGATGCCGTTGGGCGCGATCACCACCGGATGGGTCGCGGTATCGTTGCCCGCTTCTTCCACGAACAGCGACAGCTTGGCGAACCCGTCGGTATACACATAGTGCTGCACTGCCTGTTCATGCCCCGGCAGCGGCCGGCTCATGTAGCGCAGCAGGTGAAAGCCCGCCGGCATGCCCTTCACCTCCAGCGGCGGCACCGCCGAAGGCTGGGTAGCAATACCTCTGCCCAGCGGCAGCGCCTGCTTGTAGCGAGGCTTGAGCAGGGTCTTGTCGCGCTCGCCGGTGAGATCCAGCTCGGTAAACGCAAACTGCTCGATCACCTCGCCACGCACGCCCATGGTCACTGCTTTCAGCGGCAAGCCGGATACGGTATCGACGCACAGCTTCTGGGTGTAGCGGGTATTGCTCTCGCGCGGCTTGAGCTGCAGCCACTGGCAGTCGCGCTGCGCCACCCGGTCGCTGCCGCCACGGCTGATGCTGTAGGCCGCAGCCAGGTCGGTCTGCGCATCCGGCAGGATGGCCGGGAACAGCTTGACCGCGCTGAGCTTGGCAGCGCTCAGGGACTTGGTATCCGGCGCGTAGCAGGTAAGCTCGCCGCCATGGCGCACGATTTCCCGCGGCAAGCCATCGAGCGACTCGCGCCGCTCGCGCAGCAGGCCATCATCGTTGGCGCGGTAGATGCGGAAGGTTTCGAGCTCCCCGCCCAGCTGGTGGGAATAGGCAGCGGTGAAAGTCAGGGACTGACCGGCTACCGCCGCACGGCGCAGCAGCGACCAGTCATCCTCGGCCTGTGCCAGCAGCGGCACGGTGAACAACACACAGACAACAAACCGACGCATCAATGCCCACCCCCTGCCGCCGGCTGAACCAGGCCGACACGGGTCAGGCCATCCCCCAGCGCGCCATCCTGATGGGCGTCGAGGTATTGCTGGCTACCATCGGCCGCCACCTGCACCTGGCCAGCAGGCACCGCCTGCGCCACCAGGCCGGCATCCACCGAATGGCTCTGCCAGCTGTACCAGCCCACCACGCCGGCCAGCGCTACCGAGGCGGCCACGGCAAAGCGCGCCGCCGGTCTGGTCGCTAGCCTGGCGCGCGGCCGCGGTGCGAACACCGTCGGCTCGTCCGCCAGTCGCTGGCTGACCGCCTGACGCACATCCACCGACAACAGCGAACTGTTGCGCATGGCGTCACCGATCACGTGGTACTCCTGCCACAGCTGCTGCAGTTCGCTCTCGCTGGCCAGTTGCCTGATGAGTGGCGCGGCGTCCCTGTCGGCCAACTCACCGTCCATCAGGGCGGATAGTTTTTCATTCATCATCTGCTCACCATCTTTTGTTTTTTGCCGTATCCAGCAACGGACGCAACTCTGCCGCAATCGCTTCGCGTGCGCGGAAGATGCGCGAACGCACGGTACCGATCGGGCAATTCATTGCCACCGCGATCTCCTCGTAACTGAGGCCCTCCATTTCGCGCAGGGTGATCGCAGTACGCAATTCTTCCGGCAGACGGTCCACGGCTGCATTGACCGCGGCCAATATCTGCTGGTTCATCATCTCCGCTTCCGGCGTGTGGTAGTCCGGCACCTGGGCGGAGAGGTCCAGGCTTTCGCCGTCCTCGTCTTCCACCTCGGCACTGACCACCGGACGCCGCCCGGCAGAGGTCAGAAAGTTCTTGGCCGTATTGATACCGATCCGGTACAGCCAGGTATAGAACGCACTTTCGCCGCGGAACGATGGCAAGGCGCGGTAGGCCTTTACAAAGGCCTCCTGCGTCACGTCCTCGATATCGGCCGAATCCCGCAAAAAGCGGGACAACAGCCGCGACAGGCGGCGCTGATACTTGCTGACCAGCAAGTCGAACGCACGCTTTTCGCCGCGCTGGGCACGCTCCACCAATTGCTGATCGAGTTCTCGATCACTCATCGTTGTCATTAGCTCCCTGATTCGCCCCGCTGTTCTTGTTTGTTGCCACCTTGCGGCAGCACAGGGCACACGTATGACCCAGGGCCATTCGCTTAGTTCACCGCTATTGTTAGAGCCTGTTCAATGTTTTCTGGCCACTGCGCCGGCCCGGCAAACCACCGGATGCCAGGCAGAAAACCGCCACCGGGCGCGCCAAAACCAGGCCGGCCAACGTCACCGCCGGCCAGTTGCGGGGCAAGCCACCCCGGTTGCCGCCATGGCAGGCATTGAACGGGCGCTTGAGTTATACCCACGCAGGTGCGCCATTGAATCACGCCGGCCGGCACGCCGCCAGCCTGTTACCTGACCTCACAGCCACCGCGACAAAAAGTTGTTTTCCAAATAACCAAGCACTTGCTAGAATTTCACCCATAACGTTCCACTCAAAGGTTAGGAGACTCCAATGACCACCGCCGGCCAACGTTTCCGCGACGCAGTCGCCAATGAAAAACCCCTGCAGGTGGTAGGCACTGTCAATGCCTACGCCGCGCGCCTGGCCGAACACAGCGGCTTCAAGGCGCTGTACCTGTCCGGTGGCGGCGTGGCGGCCTGCTCCTGCGGCATTCCCGACCTGGGCATCACCACGCTGGAAGACGTGCTGATCGACGTGCGCCGCATTACCGACGTGACCGAGCTGCCGCTGCTGGTGGACATCGATACCGGCTGGGGCGGCGCCTTCAACATCGCCCGCGCCATACGCAGCCTGGAAAAAGCCGGCGCAGCCGCCGTGCATATCGAAGACCAGGTGCAGCAGAAGCGCTGTGGCCACCGCCCGAACAAGGCCATCGTCGGTCAGGACGAGATGGTGGACCGCGTCAAGGCTGCGGTAGACGCCCGCAAGCACGACATGGTGATCATGGCGCGCACCGATGCGCTGGCGGTGGAAGGCCTGGATGCCGCCCTCGAACGCGCGGTGGCCTGCGTGGACGCCGGCGCCGACATGATCTTCCCGGAAGCCATGACCGACCTGGCGATGTACAAGCAGTTCGCCGCCGCGGTGAAGGTGCCGGTGCTGGCCAATATCACCGAATTCGGCGCCACCCCGCTGTACACCACCCGGGAGCTGGGCGACAACGGCGTGAGCCTGGTGCTGTACCCGCTGTCCGCCTTCCGCGCCATGAGCAAGGCGGCGCTGGAAGTCTATGGCGCCATCCGCCAGGACGGCACCCAGCAGAACGTGATCGACAAGATGCAGACCCGCATGGAGTTGTACGACCACCTGGGCTATCACGATTACGAACAGAAGCTGGACGCGCTGTTCCGTCAGGAAAAATAAGCGATGACCCCGCCGCGCAACCTGTTGGCCGACATTCCGGCCACACTGCCGCAGGAGCAGTTCGACACCCTGCTGGCCGGCACGCGCGGCTTTCGCGTCGAGCGCATCGTGTCGCGCGGCCACGTATCGCCGCCCGGCTTCTGGTACGAGCAGCCGCAGCACGAATGGGTGCTGCTGCTGTCCGGCCATGCCGAGCTGGAATACGACGCACCGGCGGCGCGGCAAACGCTGCAAGTCGGCGACGCGGTGCTGATTCCGGCGCATCGCCGTCACCGCGTGGCCGCCACCGCGGCCGACACCGATACCGTATGGCTGGCGATCTTCCATGACGCCGAGCCAGCCGAACACAACCCCAATCAACACCAGCAGCAGGAGAAGTAAAGATGAGCGAGACCCTCCAAGTGCTTCCCAAAGCCAAGAAATCCGTCGCCCTGTCCGGCGTTGCCGCCGGCAACACCGCCCTGTGTACCGTTGGCCGCAGCGGCAACGACCTGCACTACCGCGGCTACGACATCCTGGATCTGGCCGCGCACTGCGAATTCGAGGAAGTGGCCTACCTGCTGGTGCACGGCAAGCTGCCAAACCAGGCCGAACTCACCGGCTACAAGAAAAAACTGAAGAGCCTGCGCGGCCTGCCGGCATCGGTGAAAGCGGTACTGGAAGCGCTGCCGGCTGCTGCCCACCCGATGGACGTAATGCGCAGCGGCGTATCCGCGCTGGGCTGCGCGCTGCCGGAGAAGGACGACCACAATATGGCCGGTGCCCGCGACATCGCCGACCGCCTGATGGCCAGCCTGGGTTCGATGCTGCTGTACTGGTACCACTTCAGCCACAACGGCAAGCGTATCGAAGTGGAAACCGATGACGACTCCATCGGCGGCCACTTCCTGCACCTGCTGCATGGCCAGAGGCCGTCCGAGCAGTGGGTGCGCGCCATGCACACCTCGCTCAACCTGTACGCCGAGCACGAATTCAACGCTTCCACCTTCGCCGCCCGCGTCATCGCCGGCACCGGCTCCGACATGTACAGCGCCATCACCGGCGCCATCGGCGCGCTGCGCGGCCCGAAACACGGCGGCGCCAACGAGGTGGCGTTCGAAGTACAGAAGCGCTACGAAACGCCGGACGAGGCCGAGGCCGACATCAAGGCCCGCGTGGAGCGCAAGGAAGTCGTGATCGGTTTCGGCCACCCGGTGTACACCATCAGCGACCCGCGCAACAAGGTCATCAAGGAAGTGGCGCGCGAGCTGTCACAGACTGCCGGCGACAGCAAGATGTTCGACATCGCCGCGCGTCTGGAAAGCGTGATGTGGGACATCAAGAAGATGTTCCCCAACCTGGACTGGTTCAGCGCCGTGAGCTACCACATGATGGGCGTGCCCACCGCCATGTTCACCCCGCTGTTCGTGATTGCCCGTACCAGCGGCTGGAGCGCGCACGTGATCGAGCAACGCATCGACGGCAAGATCATCCGCCCGTCGGCCAACTACACCGGGCCGGAAGACCAGGCCTTCGTACCGCTGGCGCAGCGCTGAGCCGCATGCTGCCGCCCGTCGCCAGCTGGCAGCGCACCGACGCGCCGGGGCTGGAAACCGTCAGCCTGACAGCAGGCGAGCAACTGGCCTTCAGCGCCAGCGGCCACCTGCTGCACCCGGCAGCGCAGCCGGTTTGCCTGAGCTACCGGCTGCAGGTTGGCCGCACCGGCCTGGTGGACAATGCCGAGTTCACCCTGCACGCCCCCGGGCCGCGCACGCTGAACCTGCTGCGCAACGTGGCGGGCCGCTGGCACGCCGACGGCGTGGCAATGCCGGCGTTCGACAGCTGCAGCGAGCTGGACCTGCAGTGCGGCGGCCTGACCAACGCACTGCCGATCCGCCGCCTGCAACTGGCGCCCGGCGACAGCGCGCAGCTGCAGGTGCTGTTCGTGCGCCTGCCGCAGCTGACGCTGGAAATCTGCCCGCAGCGGTACACCCGGCTGGCGGACGACGCACAAGGGCACGCGCGCTACCGCTATCAGTCACCCGGTTTCAGCGCCGAAATCTCGGTGGATTGCCACGGTCTTACCCTTTGCTACAGCGACTTTCTGCAGCGGCTGGCCGCTGACAGCAAGCCAGAACAACACGCCTGAACATCAGGCACCGGTCGAGAGATCATCATGAACACCCAATACCGCAAACCCCTGCCCGGCACCGCCCTCGACTACTTCGACGCGCAAGCCGCCGTCGAAGCCCTCAAGCCCGGTGCCTGGGCCGGCCTGCCCTACACCGCCCGCGTGCACGCCGAAAACATCGTCCGCCGTGCGGACCCGGCCATCATCAACGACTGCCTGCTGCAGCTGATCGAACGCAAGCGCGAGCGCGACTTTCCCTGGTTCCCGGCGCGTGTGGTGTGCCACGACATCCTCGGCCAGACCGCGCTGGTGGATCTGGCCGGCCTGCGTGACGCCATTGCCGACCAGGGCGGCGACCCGGCCAAGGTCAACCCGGTGGTGCCGGTACAGCTGATCGTCGACCATTCGCTGGCGGTGGAATGCGGCGGCTTCGACCCGGACGCCGTCCAGAAGAACCGCGACATCGAAGACCGCCGCAACGAAGACCGCTTCCACTTCATCAACTGGACCAAGACCGCGTTCGACAACGTGGACGTGATCCCGGCCGGCAACGGCATCATGCACCAGATCAACCTGGAGAAGATGTCGCCGGTGATCCACGCCGACAACGGCGTGGCCTACCCGGATACCTGCGTCGGCACCGACAGCCACACCCCGCACGTAGACGCGCTGGGCGTGATCGCGGTGGGCGTGGGTGGGCTGGAGGCCGAGAACGTGATGCTGGGCCGCGCCTCGTGGATGCGGCTGCCGGACATCGTCGGTGTTGAGCTTGCTGGCCGCCGCCAGCCCGGCATCACTGCCACCGACGTGGTGCTGGCGCTCACCGAATTCCTGCGCAAGGAAAAAGTAGTCGGCGCCTACCTGGAGTTCTACGGCGCAGGCGCCGCCAGCCTGACTATTGGTGACCGCGCCACGATTTCCAATATGGCCCCGGAATACGGCGCCACCGCCGCCATGTTCGCCATCGACAGCCAGACCCTGGACTACCTGCGCCTCACCGGCCGCAGCGACGAGCAGGTCAAGCTGGTGGAAACCTATGCCAGACAGGCCGGCCTGTGGGCCGACAGCCTGCGCCAGGTGCAGTACGAACGCGTGCTGCGCTTCGACCTGTCTAGCGTCACCCGCAACATGGCCGGCCCGTCCAACCCGCACAAGCGCCTGCCGACCTCTGCGCTGGCCGAACGCGGTATTGCGGCCAACCTTGCGGCCGCCCGCGAGCAGGAAGCCCACGGCCAGATGCCGGACGGCGCAGTGATCATCGCCGCCATCACCAGCTGCACCAACACCAGCAACCCGCGCAACGTGATCGCCGCCGGCCTGCTGGCGCGTAACGCCCGCAAACTCGGCCTGGTACGCAAGCCGTGGGTAAAAACCTCGCTGGCCCCTGGCTCCAAGGTAGTGAAGCTGTACCTGGAAGAAGCCGGCCTGCTGGAGGATCTGGAGGCGCTGGGCTTCGGCATCGTCGCCTACGCCTGCACCTCCTGTAACGGCATGTCCGGCGCACTGGACCCGAAAATCCAGCAGGAAATCATAGACCGCGACCTGTACGCCACCGCGGTGCTGTCCGGCAACCGCAACTTCGACGGCCGCATCCACCCGTATGCCAAGCAGGCCTTCCTGGCCTCGCCGCCGCTGGTGGTGGCCTACGCCATCGCCGGTACCGTGCGCTTCGATATCGAGCAGGACGTGCTGACCGTGGTGGACGGCAAGGAAGTCCGCCTCAAGGATATCTGGCCGAGCGACGAGGAGATTGACGCCATCGTGGCACGCGCGGTGAAGCCGGAACAGTTCAACCAGATCTACATCCCTATGTTCGAGAAGCACGCCACCGAGAAGGCCGCCTCGCCGCTGTACGACTGGCGCGAGATGTCCACCTACATCCGCCGCCCGCCGTACTGGGAAGGCGCGCTGGCCGGCGAGCGCACCTTGCGCGGCATGCGCCCGCTGGCACTGCTGCCGGACAACATCACCACCGACCACCTGTCGCCGTCCAACGCCATTCTGATGAACTCGGCGGCCGGCGAATACCTGCACAAGATGGGCTTGCCGGAGGAGGACTTCAACTCCTACGCCACCCACCGCGGCGACCACCTCACCGCGCAGCGCGCCACCTTCGCCAACCCGCAGCTGGTGAACGAAATGGCCGTGGTGGACGGCGAAGTGAAGAAAGGCTCGCTGGCGCGCGTGGAACCGGAAGGCAAGGTGATGCGCATGTGGGAAGCCATTGAAACCTATATGAACCGCAAGCAGCCGCTGATCATCGTGGCAGGCGCCGACTACGGCCAGGGCAGCTCGCGTGACTGGGCCGCCAAGGGCGTGCGCCTGGCCGGCGTGGAAGCCATCGTGGCCGAAGGCTTCGAGCGCATCCACCGCACCAACCTGATCGGCATGGGCGTGCTGCCGCTGGAGTTCAAGCCCGGCACCACGCGCAAGACGCTGGGCCTCGACGGCACCGAAACCTATGACGTGACCGGCAAGCTGACGCCGCGCACCGAGCTGACACTGGTGATCCATCGCCGTAACGGCGAAAGTGTGCAGGTGCCGGTGACCTGCCGCCTGGATTCGGATGAAGAGGTGTCGGTGTACGAAGCCGGCGGCGTGCTGCAACGCTTTGCCAAGGACTTCCTGCAGGCCCACGCCTGATCGTGCGCTGCGGCCAACCTGCAAAGGTTGGCCGCAAGCGGCGCGTAGGGTAGGCAAAGGCCATAGGCCGTGCCCACCGGCAAAATGTTATTGGTGGGCACGCTGCGCTTTGCCCACCCTACGCATTGAAGCCTTCACCCCATACACTCAGGAGCGACCATGGCTCACTCTCCCCAGACCCGCATCCCCGCCACCTACATCCGTGGCGGCACCAGCAAGGGCGTGTTCTTCCGGCTGCAGGATTTGCCGGAACGTTGCCAGCAGCCTGGCGCGGCGCGCGACAAACTGTTCATGCGTGTCATCGGCAGCCCGGACCCCTACTCCGCCCACATCGACGGCATGGGCGGCGCCACCTCCAGCACCAGCAAGTGCGTGATCCTGTCGAAAAGCACGCAGCCCGAGCACGACGTGGACTACCTGTACGGCCAGGTCGCCATCGACAAGGCCTTCGTGGACTGGAGCGGCAACTGCGGCAACCTGTCCACCGCCGCCGGCGCCTTTGCTATCCATGCCGGCCTGGTGGACCCGGCGCGCATTCCGGACAACGGCGTGTGCGTGGTGCGCATCTGGCAGGCCAATATCCACAAGACCATCATCGCCCATGTACCGGTAACCAACGGCCAGGTGCAGGAAACCGGCGATTTCGAGCTGGACGGTGTGACCTTCCCGGCGGCCGAGATCGTGCTGGAATTCATCGACCCATCCGACAAGGGGGCGGATGACGGCGACGAAGGCGGCAGCATGTTCCCCACCGGCAATCTGGTCGACACGCTGGAGGTGCCCGGTGTCGGCAGTTTCCAGGCCACCATGATCAGCGCCGGCATCCCCACGGTGTTCGTCAATGCGGCCGACATCGGCTACAGCGGCACCGAGCTGCGTGAGGCCATCAACAGCGACCCGGCGGCGCTGGCGAAATTCGAGGCCATCCGCGTGGCCGGCGCGCTGCGCATGGGGCTGATCAAAACGCCGGAGGAAGCCGCCACCCGTCAGCACACGCCGAAGATCGCCTTCGTGGCGCCGCCGGCCGACTACACCGCCTCCAGCGGCAAGCAGATCAAGGCTGGCGAGATCGACCTGCTGGTACGCGCGCTGTCCATGGGCAAGCTGCACCACGCCATGATGGGCACCGCCGCGGTGGCCATCGGCACCGCCGCCGCCATTCCCGGCACGCTGGTGAACCTGGCGGCCGGTGGTGGCGAGCGGCAGGCAGTGCGCTTCGGCCACCCGTCCGGCACGCTGCGCGTGGGCGCCGAAGCCCGGCAGATCGACGGCCAGTGGGTTGTCACCAAGGCGATCATGAGCCGCAGCGCCCGCATCCTGATGGAAGGCTGGGTACGGCTGCCATCCGACGCGTTCTGATGCGCCAGCCACGCCAGCCCAGAGCGCCCGGCCTTGTGCCGGGCTTTTTCATGCTGCCATGACCCGCAAGGTTGGCCGCAAGCCCTGCGCCACAAAGCAAAACGCCCGCCGCTTGCGCGACGGGCGTTGTCAGTGGCTACCGGCTTGCGCCGGCAACAACTTAGTTCTTCAGACCGAAGGAGGATTCACCCTGGGCAGCAGCCGGAGCGGCAGCCGGGTTGTCCAGCAGGGCCTTGATGGACAGGCGAACGCGGCCGCGGTCGTCCATCTCGATGGCCTTCACTTTGACGATCTGGCCTTCCTGCAGGTAGTCGCTCACGTTCTTGATGCGCTCATGGGCGATCTGGGAGATGTGCACCAGGCCGTCTTTACCCGGCATGATGGACACGATGGCGCCCACGTTGTTGTCCAGGATCTTCACTACCGGGCCTTCGTACACCTTGCCCACTTCCACTTCGGCAGTGATTTCCTCGATGCGCTTCTTCGCTGCTTCTGCGCTCTCGGTGGAAACCGAAGCGATGGTGATGGTGCCATCTTCCTCGATGTTGATCTCGCAACCGGTGTCCTTGGTGATGCCACGGATGGTTTCGCCACCCTTACCGATCACTTCACGGATTTTCTCCGGGTTGATCTTCATCACGTACAGGCGCGGTGCGTGGGTGGACAGCTCCTGCGGGCCTTCGATGGCTTCCTTCATGTGACCGAGGATGTGGATACGGCCGTCCTTGGCCTGCTCCAGCGCGATCTGCATGATTTCCTTGGTGATGCCCTGGATCTTGATGTCCATCTGCAGGGCGGTCACGCCAGCGGCAGTACCGGCTACCTTGAAGTCCATGTCGCCCAGGTGATCTTCGTCACCCAGGATATCGGTCAGCACGGCGAAGCGGTTGCCTTCCAGGATCAGGCCCATGGCGATACCGGCCACGTGGGCTTTCAGCGGTACGCCGGCGGACAGCAGCGACAGGCAGCCGCCACACACGGAAGCCATCGACGAGGAGCCGTTGGATTCGGTGATCTCGGAAACCACGCGCATGGTGTAGCCGAACTCGGTTTCCGACGGCAGCACTTGTGCCAGCGCACGCTTGGCCAGACGGCCGTGGCCGATTTCACGACGCTTCGGCGGGCCCATGCGGCCAGCTTCACCGGTGGAGTACGGCGGGAAGTTGTAGTGCAGCATGAAGCGGTCGGTGTATTCACCGGCCAGCGCGTCGATGATCTGCTCGTCACGCTTGGTGCCCAGGGTGGCGGTCACGATGGCCTGGGTTTCGCCACGGGTGAACAGCGCGGAGCCGTGTACGCGCGGCAGTACGCCGGTGCGGATGGCGATCGGGCGTACGGTGCGGGTGTCGCGGCCGTCGATGCGCGGCTCGCCGTTCAGGATCTGACCGCGAACGATCTCGGCTTCCAGCGATTTGAAGATGCCCTTGATCTCGTTGGCCACCAGGGTGTCGGTGTCTTCGGTGATCAGTGCGGCCTTCACGGCGGCCCAGGCAGCGTTCAGCGCTTCGGAGCGGGCGCCCTTCTGGCGGATGCGGAAGGCGTTGGCGATGGCTTCGCCGGAGATGTCGCGGATCTTGGCGATCAGCTCTTCGTTCTTGGCCGGCGCTTCCCAGTCCCACATTACCGGGTTCACTTCGTCGGCGAGCTCGTTGATGGCCTTGATGGCAGCCTGCATCTGGTCGTGACCGTATACCACACCGCCCAGCATCACGGCTTCGGACAGTTCCTTGGCTTCGGATTCAACCATCAGCACGGCGCGTTCGGTACCGGCAACCACCAGGTCCATTTCCGAGGTTTCCAGCTCGGTCTTGGTCGGGTTCAGGATGTATTCGCCGTTGGCGTAACCCACGCGGGCAGCACCGATCGGGCCGTTGAACGGCAGGCCGGAGATGGCCAGGGCCGCGGAGGCACCAATCATGGCCGGGATGTCGGAATCCACTTCCGGGTTCAGCGACATCACGGTGGCCACGATCTGTACGTCGTGGTAGAAGCCTTCCGGGAACAGCGGGCGGATCGGGCGATCGATCAGGCGGCTGGTCAGGATTTCTTTCTCGGACTGCTTGCCTTCGCGCTTGAAGAAGCCACCCGGGATCTTGCCGGCAGCGTAGGTACGCTCCAGGTAGTCCACGGTCAGCGGGAAGAAGTCCTGGCCCGGTTTTACGTTCTTGGAGCCAACTACGCTCACCAGTACCACGGTGTCTTCTACGGATACCAGCACGGCACCGGAGGCCTGGCGGGCAACTTCGCCGGTTTCCAGGGTGACGGTATGACGGCCGTACTGGAACGACTTGGTAACTTTGTTAAACATGGAGGTCCTTTGTATCAGGATCGAAGGATTACAACGGGAACCCCTACGTAGCAGACGCTGCGGCCAACGCCGGCTCGTAGAGGCTCCCCCCGTTGTGACAATAAAGAACGACAGAAACGAAAAAGTCGCAGACTGGCTGCGACTTTTCCGTATTCTAACCGATTACTTGCGCAGGCCCAGACGAGTGATCAGGGCGCGGTAACCTTCTGCATCGGTACCTTTGAGGTAGTCGAGCAGGCGACGACGACGGCTCACCAGCTTCAGCAGGCCACGACGGCTGTGGTGGTCCTTGGTGTTGGCTTTGAAGTGCGGGGTGAGGTCGTTGATGCGAGCGGTCAGCAGAGCAACCTGAACTTCGGTGGAACCGGTATCGCCTTCCTTACGCTGGAAGTCTTTAACGATCAGGGCTTTCTGTTCTGCGGTCATTGCCATGTGGAATTACTCCAAATATTCGGTTTAGGGTGTTGCCACCCGACAAGTGCAGCGAGCCTGCGATGTCGCCATCGCCAACCCATCCGCACTTCGCTACTGGGCAGCTTGCGCTGCCATTACCCGGACCGGCTGCAGCAGGCCTTGCGGCGTCGCGTCGGCCAACCCGAGGAATTCTTGTGTATCCGCGTGGTATACGCGAAAGCGCAGCATTGTCTCACACTTTTCCTGCGCACGCACGGCCTGGCCATGACAAAAACGCGCGGCTTCGCCTGCGACCAACGTTGCGGCGGGAAAATGCGACACCAGCACGTCCACCGGCAGCAGCAGACCGCCGCGCTCGGTCGCCGGCAAGGCCTCGATGGCATCCAGCGTGTGCGCATCGTCCAGGCGGAAACCGCCGGTGGTGGTGCGGCGCAGTGCAGTCAGGTGCGCACCGCAGCCCAGCATCTCGCCGATGTCCTGCGCCAGGGTGCGGATATAGGTGCCCTTGCTGCACAGCACGTCGATCACCGCGCTGTCGCCGTTGAATTCGAGCAGCTCGATGCGGTGAATGGTGACGTTGCGCGCCTCGCGCTCGATCTCGATACCCTCACGTGCGTATTCATACAGCGCCTTGCCCTGATGCTTGAGCGCCGAATACATCGGCGGCACCTGGCTGATGGGGCCGGTGTGTGCGGCGATGGCCGCTTCCAGCGCGGCGCGATCGAACGCCACCGGGCGCTGCAGCACCACTTCGCCTTCCACGTCGCCGGTGGTGGTCACCGCGCCGAACTGCACCGTGGCGCGATAGCCCTTGTCGGCATCCAGCAGGTAGGAGGAAAACTTGGTGGCTTCGCCGAAGCACACCGGCAACAGGCCGGTGGCCAGCGGGTCGAGCACGCCGGTGTGACCGGCCTTGGCGGCGCTGTACAGCCAGCGCGCCTTCTGCAGCGCGCCGTTGCTGCTGATGCCGTAGGGCTTGTCCAGCAGCAGCACGCCATTGATGTTCAACTTGATGCGACGCGGCGCGCTCATGCCTTATCCGCGTCCTCTTGCTGCTCGTCGTCGCCGGCTTCGTCTTCCGCCTCGGCCGGGTTGGCCGCATTGCCCACCACGTCGTCGATCAGGCGGCTCATGTATACGCCGCGGGCGATGGAGTCGTCGTAGACAAAATGCAGCTGCGGCATGCTGAACAGGCGGATCTGGCGGCCCAGCTCGTTGCGCAGGAAGCCGGCGGCACTGTCCAGCGCCTCCTGGGTAATCTCGCGCTTGTTCTCGTCCATCACGGTGTAGAACACCTTGGCGTGCGAGTAGTCACGGGTGACTTCCACCGCGGTCAGCGTGACCCAACCCACGCGCGGGTCTTTCAGGCCCTTGCGGATCAGCTCGGCCAGCTCGCGCTGGATCTGCTCGGCCACGCGGTCCGAGCGGGAAAAACCTTTTTTGGCTTTGGCCATGATGACAAACCTCAAATTCAAAAAGGCGGGGCAAGGCCGGCCTTGCGGCCAACCTTGCACCCGCCCTTATCCATCGCCTTACAGTGTACGAGCCACTTCGACGATTTCGAATACTTCCAGCTGGTCGCCTTCCTGGATGTCGTTGTAGTTCTTCAGCATCAGGCCACATTCGTAGCCCTGCTTCACTTCCTTCACGTCATCCTTGAAGCGCTTCAGCGAGTCCAGTTCGCCGGTGTGCACCACCACGTTGTGGCGGATCAGGCGTACCGAGGCGCTGCGTTTCACCATACCGTCGGTCACCATACAACCGGCGATGTTGCCCACCTTGGACACGGTGATCACCTGACGGATCTCGACAGTACCGATGATCTGTTCCTTCTTCTCCGGCGCCAGCATGCCGGACATGGCCGCCTTCACGTCATCCACCACGTCGTAGATGATGTTGTAGTAGCGGATTTCCACGCCCTCGCCTTCCGCCAGCTTGCGGGCGGCGGCATCGGCACGTACGTTGAAGCCAACCACGATGGCCTTGGAGGCAATCGCCAGGTTGATGTCGGATTCGGTAATGCCACCCACACCGGAGTGCAGGATGTTGACGCGAACTTCGTCGGTGGACAGCTTTTGCAGGCTGCCAGCCAGCGCTTCGTAGGAACCCTGTACGTCGGCCTTGATGATGACGGACATGCTCTGCACTTCGCCTTCCGACATCTGTGCAAACATGTTTTCCAGCTTGGCGGCCTGCTGCTTGGCCAGACGCACGTCGCGGAACTTGCCGGCACGGAACAGGGCGATTTCACGCGCCTTCTTCTCGTCGGCCAGAACCATGGCGTCTTCACCAGCGGACGGCACGTCGGACAGACCCAGGATTTCCACCGGGATGGCCGGGCCGGCTTCGTCGATCGGCTTGCCGTTCTCGTCGATCATGGCACGTACGCGACCGAAGGCAGTGCCGGCCAGTACGATGTCGCCCTTCTTCAGGGTACCGCTCTGTACCAGCAGCGTGGCCACCGGGCCGCGGCCCTTGTCCAGGCGCGCTTCCACGATAATGCCCTTGGCCGGCGCTTCCACCGGTGCGGTCAGTTCCAGCACTTCGGCCTGCAGCAGGATCGCTTCCAGCAGCGCATCGATGTTCTGGCCCATCTTGGCCGACACTTCGATGAACTGGGTATCGCCACCCCAGTCTTCCGGCACCACTTCGTGGGCAACCAGTTCCTGGCGGATACGTTCCGGGTTGGCACCCTGCTTGTCGATCTTGTTCACTGCCACCACGATCGGCACGCCAGCAGCCTTGGCATGGTGTACCGCTTCAATGGTCTGCGGCATTACGCCGTCGTCGGCAGCCACTACCAGCACCACGATGTCGGTGGCCTTGGCACCGCGGGCACGCATGGCGGTAAACGCCTCGTGACCCGGGGTATCCAGGAAGGTGATCATGCCGCGCGGGGTTTCCACGTGGTAGGCACCGATGTGCTGGGTAATGCCGCCGGCTTCGCCCGCCGCAACCTTGGCGCGACGGATGTAGTCCAGCAGCGAGGTCTTGCCGTGGTCGACGTGACCCATCACGGTTACCACCGGCGGACGCGGCAGCGCCTCGCCAGTGCTCACCTCGGCATCGCCACCCAGGTAGGCTTCCGGATCGTCCGCCTGAGCGGCCTTGCCGACGTGGCCCATTTCTTCCACCACGATCAGCGCGGTTTCCTGGTCCAGTACCTGGTTGATGGTCACCATCATGCCCATCTTCATCAGGGTCTTGATCACCTCGGCGGCCTTCACGGCCATGCGGTGAGCCAGATCGCCAACGGTAATGGTTTCCGGTACCAGCACTTCATGCACGATAGGCTCGGTCGGTGCCTGGAAAGCGTGGGCGTTGTTGCCGCCCTTGTGCTTGCCACCCTTGCGCGATTTCCAGTCATTGCTGGCATCGCCGCCACGGGTCTTCAGGCCCTTGCCCTTCTTGCCATCGCTCCAGCTGTCACGGCCGCCCGGGCCTTTCTTGCCAGGGCCAGCACCACGGCGGGCATCGCCAGCCGGGGCTGCAGCCTGGGCCGGCGCGGCGCCAGCACCAGGCGCCGGACGAGCACCGGCACCTGCTGCCGGACGAGCGGACGGGCTGCCCGGACGTGCGGAACGGTTGCCATCGCGAGCGCCGTCGCGGGCACCCGCCTCACGCGGAGCGCTTTCAGCCGGCTGCATGCGCGGCTGGGTCGGCTTGGCGGAACGCGGCAGGTCTTCAGCCTTGGCGGCCGGCGCGGCTACCGGCTTCGGCGCGGCAGCTTCGGCACGCGCGGCCAGACGGCGGGCTTCACGCTCCTGCTTTTCGCGCAGCAGTGCCTGCTGACGGGCGCGGAACTCGGCCTGGCGGGCTTCTTCTGCCGCGCGGGAGGCCATTTCCTCATCCGACAGGATGGAGGCCGGACGGCTCAGCGTCGGCTGTTTCACCGGGGCAACCGGGGCATCAGCGGCCGGCTTGGCTTCCGGCTTGCTGGCCACCTTGGCCTCGACCTTGGTTTCTACCGGCTTGCTGTCGACCGGCTTTTCCACCTTGGCGGCTACCGGCTTGGCGGCTTCCACTTTCGGGGCTTCGGCAACCACTACCGGCTCGGCAACCGGGGCCGGTGCGGCAACAGGCTTCTCTTCCACCACCGGCGCAGGGGCCGGCTCGGCTACCGGGGCCGGTGCTGCAGCGGCAGCAGGCTTCGGTGCCTCGTCTTCCGGACGCACGAACACGCGCTTCTTGCGGGTTTCCACGGTCACGGTGCTGCCACCGGCGGTATGGATTTCGCTGGTCTGCTTGCGAGTCAGGGTGATCTTGCCTTCATCGCGTGCGCCGTGGGAGGACTTCAGGAAGTCCAGTAGCTGTTTCTTGTCCTGCTCGGTGAGCGCGTCATCGAGGCTGCGCTTGTGCACACCGGCGTTTTTCAGCTGCTCCAGCAGCCGTTCCGGGGGCAAGCTCAACTCGCTCGCAAACTGTTTTACGTTCGTCAAAACCATGCGTATTCCTAATTCCTTCTAGCAATCTTCCGTATGCGGCCGGTTCGTCAGTTGAACCAGTGCTCGCGCGCTTTCATGATCAGGGCGCGGGCCGCATCGGCTTCCATGCCGGTCATGTCGACCAGATCGTCAACGGCGAGGTCCGCCAGGTCGTCACGGGTGGTCACGCCGTTTTCGGCCAGTTTGCGTACCAGCTCGCTGTCCAGACCTTCCATACTCTTCAGGTCTTCGGCGACATCCTCGACCTTCTCTTCCGAGGCAATGGCCAGGGTCAGGATGGCGTCGCGGGCTCGGCTGCGCAGCTCATTCACCAGAGCCTCGTCAAAACCGTCGATTTCCAGCATTTCGGAAATCGGCACATAAGCCACTTCTTCCAGGGTGGCAAAACCTTCCTGTACCAGGGTGGTGGCGATGTCTTCGTCCACACCCAGGTGCTGCATGAAGTGATCGCGCAGCTTGGCGTCTTCTTCCAGGTGCTTCTCTTCCGCCTCGGTGACGGTGAGGATGTTCAGGTTCCAGCCGGTCAGCTCGGCAGCGAGCTTCACGTTCTGGCCGCCACGGCCGATGGCCAGCGCCAGCTGCTCCTCTTCCACCACCACGTCCATGGTGTGGCTGTCTTCGTCCACCATGATGCGGTTCACTTCTGCCGGGGACAGTGCGTTGATCACGAACTGCGCCGGATCCGGCGACCACAGCACGATGTCGATGCGCTCACCAGCCAGCTCCTGGGTCACGGTCTGTACGCGGGAGCCGCGCATGCCGATGCAGGTGCCTTGCGGATCCAGGCGCGGGTCGTTGGACTTCACCGCCATCTTGGAGCGCATGCCCGGGTCACGAGCGGCTTCCTTGATTTCCAGCATGCCGTCGTCGATTTCCGGCACTTCCTGTTCGAACAGCTTCACCAGGAAGTCGCGCGAGGTGCGCGACAGGATCAGCTGCGGGCCGCGGCCCAGGCGATCGATGCGCAGCAGGCAAGCCTTGACGCGGTCGCCCACGCGCAGGTTTTCCTTCGGGATCATCTGGTCACGTGGCAGCACGGCTTCCAGCTTGCCGCACTCGACAATGGCATTGCCGCGTTCGATGCGCTTGATGGTGCCGTTGATCAGGCTTTCGCGACGCTGCAGGAAGTCGTTCAGCACCTGCTCACGTTCGGCGTCGCGGATTTTCTGCAGGATCACCTGCTTGGCGGCCTGTGCACCGATACGGCCGAACTCCACCGCTTCCATCGGCTCTTCAACCACGCCGCCGATTTCGGCACGCGGGTCACGCTCGCGGGCATCTTCCAGGCTCAGTTCGCGGTCTTCGTACTCCAGCGCCTCGGCATCCACCACCGTCCAGCGGCGGAAGCTCTGGTACTGGCCGTTGTGACGGTCGATCTCTACGCGAACGTCGATTTCCTCATCGTTGAATTTCTTCTTGGTAGCGGATGCCAGCGCCATTTCCAGCGCCGAGAACACCACCTCGCGGTTGACGTTCTTTTCGCTTGCCAGCGCATCAACCAACAACAAAATCTCGCGACTCATTCAATCCTCCGAATTTCGTATTCTTTTATGCGGCCAACGTCCTGACGATCAGAACTCCGGCTCCAGCCGGGCCTTGTCGATATTCGACAGGGGAATGGCAACAGTACGGCCGTCCACTTCCAGCGACACCACACCGTCGGCGATGCCGGTGATGCGACCCTGGAAGCGTTTCTGGTTATCGATGGGCAGACGGGTGCGGATCTTGGCCAGGCTGCCGGTGAAGCGCACGTAGTCCGCCTCTTTCTTCAGCGGGCGATCCAGGCCCGGAGAAGACACTTCCAGGCGCTCGTAATCGACGTTTTCCACCATGAACAGACGGGTCAGGTGATTACTCACCGACACGCAGTCCTCAACGGTAATGCCACCCGGTTTATCCATGAACACACGGAAACCGCCTCCAGGGGTCATTTCAAAATCCACAAGCTCATAGCCAAGACCCGGCAGCGTGTTCTCGAGCAGCAAACGTACATCCATGGGCATCAGATTCCAGAAATAAAAAATGGGCGAAACCCGCCCATCCCTAAAATGCCGCGATTATAAACCATTCTGCGGCAAAAGAAAACCAAGACCCCGCCCTGTGGACGGGGCCAGCTTTGCACCGGCGGCGACATCGGGTAGAGTTGACCCGCGCCTGCCAAACGGGCGTTTTATCATAATTACCTATAGTTCAAGTCTGCCTGACAGACGCGCACGCCTTCGCCACGCAGCAAGCCATAACACAAAGAAGGCGGCACAAAATTCCAACACGACGGAGAAGCCATACGCCATGGAAAAGATCTGGCTGAAAAATTACCAGGCGGGGGTTGCCCACGAGATCGACATCAATGCATTCCAGTCGATCAACGAGGTATTCGCCCGCAGCGCCGACAAGTTTCGCGACCGCCCGGCGCTGGCCTGCATGGACAAGGTGCTGAGCTACGAGGAACTCGACACCCTGTCCGCCCGCTTTGCCTCCTACCTGCAGCACGAACTCAAGCTGCAGAAGGGTGCCCGCGTCGCCATCATGATGCCCAACCTGCTGCAGTACCCGATTGCCGTGTTCGGCATCCTGCGCGCCGGCTGCACCGTGGTGAACGTGAACCCGCTGTATACGCCGCGCGAACTGGAACACCAGCTGAAGGACGCCGGCGCCGAAACCATCCTGATCCTGGAAAACTTCGCCAATGTGCTGGAGCAGGTACTGCCGCACACCCCGGTGAAGAACGTGATCGTTGCCAGCATCGGCGACCTGCTGGGCTTCCCCAAGCGGTTGATCGTCAACTTCGTGGTGCGCAAGGTGAAGAAGATGGTGCCGCCGTGGCGCATCGCCGGCCACATCGACTTCAATACCACCCTGTCGCTGGGCGCGGCCAAACCGTACACCCCGGTGGCGGTCGGTCATGACGACATCGCCTTCCTGCAGTACACCGGCGGCACCACCGGCGTCTCCAAAGGCGCCATGCTCACCCACAAGAACATCGTGGCCAACATGCTGCAGGCCGGCGAGTGGATAAAACCGGCGGTGCGCGAGGGCGAGGAAGTGATTGTCACCGCCCTGCCGCTGTACCATATCTTCTGCCTCACCGCGAACCTGATGGTGTTTACCGAAATCGGCGCCATGAGCGTGCTGATCACCAACCCGCGCGACATCCCCGGCTTCGTCAAGGAGCTGAAGAAGTACAAGGTTACCGCCATCACCGGCGTCAACACCCTGTTCAACGCGCTGCTGAACAACGCGGACTTCCACAGCGTGGACTTCTCCACCTGGCGCCTGGTGCTGGGCGGCGGCATGGCGGTGCAGAAGGCGGTGGCGGACAAGTGGAAGCAACTCACCAGCACCACGCTGGTGGAAGCCTACGGCCTGACCGAGACCAGCCCTGCCGCCTGCATCAACCCGCTGGACATGCAGGCATACAACGGCACCATCGGCCTGCCGATTCCCTCCACCGAGATCGAAATCCGCGACAGTACCGGCCATGCGCTGGGCGTGGGCGAATCCGGCGAGCTGTGCATCCGCGGCCCACAGGTGATGAAGGGCTACTGGCAGCGCCCGGACGAAACCGCCAAGGTGATCGACGCGCAGGGCTTCCTCGCCACCGGCGACATGGCGATGCTGACACCGGAAGGCTACGTGAAGCTGGTGGACCGCAAGAAGGACATGATCCTGGTGTCCGGCTTCAACGTGTACCCGAACGAAATCGAAGACGTGGTGGCACTGCACCCCGGCGTACTGGAAGTGGCCTGCATCGGCATTCCGGACGAGCGCTCCGGCGAGGTGGTGAAGATATTCGTGGTGAAGAAGGACCCGAAGCTGACCGAGCAGGACATCCTGCACCACTGCCGCGAAAACCTCACCGGCTACAAGGTGCCCAAGTACGTGGAGTTCCGCAGCGAACTACCCAAGACCAACGTCGGCAAGATCCTGCGCCGCGCCTTGCGCGATGCCGAGGTGAAAGCCTGAGCGTAAAGGTTGGCCGCAAGCCAGACCGCCCCGCCTGCGCAAGCCGGCGGGGCGGTTTGCTTTTGCGCCGGCCGGCACGGCAATTCAAAGCTTTCTAAACCGGCTTGCTTCCTGCGACCTGGCAGCAGACAGTCGTGACTCCCCCGGAACACCGATCTGGAGCCAAGATGCGCGCCTTACTGCCGACACTGCTGCTCTGCCCCATGGCCATGGCCGGCGATACAGGCAAGCTGCAGATCCTCTATACCGCCTATCTGGATGTACAGGGCCTGTTCCCCAATACCCTGGCCGCCTGCGCCAGGGCCGCCCCCGCCAGCGTGGCACCGCTGCAGCAACAGTATGCGCAGTGGCAGCGCGAACATGGCGTACATCAGCAGGAGCTGCAGCAGCTGATTCGCCAGCTGCTGCAGCAAGCCCAGCCCGACAAGGCCGACGAGGCCATTGCCTCACTCAGGGAGAGCGCCGCCAAGGAGCTGGCGCCACTGCACTTCCCGCAGAACTACAGCTTCAAGGATGACTATTTCTGCACCAGGCTACTGCCACTGGATTTCAAAGGCACGGAAGGTGGACTGGACCTGCAATTCGGCAAGTATGTGCAGGAAATGAAAGCCGACCTGGCCAAGCAATCAGCACCCGCCCCCTGAACATCGATCCGGAACCGATATGCGCGCCTTACTACTGACACCGCTGCTCTGCCAGATGGCCATGGCGCATGAGATAGGCGGGCTGCAAATCTTCATTACCGCCTACCTGGATGTAGCGGGACTGTTCCCCAAGACCCTGGCCGCCTGCGCCAGGGCAGCCCCCGCCAGCGTGGCACCTCTGCAGCAACAGTATGCGCAATGGCAGCGCGAGCACGGCGTACACCAGCAGGAACTGCAGCAACTGATTCGCCGAATGCTGCTGCAAGAGCAACCCGGCAAGGCCGACGAGGCCGACAATGCCATTGCCTCGCTCCGGGAAACCGCTGCCACGGTGCTGGCACCACTGTCCTTCCCGCAGAATGTCAGCAGCCTCAAGGACGACACTTTCTGCACCAGGCGGCTACCACAGGTATTCGCCAGTACCGGCCCGCTGCAGTTCGGCAACTACGTACAGGAACTGAAGGCCCTGGCAAAGCCATCAGCCCCCGCGCCCTGAACAGCCGCCAGCCCGAGCACGCAAAAAAAAAGCGGACCGAAGTCCGCGGAGAAGCCTTGAATGCCAGGAGTGTTTCAAGGAAAAGGTTGGCCGCAAGCGGCCGGCACGGCCGGTGGAGGCACCCCTGTTGTACTTGCGTACCCGCCACCACCCGCCGCGCCATACAGCGATTTACTTCCAGCTGGCCGGCAGCTTGTAGCCCGGGTACTTCTGGGTAGCCCAGCCACGGAAATCCTTGGAGTTGTAAGCCGCTACCACGTCCTTGGCCCACGGCTTGCTCACGTCACCGGCGCGCAGCACGCCCCAGTTCACGTAGGCGTAGCTCTTTTCCTGGAACACGGCTTCGGTCAGCTTGATGCCGGAGCTGGTGGCGTAGTTGCCGTTGATCACCGCGAAGTCCACGTCGTTACGCGAACGCGGCAGCTGAGCGGCTTCCAGCGATACGATCTTGATCTGCTTCACGTTCACGTCGATATCGTGCTCGGAGGCGGTCAGCGGGTTGACACCCTTCTTCAGCTTGATCCAGCCCAGGTCGCTAAACATCACCAGCGCGCGGGCGAAGTTGGACGGATCGTTCGGCGCGGATACGGTGCTGCCCGGCTTCACGTCCTTCAGCGACTTGAGCTTGCCCGGGTAGATGCCCAGCGGTGCGGTCGGCACCTGGAACGCCTCTTTCAGGCTCAGCTTGTGTTCTTTGGCAAAGTTGTCCAGGTAAGGCTTGTGCTGGAATACGTTCACGTCCAGCGAGCCTTCCTGCAGCGCCAGGTTCGGGCGCACGTAGTCGGTGAATTCCACCAGCTTCACGCTGTAGCCCTGCTTTTCCAGAATCGGCTTGATCGACTGCTTCACCATGTCGCCAAAGTCACCCACGGTGGTGCCGATGACGATTTCCTTCTTGGCCGGATCGGCGGCCTGAACGTTGGCCGCAAAAGTCAGGCCCAGGGCAGCAACTGCCAGCGATTTCAGTACAAAACGACGCATTATTAGCTCCTTGTGAGAGTGATCTCTTTGTTTTACGGGGGGTTAACGTTTATCCAGGCGCGCGGCCAGGCGGTTGCCTACCAACTGGATGATCTGCACGATCACCACCAGCAGCAGCACCATGGCCACCATCACCTCGGTCTGGAAGCGGTAGTAGCCGTAGCGGATGGCCAGGTCGCCAATGCCGCCGCCGCCCACTACGCCGGCCACCGCCGAGTAGCTCAGAAAGCTGATGGTGAGGATGGTGAGGCTGGAAATCAGGCCGGCACGGGCCTCATTGATCAGCACCTTGAAAATGATCTGCGCCGGGCTGGCACCCATGGCCTCTGCCGCCTCCACCACGCCGCGCGGTATCTCGCGCAGGGTCTGCTCCACCAGGCGGGCAAAGTACGGGATGGCGGCAAACGACAGCGGCACCGCGGCGGCCACCGGGCCGATGGTGGAGCCCACCAGCACACGGGTAAGCGGCACCAGCGACACCATCAGGATGATGAAGGGGAAGGAACGCACCAGGTTCACCAGCCAGCCCAGCACGCCGTTCACCGCACGGTGGGCGAACAGCTGGCCAGGCTGTGTCAGGTACAGCAGCACGCCCAGCGGGCCGCCCAGCAGGATGGCGGCACTCAGGCCTACTGCCAGCATCAGCCCGGTTTCCAGGCAGGCCTGCCAGATCTCCGGCGACATGGCCAGCACATTGGCCAGCCCCTGGGCAAAAGTCAGTTGTTCCATTTACGCGGCCTCCAGCAGGGATTTGGCCAGATCCGATTGCGCCTGCACCCCGTGCTGCTGGTCCACCAGCAGGGTTTCCACCACCTGGCCGGCGTCCAGCAGCGCGGCGCGATGGCAGATGGAGCGCACCACGTGCATCTCGTGGGTAACGATCACCACGGTAACGCCGAAGCGGCTGTTGATGTCCTGCAGGCAGTCGAGAATGGATTGCGTGGTCTTGGGGTCCAGCGCCGAGGTCGGCTCGTCGGCCAGGATCACGTGCGGGCGCGGCGCCAGCGCCCGGGCAATGCCGACGCGCTGCTTCTGGCCGCCGGACAGCTGCGCCGGGTAGTGGCCGGCGCGGTCGGTAAGGCCGACGATGTCCAGGCACTCCGCCACGCGCTGCTCGATCTGGGCTGCGCTCCAGCCGGCAATCTCCAGCGGAAAGGCCACGTTGTCGGCCACGGTGCGGTTGGCCATCAAGTTGAACTGCTGGAACACCATGCCGATGTTCTGGCGTGCACGGCGCAGTTCGCGGGCGGACAGTGCGGTCAGCTTCTGGCCGTCCACGACCACCTCGCCGCTATCCGGGCGTTCCAGCAGATTGATCAGGCGCAGCAGGGTGGATTTGCCGGCACCGGAAAAGCCGATCAGGCCGAAAATCTCCCCTTCCTTGACGTGGAGGGTGGTATCGCGCACCGCGTCGAACCAGCCGCCTTCCGGGCGCTGGAAACGTTTGTGCACGTTGTTGAGCTGAATCATCCTGGACTCCAAAGCAATAAAGCCCGCCGGGCAGAGCTGGCGGGCTTTAAGCATGGAATCTTCGAATTCGAAAATTGGAGGAATGTCATGGTGACAAACCCCACGCTTTAGCTGTTTTACGCCCGCAAGCTGTGTTCAAATCGGCGTTGAATCTAGCAACCAATCACATTCGAACATTGTTTGTTCGCTTGCGTTCAGTCGCTGCAATGCACAAATAGTAGCCATATAGCGGCCACACGTAAAGCCATATCTTTATAGAATTTCCTGCTATTTACATACTGCATACAGAATAAGCAGCGGCCAGACCAGGCTGCACTACGGCGCCAGGGCGCACCAAAACAGGCCGGACAACGGCTACGGCGGGCAGGTGCCGCGCAGGCCCAGCCGTTTTGTCAGCACCTGCTTACAACTGCGGCGTGGTGAAATGCTGCTCCACGGGTTTGGCTACGGAGGGCATATTGACCGCCTGCAAGCTCCACGCCCCCCGCTGTTCGCCCGCCCAGCGCCAGCTCGCCAGGCCATGACCCGAGGGACGTCCGCAGCGCTTGCGGCCAACCTTCAGCCAATAAAAAAGCCGGGCATCACGCCCGGCCATTGCCGCCCTACTCTGGCGACCACCGTTCAGCGGTTGTGGAACAGCGCCCGCAGCTCGCCCAGCGCGCCAAACTGCAGGCTGGCCGGCACGTCCGGCTGCAAGTTCACCACGCCGGCATAGGAGCCGGTAATCACCGCCTGCCCTGGCAGCAAGCCCTGGCCACGCTGACGCAGGAACTCCACCAGCCACAGCAGCGGCGCCAGCGGGTCGCCGGCCGGGTGTACACCAGCCAGCTCCTCGTCACGCGTGCCCTGCTGCACGCGAATGGCAAGTTTGCCGGCGGTCAGCGCATGGGTGATGTTGACGGCCGGCCCCAGCAGCAGCCCCTGGTTCACCAGGCCGTCGGCCAGCGATTGCAGGAACGGTGGTTTGGCGTCGGCGTAGAAGCGGCTGTCGATCAGCTCCAGCGCCAGGTGCACCTTGCTGACCGCCAGCAGCACTTCGTCACGGCTGTACGGCCGCTCACGCGGCGGCAGGCCCTCGGCAAACACGAACGCCAGCTCCGGCTCGGCCCGCACCTGGCCCTCGCGCACCCACACCGGGCACGGCGATGCGTCGAACACCGTGCTGGCATAAATCGGCGCCACCGACACCCGGCCATCGCCCGGCATGCCGCACTTCCAGCCTGCCACGCTGTTGCCCAGCATCTCGCTGACATCGCGCTGGATGTCCAGCGCATCCTCCACCGTCAGCGGCTCCAGCCCGCCGGCCAGCAGGGGCCCAGGCTGGCCGCTCAGGCGGCGGGCAGCAAGAATGACGGCGGCAGAACGGATGGCATCGGCAAGCATGGTAATTATCCGGATTGAAAAGATTGCCTGTTCTACCCGTGCATACCGGGTTTGGCAAGGCAGTCGTTCATGGCTGCGGCCACCTGGCGCTCAGTTACGCGCGTAGGCCAGGGAGAAACTCGCCACCGCCTGGTGGTCGGCCAGCATCTGGGAGATTTCCGGCAGGGAACTGCAATGCTCCTTGCTGTGTGCCACGGCAACAAAGTGCCATTCGATGGCGTGTTCCTGGTGCTTGATGGTCAGCGAACCCCAGGCAATGTAGTAGCCCAGCCGCTGCACGGCCTCTTCCAGCACATCCCGCCGCGGGATGACATCACCGTGAAACACGATGTCCACCGCTACCGCCTGGCGGGTGGGCAGCCACTGCTCCAGCCGCGACATCCACATCATGCACACCACCGACAAAGCGGTCAGCAGTATCGCCGAGGCATAGAAGCCCACCCCCACCAGCACGCCGATGGCGGATGATGCCCAGATCGAGGCGGCGGTGGTGAGGCCGCTGATGTTGAGGCCGTCCTTCATGATCATGCCGGCGCCCAGGAAACCGATACCGGTGACGATGCCCTGGATGACGCGGGTCGGGTCCGCCAGGGCGATATTGGGGGCGTGGCCGCCGAACCACAGCTCGGGAAAGCCGGCGATGGAGGTCAGCGCGGCGGCAGTCATGCCCACCAGCCCGTAGGTGCGCATCCCCGCGGCACGGCCATGGTAGGTGCGCTCGTAGCCAACCACCATGCCCAGCAGCAGCGCTCCCAGCAGGTTGAAAAATACCACCAGGTTGGTGGTGATCTCCTGCAGCGACCAGTAGTCGGCAAGGTGTTGTAAGGAAATCATGTTCATGGCGGGCAACAGCTTGTAAAGGTGCACGTGGCAAGCATGCGTGCTTGCGGCCAACGTTGCCGCCGGCTATCACGCATCGCTATTTGCAAAGGGTTGAATCAAGAATTGTCATGGACATGATAGGGCAGGAACCGCACTGCATGCTGGCATAAATGGGGATGCCGCCCGACCTGCATGAGGGGGCACCCTGCTGACGGCCTGCAAACAGCGGCGACGGGCGTGTCTTCACCTGTGCCATACAGCAAGCCCGGCGGCAATGACACCGCGCCCAGCAAGACGCTGTTGAAGCATTGCACCGCACCGCCGGCATCTGGATAGCAAATTGAATGAAGTGAAGTGCAATCCATGGCGAATAAAGCAATCGCTCAATCGCTTCGGCTGACGCTTGGCGAGGTTGGTCGCATGGCTATCCGGAGTAAGGAAACCAGAGGGAATGGCAAAGGCCCGGTCGGAGCGGGCAGCCAAGTCTTTGTTTGTGCATGGCAGTTACCGACCCCAAACAGTCGATGCTTTCATGGAAAAGCGGACACTAACGTTAGGTGTCACGCTTGCGAGCAAGAATCTTGGCAACTTCACCTCCCATTCTGGCTGCGCGCTCGGCCGCGGTTTCACCGAACTCGGAACGAACATCAGAATGCGCCCCGGCCCTAAGAAGAGCTTCGATGATGGCAGTGTTCTCCTGCCCGACGGCAACGTGCAGCGGGGTTTCGCCATGTCGCCAATTGCGTTGACCTTTGCTCCGGCTTGAAGGAGGGTTTGGACTGCATAGAGATCATTTCGCCGCACCACGACATGCAGCGGCGTGTCACCATCGCATCCTGCGCTATCGAGCATTACTGGAGCATTGCCGAGGTGTTCTGGAAATAGGACATCGGATGTGGAAGCCAAGATTACTGCCAGCGTGGCACGTTGCTTCGGTCGCTTTGCCATTAGATACCTAACGTATTCCTGTGAGTGTCATGCTAGCGTATGAAACACCATTGAATGCCTAAAACCTCGAATTGCATGCCAGCAAGCCACAAGCCAATAAGTACGAGAATACCAAAGACACCTCCATGCACAACTCGATGAATCGACCGTGATGCCAAGCAGAATGCAGCGGCGCCCGAGACTGCGCTAAGAAACAAAGGAAGAAGACCGGCCTCCTCAAGCTCTGCTGCACGGAGCGGATTACCAAGTGACCCACCCTTTGGGTCACCAGTACAACCGGCCTTGAACATGACGAAGAGTGTCAATATGACCTCCGCCGAGAACAATACTCCTAGCCCAAGCAATAAGTATTTCCGAGTGCAAGTCGTCATGGGAGTAAAGTCACTAATGGGGAAGTGATGACTACCTTTACATAGCAGTACGTTCGAGTGACTGCTTAACGGCAAGATGGTCAAGCAACAACTCTTGGCCGACAACAGCCGTGCTATCACAATGGCATGGCAGACTGCTTTGTGCCGCCAGCAATCGACCCATTGTTGCCAGATGCACACCGCTTCAGTCGGTCGGCGATAACGCTACTTAGCCTTCCGAGACGGGTGCCAACAGCCATTGCTTGCGTCGCCAAAGGAAGATAAGCGCCCCTATAGGCAGCGAGACAGAGATAACAACAGCGCCAAATGGGTACGGCTTAAAGAAACCAGCCCCTAACAGCTGAAAGAACAAGGGGTTAATATTCAGAACACCAGTGGTCCAGTTAAGAGAGAACTGAAAAAAACCGCAAAGGACAAAAATCACCCATAACCACTTTCGCTTTGGAATTGGTGTACGGATGCAAAGCACAAGAGAAATAAGTATAAAGATTGGTATAGCCATTGCAGAAATCAATATAATGTAGTGTGCAATGCCTTTTCCATCAAATGAAAATCGGTTTATGTTTTCAAGAGAATCTACTAGCGGCTCAACATTCACCCCCTTTACAACTATAACGTCGCCGGTTTTTTCCAGGGTAACATTGGCGAGAAGCCATTTGGTTGGGTATTCATATTGAAACGAAAGGTTGAGCTGAGACGAGTTGTTGTGTGTAAAAGTATGAACACCAACCACTTTTATATCTTTCGGTTTTCCTGCAGGGAAGGAATCTGCAATGGCTTTTAATTTTTCCCGAAGCGAGACATCCTTGAGCGCTGGGTCTATCTTGGCTTCAATAGCATTGAAATCTTGTGCAGGAAACAGAGCCAAGTAATTTTTCGAAAACTCAGCCTCGCCTTGGGGAATAAATTTGTCGAAAATTGCTTGTTGGTCGCATCCAACCAGCGCCAGGGTTGCAAGCAGTATCGCAAGCAGATACATCTTCATATGAGTTAACCTTTTTATTGCTGTGGCCGACTGCTTTGTGACATACCAGTGTAGCGGCTGCTTCTGGCCGTCAGCTGCCATGCTAGCACAATAGCATAACAACGTGCTTCGGCTGAGTGGAATGCGTTGGTCTTGCGCCAGGTATCGACCCAAACCAGAAGGTAGGTTTCGGGGAAAGCAGACGTTTAACGATTTGACTTGAAGCGGCGGCACCGTCAGCTTCAACTGTTTGTTAGCCAGCGGACCACCAAAGTTCAGCTTCATCGAGATACGTACACAGGGACTCGGCAACTTGGAGTGCTGTGGAGTCATTATCAAACCGAACAGTATCCGTCGGAACCCGGTCGAGGCGAGCCAAGCCGGTGTCGACGGTCTGGGGGCAGATCATGGGCCGTGACCTTTGTGGGTGGAATATGTTTACCCCAGTGTGTCATTACTCCGTCCGGAGAACATCGTGAGATCTCGACTACGAAACCTCCTCCATTTCGATCGAATTGCAAGGTCAGGAGATCGATGCCTGCCTCCCTTCTCCTGCGAAAGTGTGGCAACAGGCCTGAAAATCCCAAATCTCGGAGCCTCTGGACAAAGATCAACTTCAGCGCTTCCTTCATTTTGTCAGGCTTCATAGGGTCTGGCTGATGTGTGAATTATTCCGAGCCACCATGCAATGTCGGCATGAATGAACAGTTATACGCAAGATGAATGTCCTGTTTCAGCCTGAAACCTGACGTCAACGCCAAGCATAAGCCGCGGCAGCACCTGAGCGAGGCGGGGGCGTCCGCGTGATGCCCTGGTGGCAGGTATTAGCGCTCCGTTCTCGTAAAGCGTTCATAGCGGCCAAAATCGGGGAGCTGTTCCCAATTGCCACTCACGTCAGCGGAACTGCTTGAGGTTTCTAGGCTATGCACAGGAATGAAGCATTCTCTACGAATCGTGAGCGTTCCGTCCGGCTGGAACAAATACGTTGTTCCTTTACTGACCTTGTCGCTGTTGCCTTCAAATTCTCTCCACGTCGCCATTGAGAGGAACAGCTTGCCAGGCTGTTTTTCTTGAAAAGCGTAAGTCAGACTCTCTCTAAGTGCTTCATCTAGGAAGCCTACTCCGACAAAGCCGTGCTTTATTTCGAGGAAGCATAAGGGGCTAGCGACCGACCCAATGAGAGCGCAATAGAACTCGCCTTTTTGATGAAGGGCTTGGGCCTGTTCATAGGTATAAGCCTCCAAAGATAGCTTCTTGGCCCGGAACCACCCCTTGCTGAAAGAAACAGTGCTCATTTTTACCTGCTAACAGTGTTTAGAAGCGAGCAGAACCACTTACAGCCACCATGATTTGATTTTCAATATCCGCATATTCTTCAATCCAGTTCCTTGGGTCGCCCAAGTAGGTGTAGCGAAGCGAAGGGTAGTCGGTAGCATAATCCTTGTGAAATCGCTGAGCCAACCACACATTGGCCTGTTTCATCGGCCACGGTGCAGTAACCTCTTGAACAGAATTCCCAGCCTTCAGTTCCGCTTCCAAAATTTCTCGCAAGGGGCCGACAATTCGGGGAAGAATGACTTCCAAGTCATATGCGTAAACTGCCATAGTTTCTAATTTTCAAATTAACCGAAGTGCTTTGGCGCGTCAGGGTTGAATGCAGTGTTAGCAGGCATGCTCACATTGGATATGTCTTTCCATTCGAACAAATACTTCCAGCTATGCGGCAATTGTCAACCCAAAGGCGACGGTCGGCACGTCGGAAAGCGGACGATTAACGTTTGAATTCATCGGGCGACAAAAAGCACAACTTTTTGGCGGTCCGCTGGAATGAAGTGTTAGGTATTGCGTTATGAGCGCACCCATGCGGAGCCACCGCGGCAACCCAGCCCCTGATGTGGCCCTCTTGCTGCGAAGGCCAAGTAAGACCGGCCCCTAAAAAGCAGACGGTCATGTGCTGCCACTGTGCGGTGCTGAGTGCTAAGCTTGCGGCCAACCTAGCCCAGGGGCTAACGTGAAAATAACCGGACCGCCCGGCTTTTCGTGCAGCCTGGAGGAGTGAATGGGTTGATCACTTGCACTGTTCACAAGAGTTGCTTTGCGTGCCCATTCTTTCAAGAACTTCTTTGCCTGCAGGATTCGGCAACCACCATCCCTTTATGCCGATTGCGTGATTCGTAATCGGAGCGCTGTTTAGAGGGGGAAAGCTCTTATTGATGTAGACAATATCCTCTTCAAAGTTGTCGTGAATCGAGGCAATTTCTAAGAACCTATTGGCATCAAATCGCCCTAGATAGCCAACCTCACCGGCAATCACCTCGAATTCAACAGGGGTTTCTGGGGAAAGGGACGACTTGTTAAAACTACCATAGTCAAGAGCCCAACCGACAACTTGATATTTTCCGGGAGGAAGTTGAAGCGCAAATGGGCTACCCACACCTTTAGGTATTTTAGGGGGAGTATTGATGATCGCGCAACACCCGGAGCCTGCTCCACTGGAAAGAACCACTTTTTCGCCATTGGGAGATTGAATATAGAAATAGGCACCATAAGGTGTAAATACCGAGCGCTCAAATACAGTACCGACAACAACCCCTTTCGACGAATCAATATCTTTGAGCGTATATTTTTTAGCAGACGGGTCTAACGTTGCACAGCCAGAGGCCAGTAATAGCAATAACACTATGCCAACGAACCAGCTGCATTTTTTTAAACACAACCCTCTTTGCATAGATTTCCCCTTACTCGGTTATCTAACGTCTTAATTCACCGGACTGCGCGATTTTTCGCGCAGGTCCGACGGAATGATTAATTGAAGATCAGTGACTACCTAGATTTACCGCAATTATTACCAACGCGACAAACCCGACAAGAAACGTCCAGCCGTAACGAGTCATGAAAGGAATTGGACTTTTTTCGAGTTTCGCCTCGACTTCTTCGGTGTTGAGTTCCCACCCTCGTCGACAGACATCGCACGCCAAGTGGTATTTCTTTTCTGTGACCCAACGCAAGTAGTAGAGGTGCGCATACCGGTATTGAAGAATGAGCTTGAACGGTCGCTCTTTCTCACAGGTGAGACACTGGCGAAGTTCAACTTGGCCAAGGTCAGCACCTCCACCACCCGACCCCCAAATAATCATATGCAATTCTCCCTTATTGATTGTGATACGTAACTTGCTAAGTGATGTGATGCCTAACGTAAAATAGATGGCATTTCAGCCGCATAATACTGGCAGAGTGCTGTATATCCTGGATAGCACGGCAGCTAGGAAGCCTTGCCGATACAGGCAACCTGAAGATTCCAGGCAATATCTACGAGAATATATGGCAGTCATACGTGGCGCAGCCAATGACGTAGGGATTGTGCCAGCCGCACTCTCAGTTGTCATCCTGTGAGCATCTCTTGCCTATGGCTGCTTTGGAGCAATTTCCCCGACGTCCGCTCCTGGCCGGTAGCGAACATTGCCACCACTGGACAGACTGTCCACCCCGGCCAACCTCCTCCTACTGCGGGCAGGCCATCACCTGCACCATGCTGCTTTCCAGGCGCGTCGGTACGGTGTCCACCAGGAAGTCGATGAAGGCGCGCACTGCCGGAATCAGGTGACGGCGGCCGGTGAAGGCCAGGTGCAGGATGCCGTCCGGCGTGCTGTAGCCCGGCAGCAGCCGCTGCAGGCGGCCGTCGGCCAGCGCGTCGTGGCACACCATCAGCGGCAGCAGTGCCACGCCGCTGCCGGCAATGGCCGCCTCGCGCAGCACCAGCAGGTCGTCGGTCATCAGCCGTGGTGCGGCGATGTCCACCTTGTACAGCTGCCCAACTTCATCCAGCAGCGGCCATTCGGCGCGGCCGTCGGGGCGGCTCATCACCAGTGCTGGCCAGCCGGCCAGCGCCGCCGGCTGCTGCGGCTCCCCCAGCTCGGCAATCAGCGCCGGGCTGGCCACCAGCGCACTCTCGCTCTGTGACAACGGCCGGGCCACCACGCTGGCGCTGTCGTCCAGCTTCAACCGCACGCGCAGTGCCACGTCGATGCCGTCGTTGATCAGGTCGACGCGGCGGCCGGTCACTTCCAGCACGATGCGCACCTGCGGGTAGCGCGCCATGAATTCCGGCAGCAGGCCGGACAACAGCGACTTGGCCAGCAACTCCGGGCAGCTGACGCGCACCAGGCCGCGCGGCTCGGCGGTGTGACGGGCGATAGTATCCGCCGCCGCCTCGGCTTCGGCCAGCATGGCCTGGCAGTGCTGGTAGTACTGGGCGCCCACTTCGGTGAGCGCCAGCCGCCGCGTGGTCCGCTGCAGCAGGCGCACCCCCAGCCGCGTTTCCAGCTCCGCCACCCGCCGCGACAGCCGCGATTTGGGGATGCCCAGCTGGCGGCTGGCGGCATTGAAGCCGCCATGCTCCACCACCTTGGCGAAGAACAGCAGGTCATTCAGGTCTTGCATGGCGATTATCCCACCGATGGAACAATGAATCCGATTTTAGCCGTCTAGTGGCGAATTGGTAACGGTTCTACAGTACACCCATCGCCGCAGTGCGCGGCAATCAACCACCCCGGAGCCGCAACATGAAAATCCTGCACCTCGATTCCAGCATCCTCGCCGCCAATTCCGTTTCCCGTGGCCTGACCCAGGCACTGGTGGACACCCTGCTCGACCGCCACGGCAAAACCGACGTGGTGTACCACGACCTGGCTCAGAGCGAGATTCCGCACCTGTCCGGCGAAATCCTCGGCGCCGCCTTTACCGAACAGACCGACTGGAACGAGCTGCAGCGCAAGGAAGCCGCCCGCAGCGAGCAGCTGATCGGCGAATTCATGGCTGCCGAGATTCTGGTGATCGGCGCACCGATGTACAACTTCTCCATCCCGTCGCAGCTGAAGGCATGGATCGACCGCGTAGCCGTAGCCGGCCGCACCTTCAAGTACACCGAAAACGGCCCGGTAGGCCTGGCCGGTGGCAAGAAGGTATACGTGGTGTCGTCGCGTGGTGGTGTCTACAGCAATGAGCAGGGCAAGCTGATGGACTTTCAGGAAGACTACCTGAAGACCGTGCTCGGCTTCCTCGGCATTACCGACGTGCAGTTCATCCGCGCCGAAGGTGTGGCCATGGGTGGCGACGCCCGTGAAGCGGCACTCACCGCTGCCAAGGCCGCCATCGCCGCAGCCTGATGCAGCAGGCTGCTGGCCAGCTACTTCGCGCTGGCTCTACCGGACCCGGCACAGCCGGGCCGCTCCAGCCAAGTTGCTGAATCGGCAGCCTTCCTGTTTATAAAACAAAGTCCTTTCGCGGTGCGAAAGGACTTTGTCGGCACTCTCTGGCTAGCTAACACCAGCCGCCCTCCTCCTGCTCCTGTTGTGCCCCGCCCGTGCGGGGCACTTTTGTTTTGTCGCCCGCCATGGTTGGCCGCATGCCGCGGCCAGCGGTGCGCGCTGCCCTTATTCCAGCCAGGGCTCGTACAGGCGCCAGGTATGGCGGCCCTGCGCCTTGGCCTGGTACAGCGCGGCATCCGCCTGCTGCAGCAGCGCGTCTTCGCTCTGCGTTCCATCCATGAAGGCAATGCCGGCGGAAAAACTCAAGCCACTGAGCTCCCCCTGCTTGCAGGCGATGCGCAGCCCGCCATAGGCGGCCTGCAGATTGTGCAGCAGCACCTCAACCTGCTCGACGCTGCGCTGCGGCAGCACCAGGCAGAACTCCTCGCCGCCGTAGCGCGCGGCAATGTCTTCCGGCTGCAGCAGACCACAGAACAGCGCGGCAAACTGTTTCAGCGCGGCATCGCCAATGGCGTGGCCGTGCTGGTCGTTCACCACCTTGAAATGATCCAGGTCGATCAGCACCAGGCACAGCGGCTTGCCGTTGCGCTCGGCGCGCTGCAGCAGCTGCGGCAGGCGCTGGTGCAGATAGCGGCGGTTGTACAGGGCGGTGAGCGGGTCGCGGCTGGCCTGTTCGTGCAGTTGCGCCTGCAACTGCTCCACCTCGTTCATGCGTGCGGCCAACTCCAGGTTGAGCTGGTGCAAGGCCTGGCGCGCCACTTCCGATTCGCTCTGCCGCCGCAGCGCCAGGTCGCGCTCATAGGCTACCCGCTCCGCGGCCAGTTTCAGTTGCAAGGTGCGCTGGCGGAACAGGCGGTAGCCAAGGAACACCACGGCAAACAGCAGCACCGACAGCACCCAGTACACCGCCATTGCCGAATCGCGGTACAGCATGGCGCGCTGCTGCCAGGCGCCGGAGCTGTCACCGCCCAGCGTCATCACGCTGCGATCCGCCAGCAGGAAGGATAGCCACAGGAAAGCCAGCACCCCCGCCAGCGACAACAGTGCCAGCAGCCGCACCCAGTGCGATTGCAGCATCGGCCTGTCCCCGACTTGCGGCCAACGGTAGTCGCGCCAGCGCTGCAACCACGGCGTCAGCAGCAGCAAGGGGCCGCAGGTCAGCACCGTCTGCAGGAAGTTGCCGGTCCACCAGCCCTGCCAGGCCTGGAACGCGCCCAGTGCCGACAGCTTGTTGCTGTAACTCCAGATGAAGGAACCGGTGGCGCTGGACACGCCGGAAATGAAGCAGACCGTCACGAAAAACAGCAGCGATGCCAGCGACGACGGCACATAGCGCACATTGACATGGTGATAGACCTGCGCCATCACCAGCAGGCCAAGCGGGTTGGCAAAGGCAAACAGCACGCACCAGCCCGGTGACAAGCCGGAGAGAACGCCGATCATCAGCGTGGTGAGATAGGCCAGCAGCGCGCCCCAGGCATAGCCGAACCACAGCACCCACAGCGTGGCGATGGTCAGCGGCGGGTAGATGCTGATGACGAAGGACAGCTCGCCCACATTCGCCTGAAAACCGTACCAGCCGCCATACAGCTGCACCACGCCCAGCCACAGGCACAGCCCCAGCGACAACAGCCAGGCCAGCAGCAGATAGCAGCGTGCCGCCACATTACCGCCCTGCCACAGCACCGCCAGCGACAACGGCCGGTATACACCGACGACCGTGCTGCCCGGGCTGCGGGATTGTTCGGTAAAGATTGGCGGCATAGCGGTTATTTCAATAATTGATATTGCGCAATATACGGGCAGGTAAAGCGTGGCGGCAAGCTGTAGCAGCCGCACGTTCCGGGTGCCAAGATGGGGCACGCTGCACCATATTGAGACGGCATATCCACCCCCTGCTGCATCATTTCTATAAAACCATTGTTACACACCCCATATTTCAATAAATAGGTCGCTGGTACAGCTATTGCTGTTGGGTTTAGGGTGACTACCCACCCTTAAAAGGAAAAGGACGCGACATGCATGCCCTGACCTTGCCCGAAGCGCACCACTACGACGAAATGCTGCTCGCCAGCGGGGGGATCCGCCCGCACTACCGCGACTTTGCCCACTGGCTGCACTCGCTGACGCCACAGACCCTGGCACGCAAGCGCGCCGAAGCCGACCTGATGTTCCACCGCGTCGGCATCACCTTCGCCGTATACGGCGACGATTCCGGCGCCGAGCGGCTGATTCCCTTCGACATCGTGCCGCGCATCATCCCGGCCAGCGACTGGCACACGCTGGAAGCCGGCATGCGTCAGCGCGTCACCGCGCTGAACGCCTTCCTGCACGACATCTACCACGAGCAGCACATCGTGAAGGCCGGCATCATTCCCGCCGAGCAGGTGTTCTCCAACAGCCAGTACCAGCCGGCAATGCAGGGGCTGGACCTGCCGCACCGCATCTATGCGCACATCACCGGCGTGGACGTGATCCGCCACAGCGACGGCAACTTCTACGTGCTGGAAGACAATCTGCGCGTGCCCTCCGGCGTGTCCTACATGCTGGAAAACCGCAAGATGATGATGCGGCTGTTCCCGGGGCTGTTCGCCAGCCACGCGGTGGCGCCGGTGCAGCACTACCCCACCCTGCTGCTGCACACCCTGCGCCACGCCAGCCTGGCGGAAAACCCCACCGTGGTGGTGCTCACCCCCGGCCACCACAACAGCGCCTACTTCGAGCACGCCTTCCTGGCGCAGCAGATGGGGGTGGAACTGGTGGAAGGCCAGGACCTGTTCGTGAAGCACAACCGCGTGTACATGCGCACCACCGCCGGCCACAAGCAGGTGGACGTGATCTACCGCCGCATCGACGACGCCTTCCTCGACCCGCTGGCCTTCCGCGCCGACAGCATGCTGGGCGTGCCGGGGCTGCTGTCGGTATACCGCAGCGGCGGGGTGATCCTGGCCAATGCCATCGGTACCGGCGTGGCGGATGACAAATCCATCTACCCCTATGTGCCGGACATGATCCGCTTCTACCTGAGCGAGGAGCCGCTGCTGCAGAACGTGCCCACCTGGATGTGCCGCCGCCCGGCCGAGCTGGAGCACGTGCTGAGCAACCTGGCCAGCCTGGTGGTGAAGGAAGTCCACGGCGCCGGCGGCTACGGCATGCTGATCGGCCCGGCGGCCAGCAGCGCCGAGATCGAAGACTTCCGCCAGCGCATCCTCGCCGACCCGGCCAACTACATCGCCCAGCCCACGCTGTGCCTGTCGTCCTGCCCCACCTTTGTGGAAGCCGGCATCGCGCCGCGCCACATCGACCTGCGCCCCTTCGTACTGTCCGGCCGCGAAATCAATATGGTGGCCGGCGGGCTGACACGGGTGGCGCTCAAGCAGGGCTCGCTGGTGGTGAATTCGTCGCAGGGTGGCGGCACCAAGGACACCTGGATACTGGAGGACTGATCATGATGCTCTCGCGCACCGCTTCCCAGCTGTACTGGATGAGCCGCTACATGGAGCGCGCCGAAAACCTGGCACGGCTGCTGGACGTAACCCTCAGCCTGTCGCTGCTGCCGCAGTCCCGCGGCGGCGCGGACATTGTCGCCGCGCTGACCACCACCGGCGCGCTGGACGCCTGCCGCGCCCGCCACCCCCAGCTGGCGGCCGGCGATGCACTGCACTTCATGGCCTTCGATGCGGCCAACCCCAGCAGCATCATCAACTGCCTGAAGCGCGCCCGCGAAAATGCCCACGCCGTGCGCGGCAAGATTTCCGGCGAGGTATGGGAAAGCATCAACGCCAGCTGGCTGGAAGCACGGCAGATGGCGGCCGAGGGCCGCCCGCTGGCCGGTTTCTTCGATTGGGTGAAGGAGCGGGTCAACCAGTTCCGCGGCACCACCTACGGCACCATCCAGCGCAACGACGCCTATTCCTTCATCCGCCTGGGCTCCTTCCTGGAGCGCGCCGACAGCACGGCGCGGCTGATCGACATGAAGTCGCACCTGATCGGCCACGAACTGGACGACAGCGCCGCCGACTTCTACCTGTGGGGTGCGCTGCTGCGCTCGCTGGGCGCCTTCGAGGCCTATCACGAACTGTACCGCGACAGCCTGAGCGCGCGGCGGGTGGCCGAGCTGCTGATCCTGCGCCCGGACGTGCCGCGCTCGCTGCGCGCCTGCGTGGACGAGATCGCCTACCTGCTGCCACGCATCCAGGGCGATACCGACCACCGCGCCAAAAGGTTGGCCGCAACCCTGCATGCCGAGCTGAGCTACGACCAGATCGACAACATCCTCGCCGGCGGGCTGCACGCCTACCTGGCGCAGTTTCTCAACCAGATCCACGCGCTGGGCGCGGCGGTGCACGGCGCCTACCTGGAGGCCGCATGAGTCAATTGATCATCCGCGAGGCGAGCCCGAACGACGCCGCCGCCGTCTGCGCCATCTACAACCCCTACATCGAGTACACCACCATCTCCTTCGAGGAACAGCCGGTAAGCGTGGCCGAGATGGCCGAGCGCATCGCCGGCACCCAGGCGCAGGGGCTGCCCTGGCTGGTGGCCGAAGCCGAGGACGGCGAGCTGTTCGGCTATGCCTATGCCAGCCGCTGGCGCGTGCGCCCGGCCTACCGCCACAGCGTGGAAGCCAGCATCTACCTGCGCCAGGCCACCGTGGGCCAGGGCCTGGGCAAGCTGCTGTACCGCGAGCTGCTGCAGCGGCTCACCGACCTCGGCCTGCGCACGGTGATCGGCGGCGTGGCGCAACCCAACCCGGCCAGCGATGCGCTGCACCGCGCACTGGGCTTCAAGCAGGTGGCGCAGTTCGAACAGGTTGGCCGCAAGTTCGGCCGCTGGCTGGACGTGGCCTACTGGCAACGATCACTGTCCTCACCCACTTAAGGAGGCATCATGCAACTGACCATCGACCACGAAACCGTGTACCGCTACGACGGCACCGTCAGCCACAGCACCCAGTACCTGCGGCTGACACCGCCGGAAAACAGCCACCAGCGCATCATCAGCTGGCAGCTGGAGCTGCCGGTGGCCGCCAGCCAGAGCACCGATGCCTATGGCAACATCCTGCACGTGCTCACCCTGGACACGCCGCACAGCGAGATCCACCTGCGCGCCCATGGCGTGGTGGAAACCTGTGACGACTGGTCGGACGAGGCCGAGGTGCTGCTGCCGTCGGTATTCCTGCGCGACAGCGCACTCACCGAGCCCGACGCCGCCATCCGCCAGCTTGCGGCCAACCATGCCGAGGCCATCGCCGCCGATGCCGGCAGCGGCCTCACCGCGCTGATGCTGGCAGTAGCCGATGCCATGCCCTACACCGGCGGCGTCACCGGCGCCACGACCACCGCCAGCGACGCCTACGCGCTGGGGGCCGGCGTATGCCAGGACCACAGCCACGTGTTCATTGCCGCCTGCCGCAGCCTGGGCCTGCCGGCGCGTTATGTCAGCGGCTATCTGCTGAGCGAGCGCGACACCCACGTTGCCAGCCACGCCTGGGCCGAGGTACATGCCGACGGCCGCTGGCAGGGCTTCGACATCAGCAACCGCATGCTGCCGGACCGCCACCACCTGAAGCTGGCGGTGGGGCTGGACTACACCGACGCCAGCCCGGTGCGCGGTGTGCGCCGCGGCGGCGGCAGCGAGGCGCTGCAGGCACGCGCCCAGGTAACGGAGGCGGATCAGCAATGACTTACTGTGTCGGCATGGTGCTGAACGAGGGGCTGATCTTCGCTTCCGATTCGCGCACCAACGCGGGGGTGGACCACGTGGCCACCTTCCGCAAAATGACCGTGATCCCGGTGCCGGGCGAGCGGCAGATCGTGCTGTTGAGCGCCGGCAACCTCGCCACCACCCAGAGCGTGGTGAGCCTGCTGAAAAGCCGGCTGCAGCACCATGCGGCCAACCTGCACACCGTGCAGAGCATGTACGAAGCGGCGGAGCTGCTGGGCCGCACCGTGCGCGAGGTGATCGCCCGCGACGGCGACGGACAGACCCAGTCGCAGGGCGTGGACTACAGCTGCAGCTTTCTGCTGGGCGGGCAGATCAAGGGCGAGGCGCCGCGGCTGTTCCAGGTCTACCCGCAGGGCAATTTCATCGAAGCCACACCGGACACGCCCTATCTGCAGATAGGCGAAGCCAAGTACGGCAAGCCCATCATCGACCGGGTGATCCACCACGACACCTCACTGGCGCAGGCGATCAAGTGCACGCTGGTCTCGTTCGATTCCACCATCCGCTCCAACCTGTCGGTGGGCCTGCCCATCGACCTGCTGTGGCAGCAGCGGGACAACTTCGACTTTGCACCACGCCACCGCGTTACCGAGGACGACCCCTACTTCCAGGCCCTGCGCCAGGGCTGGGGCGAGGGCCTGCAGCAGGTGTTCGGCCAGCTGCCGGATGCGGTGTGGTTCTGCGATGGCGATGGTGACGGCGGCTGACGCTCAGCCCGGCTGCGGTACGGTGTCAAGCGGCCCCAGGTAGCGGGCAATATCCACCTCGTCCAGCTGCGCCGGCCGCAGGTAGCGCTCGCCATAGCGGCGGTAGATGCCGGAAGTGAGAAACAGGTCGAACAGCACCGGGTCGATGTGCTTGTCCTGCTTGAAGCGGTACAGGATGGCCACCGACTCGGACAGCGTCTTGCCGCGCTTGTACGGCCGGTCCGACGCGGTAAGCGCCTCGAAGATGTCGGCAATGGCCATGATGCGCGCCGGTATCGACAGCTCGTCTGCGGCCAGCTTGCGCGGGTAGCCGCTGCCGATCAGCGTTTCGTGGTGGGTGCCTGCGTATTCCGGCACCCGTCGCAGTGACTTGGGCAGCGGCATCTGATCCAGCATCACGATGGTCTGGATGATGTGCTCGTTGATCTTGAAGCGTTCCTCCTCGGTCAGCGTACCGCGGCCGACGCTGAGGTTGTACAGCTCGCCCTGGTTGTAAAGATAGTGCGGCACCTGCAGCCGGAAGCCGTATTTCGGGTCCAGCGCCTTGCTGGGCGGGCGCTCGAACAGATGCTGCGCCTTGTCGGCCAGCAGTTTTTCCTCGGCCGGCAAGGCCTGCGGCGCCATGCCGGCGCAGCGCAGTTCCTCCTCCTGCGACAGCCCCAGCCGGTCGTCAAAATGGCGCCACCAGCTTTGCGCGGCAATGCGCTGCAGCCGTGCGATGCGTTCCGGCGCCATGAATTCGCCACCCTGGTTGCAGCTTGCCACGAAGGCGAAGTCGTCATGCAGTTCGGCCTCGCGTGCGGCCAACCTTGCATCTTCCTGCTCCGGGTCCGCGCCATGCAGATGGATGGCCTCCAGCCGGGCAATGCGCGCGTCACGCAACAGCACTTCGAAGCGGGTGCGCACCTCGTGCAGGCGGTTGTAGATGGTCTCCAGCTTGGTGGCCTTGTCCACCACGTATTCCGGGGTGGTGACCTTGCCGCAGTCGTGCAGCCAGGCGCCGATGCGGAACTCGCGCCACTCGTCCTCGTTGCGGAAGGCAAAATCGGCCAGCGGCCCCTGCTCCACAGCACAGGCAGCCTCGGCCAACATGAAGGCCAGCTCCGGCACCCGCTCGCAATGGCCGCCGGTGTACGGACTCTTGGCATCGATGGCGCCGGCGATGATGCGGATCATCGCGTCCATCAGCGCTTTCTGCGATTCCACCAGCTCCAGGTTTTCCATCGCCACTGCCGCCTGTGCGGCCAACGCTTCCATGAACGGCAGCAGCTTGGGGTCGAAGGGAATCAGCTCCTTGCTGTAGTCATCGCGGGCATTGCACAGCAGGATCACCCCGACCACCTCGTCCGCGTGCGCCTTCATCGGCAGTGCCAGCAGTGAGTCCGCCTCAATGCCGACCTGCCGCAGCAGCTCGTAAGTATTGGCCGCCAGCTTGTCGTCGCTTTCGGCCAGCCCGACAAGCTGGCACGATTCGCCACTGGCCAGCACCTGCCCCGGCAGGCTGTGCCGCCATCGTGCGTTAGCCGGCACCTCGCCCGGATAGGTGTGCAGCACGTAGCGCAGGCTATTGTCCTCCCCGCGCAGCAGCACCGCCGCGCCTTCGCAGTAGCTCATCTCGCAGGCCACATTCAGCGTGGTGCGCAACAGGCTGTCGCGCTGCTGCAGCCGCCCCAGCGCCAGGCCGCTTTCCACCAGGCCAGCCAGCTTGACGCGGGCATCGGCCAGGCTGGCCAGCATGCCGCTACCCAAGAGCACCGCCAGCAGCAGCACCAGCTCGATCACGATGGCACTGACATCCAGCAGCAGGCCGCGATACTGGAACAGTGCCAGCCCCAGCGCATAGGCCAGCAATGCCAAGCCCACACTCAGCCACACCGCGCGCTGCGGCTGCTGCTTGAGCCAGCGCGCCGGGCCGCTGTCGCCACGCGGAATGTGCCACAGCAGGGTCATGCCCAGCAGCAGCCCCGTGCCCAACTCCGCCCACAGGAACCACCAGGGCCGCTGCAGGAAGGTGCCGTCGTACAGCGTCTCCATCACCTGGGCCTGGATCTCGATACCCGGCACCAGCTCCTGCAGCGCGGTGTAGCGCATATCGTTGAGCCCGGAGCCGGTCAGCCCCACCAGTACCAGCTTGCCGGCCAGCATCGAGGCATCCACCCGGCCCTGCATCACATCCACCGCCGAGACATAGCGCGCCATGCCGTCGGCCTGGCGGGCAAAGTGCAGGTAGATGTCGCCATTGCCCTGGGTGGGTACCTCCAGCTCGGCCACCCGCACCGATGTCACGCCATGCGCGTTGCTGCTCACCCGGATCGCATCATCGCCGGTGCCGACGCGGAACATTTCCAGTGCCAGCCCCGGCACCAGCTGCTCGCCCACCGTGGCCAGCATGGCAACGCGCCGCACGCCGCCGCTCTGCGCATCCACGCTCAACAGCGCCTGGCCGCTGGCGGCGGCCTGCAGCTGCGGCAGGCTGGCCAGCACTTGCGGATAGTGACGCACGAAGGGCCGCGGGTCGGCCCCCATCACGCGCATCGGCACGCTGCGCATGCCGGTGCTGGTGGTGTAGGCACGAAAGTCGAAACCCGCAGCGCCCAGCACCGTCGGCGCGGCAGCCAGTGCCTGGGACAGCACGCGGTCATTGCCGGGCAAGGCGCGCAGCTGGTCGGCCAGCGCATGCTGGCTGGCGGGCAGGCGCGCCGCCAGCAGGTCGGGCGAGCTCTGATCCGCCTCCGGCATGTAGATATCCAGCCCCAGTGCCGCTGGCTGGCGGCGGTGGATGCTGTCGATCAATGCGGCCAACCTGTCGCGCGGCCATGGCCACTGCCCCACTTGCCGCAGGCTTTTCTCGTCGATGGCCACAATGGTCACCGGCTGATTGTGCACCTTGCGCGGCATCAATTTCTGGAAGCTGTCGAACAGCCAGGTGCGGGCGGCATCCAGCGGTGCGCCCGCCACGGCCAGCACTGCCGGTAGCGGCGGCGACAGCTGGGGCCAGGTGGGCGGCAGCTGGGTGGCGAGCTGCAGCAACAGCAGGATCGCCAGCAGCAAGGCAGCCACCGGCCGGCCACGGCCCCCTGTCAGCAGGCGGCGCAACATGTTTTGTGAACGCAGCGGAAAGGACATGGCACCCCACTTGTCAGCTCAGCGCACCGAGACTTCCACCCGGCGATTGCGTGGTTCCTCCACGCCGTTGGCGGTCGGCACCAGCGGCTCGCGCATGCCGCGGCCGGTTACCTCCAGCGACTTGGGTTGTACGCCCAGCTGCTGCAGCATGCCGGCAATCACCTGCGCCCGCTGCAGTGACAGGTTGTCGTTGTAGTCGCTGCTGCCCACCAGGTCAGTGTGGCCGATCACCAGGATTTCCGGCACCGGCCGGCTGGCCACATCCTGCTTCAGCGCCTCCAGCGTAGCCTGCGATGCATCGGTCAGCTGGTCGCTGTCGTTCTGGAAGTACAGCAGATAGCTGGCGGGCCGTCTGGGCCGCGCCTGCAGCACGTCAGCGTAACGCGTGGCCACCTCGGTCTCGGCCGCGCTACCGCTCTGCACGCCGCCACCGGGCGTGACCGCCGCCGTGGCATAGGCCTGCGCGATTTCCTTCTCGCCGCCGGCAGTGCTGACGATGACCTTGCCCACGCTTCCATCCGGTGCCGGCAACAGCACTACCCGATCCGGCGCCGGATGCTGCAGAAAAGCCACTATGCCCGCCAGCAATACCAGGACTGCTCCGTTCATGGCGTATCCCCCCGGTCCTGCGCTTCGATGATGAATTCGGTGCCGCGCACCCCCAGGGTCATGGTCGAAGTGCGGAACTGCACGGACTCTGGCGAGTGCTTGGCAATGGCGCCGGAAATCACGCCCAGCCGGCCTTTCTTCAGCGTGGCCTGCAGCGCCCCCTGCTGTGTCTTGTTGTCGAAGTTGAATTTATCGAGCTGCAGCAACGACATCGCCCCCGCGGAAAGCATCGTCTTGTCGCGCAGCATGATGCCCACCGCGCTGGCGGCCCCGGTCTGCACCTGGTCGGCCACCTGCAGGGTCTGCCCTGGCACCGCCGGCACCGCCTGCGTGCCGCGCTTGATCTGCACATTGCCGCTTACCGTCTTGACGGTACCAATACCCGCCTCCTCCGCCATCGCCGCCGGCACCAGCAGCAGGCAGAGCCAGCACAGCCAGCCGGCCCGTACACCACCATATTCTTTCCGCTTCATCTGCTTGCCCCCAACTGGATAACGTCCGCAGGCAACACCTGCCAAAAGATCGTGACAGATGCTTACGCATCCGCCATGTTTGCCCGGCCACTCTCTTTTTGTAAGACAGCCTGTCAAATTCACCAGCAGAATCTGCAAATTCGGCAGCTGCTTATCACAGCTGATACCGCTGAAAGCAAAACGGCCAACCGCTAGGGTTGGCCGTTCGGGAGTTACGCCCGGCTGCTCACCAGGTCGACATCTGCCAGTGGCACCACGCTGGTGCGATGACGCCACTTGTAACCCAGCCACAGCACCAGGAACAGCGGAATGCCGATATAGGTGGCAATCACGCCCATCCAGTCGACACGGCTGCCGGTAAAGGCGGCGTAGTTCTGCCCCAGCATCACCAGCATGCAGATGCCGAAAGCCAGCACCGGGCCCAGCGGGAACCAGCGTGCACGGTACGGCAGCTCATGCAGTTCGCCGCCCTGGTGCAGGTAGGCGCGGCGGAAGCGGTAATGGCAAACCGCAATGCCCAGCCAGGCGATGAAGCCGGTCATGCCCGAGGCGTTGAGCAGCCACAGGTACACGCCCTTCTCGTCCACCAGCGATGTCAGGAAGCATAGCGCGGCCACCACCGTGGTAGCGATCAGCGCGCGGCGCGGCACGCCGCCCGGCGACAGCTTGGCCAGTACGCGCGGTGCCATGCCGTGTTGCGCCATGTTGTGCAGCATGCGGGTGGAGGCATACAGGCCGGAGTTGCCCGCCGACAGAATGGCGGTAAGGATCACGCTGTTCATCATGCCGGCGGCCAGCGCGAAGCCGGCGCGCTTGAATACCAGGGTGAACGGGCTGGCGCCCACGTCTTCCATGCCGTTCTTCAGCAGCGACGGGTCGTTGTACGGCAGGATCAGGCTGATCACCACGATGGCCAGCACGTAGAACATCAGGATGCGCCAGAACACCTGCTTTACCGCACGCGGAATGGTGGTGGCCGGGTCGGCGGACTCGCCGGCAGCCACACCGATCAGCTCGGTGCCCATGAAAGAGAAGCCCACCACCATGGCGGCGGAAATGAAGGCCGGCATGCCGCCGACAAACGGCGCATCGCCGATTTCGAACATGTGCAGGCCAGGGGCAAAGTTGGCCGCATGGTCACCATGCATGATGCCGAAGATCATCAGCGTGCCGGTGCCGATGAAGGCGATGATGGTGATGACCTTCAGCAGCGAGAACCAGTACTCCGACTCGCCGAAACCCTTCACCGAGATATAGTTGAACAGGAACACGATGCCGAGGAAGGCCGCGCTCCACACCAGGCCGGGCACGCCCGGAAACCAGTAGCCCATCACGATGGATGCTGCGGCCAACTCCACCGCCACGGTTACCGCCCAGCTGAACCAGTAGTTCCAGCCCAGGGCAAAACCGAATGCCGGATCGACGAAACGCGAGCCGTAAACCTGGAACGAGCCGGATACCGGCAGGTAGGCAGCCATTTCACCCAGGCTGGTCATCAGGAAATACACCATGATGCCGATGACACCGTAGGCCAGCAGGGCCGAACCGGGGCCAGCCGTGGCCACCGTGGCGCCGGAGGCCAGGAACAGGCCGGTGCCGATGGAACCGCCAATGGCGATCATCGACAGGTGGCGGGCTTTCAGCTCCCGCCGCAGCCCGGTTTCGCTGTGCTGTGTTTGCATTTTTTTCTCCATGTGTGTGCTCTATCACCCCCCTTGTCGCGGGGTGCGTCACCTTGGCGACATCTGCGGCAAATGTCGATACACAAAAGCGACAAGGATTTATTGCCAGCACATCGGCATGGGTTTTTATGCAAAAAGCAAACCTAATTACATATTTATCGCTGTAAAAATATCCATCTGGCAAAGCGCGCAAAGAAAAAGGCAGCGATTGCTCGCTGCCTTTGCGGTGATGCCATGCGGCCAACTTAGAACGCGTAGATCATCTGCATGCCAAAGATGTCGTTGTTCTTGCTGGCACTGCCATCGGCCTTCTGGAACACACCCTGGTTGGCCCAGTCGTGACGGTATTCCATCTTCACGGTTACCTGAT